>CAJTPJ010000002.1 GCA_910578145.1 uncultured Christensenella sp. | reverse complement strand
AACCGTCGACCTCCAGCGTGACAGGCTGGCGCTCTAACCAAACTGAGCTATAGGGCCAAATAATAAAAACGATTTAATTTTTCAAACTTAAGCCGCGCTAACTGTTGTTAACCAAGCGTTGTTTAAAAAGTTTGTTGGTGGGCCTTCACGGACTCGAACCGCGGACCAATCGGTTATGAGCCGACCGCTCTAACCAACTGAGCTAAAGGCCCGAAAAGGGATGTGCCTTTTGATACGCACAATGCTTACATATAATAATATACCTATTGAATTTTGTCAAGTAATTTTCCTGCAAATTTTTACATATTTTATAAATTATTTTTTTAAATTTTTAAAAACGCGTAGTTGCTTATTTTAGACAAAACTTTACAAATAAATCTAAAATCCCGTAAAATATCCCGCTTTAAAAGTTGTAATATTTTACAAAAACGACGGAGAAAAACAATGACGGTAACGGGATATTTAAAAAATAAGATTTTGTACATAAATCTTTCCGGTGAAATGGACGAGTGCTCTTCGCAAGAAGCGCGCGAGAAATGCGACAAGTTGATTGAGGACAATATCAACGCCGCGAAAATTATAATAAATTTGTCTGAAGTTGCCTTTATGGATTCCACGGGCATAGGTTTTTTGATTGGCAGATATAAAAAAGCGGCAAAACTTTCCGTGCCGTTATATATTTCAAAGCCTAATTTCGCCGCGGACAAAATTTTAAATTTAAGCGGCATATATTCGCTTATTCCCAAAGCACAATAATCAAAGGACGATAATAATGACTAAAAATTATTTAAAAATTCAATTTTACTCACTTCCGCGCAATCAGGCGTTTGCCCGCGACGCAGTTGCGGCGTTCTGCCTTGAATTAAACCCCAGCCTTGCCGACCTTTCCGACGTGAAAACCGCCGTTTCCGAGGCGGTTACAAATTGCACCGTACACGCGTATAAAGGCAATTTGGGGCTTGTTACGGTGGAATGCGAAATAGAAGACGGCACGCTACATATAAAGGTGAGCGACACGGGAAAAGGCATTGCCGACGTAAGTCAGGCGATTCAGCCTTTTTTTACGTCTGCTCCGTCGGACGAACGTTCGGGTATGGGTTTTACCATTATGCAGACTTTTATGGACGAATTTAAAGTAAATTCCATAAAGGGCGAAGGGACGGTCGTGTATATGTCAAAATGTTTTAAAGCGGAAGTGGAGAATGCTTGACGTCGAAAAGACGAACGACCTGATACGCAAAGCAAAACAGGGCGACTCGTGCGCAAAGGAAACTCTGATAGTAGAAAACAACAACTTGATAAAGAGTATAGTGCGCCGATATCTCAATAAAGGCGTAGAATACGACGATTTGTACCAGCTGGCAAGTATGGGGCTTTTAAAAGCTATTAACGGCTTTGACGAAAACTTTAACGTAAGGTTTTCAACGTACGCCGTACCTATGATTGCGGGCGAAATAAAGCGGTTTATGCGTGACGACGGAAGCATTAAAGTTTCGCGCCAAATTAAAAGTTGCGCCAAGCAGATAAATCTTTTCATTGAAAAGTTTTCTTCGGAAAACGGCAAACAACCGTCTTTAAAAATAATTGCCGACGAATTTAATATGCCGGAAAGCGAAGTGGTTTTTACAATGGGTTCCACCCGAATGCCCGTTTCCATTTACGCACAGGGCGACTATAAGGACGAAAAGGGGCAGGAACTGCTTGAAAAATTGCCCGTAGAAGACAAGCAAGAAGACATTATTGAAGCGTTGCAACTGAAAACCGCAATAGAAAGTTTGCCCGAGCGCGACAAAAAAGTTATAATGCTTAGGTATTTCAGGGATATGACGCAAAGCGAAGTGGCTACGATGTTGGGCGTTTCACAAGTGCAGGTTTCGCGCATTGAAAACAGAATAATGGAAAATTTCAGAAAATCGCTTACAGGTTAAACAAGCCCCCGTGTAAAATCGGGGGCTTTTAAATTTATTTTCAAAACCCTTGTCAAAATTTGCTGTAAATGGTATAATTACCAAAAAAGGTGAAAAGATGATAAACGAAAAAAACGTGCGGCTCGGTGAAGTCCGTTCCTCTATAAGAGAATTGTTTGAATACGGGAAAAAGCGCAAAGCGGAAATAGGCGACGACAAAGTTTTTGATTTTTCCATAGGAAACCCCAGCGTGCCTGCGCCCGCCGAGGTAAGGGAAGCGATTGTTGAAATTTTACAAACGTACGACCCCGTGCAACTGCACGGTTACACTTCTGCGCAGGGCGACTATTCGGTAAGACAGGTGCTTGCCGACTATATTAACTCGCGGTTTTCCACTAAACTTACCGCCGATTGTCTTTATCTCACTTGCGGCGCGGCGGCTTCGCTTACCATAACGTTAAACGCGTTGCTTAACGCGGGCGACGAAATTATTACGTTTGCGCCGTTTTTCCCGGAGTACGGAGTGTTTACCGAACACGCTGGCGGAAAACTTATTGCCGTAGGTGTTGAAGAGGGGACTTTCAGAATAGATTTCGACAAGCTCGAAAGCGCGATAACGGCGCATACTAAGGGGGTAATTATAAATTCGCCCAACAATCCAAGCGGCGTAGTGTATCCTGAAAAGGATATAATACGGCTGGCTGAATTGCTTAAAAAGTATTCTGAAAAATACGGCGAACCCATTTACCTTATTTCAGACGAGCCGTACAGGGAGTTGGTGTTCGATAAAGAGGTTAAAGTACCCTACGTTATGAACTATTACCCCCATAGTATAGTGTGTTATTCGTATTCCAAAAGCCTATCTTTGCCCGGCGAAAGGATAGGATATATAGCGGTCAATAACGAAATGCCGCAGTTTTCCAAGGTGTATGCGGGTATTTGCGGCGCCGGTAGGGCGTTGGGTTTCGTGTGCGCGCCCAACCTTTTTCAACAACTTATTAAAAAGGTTTATAACGTTACTTCCGATATTTCCGTTTACAAAAACAACCGCGACAGACTGTATGCGGCCTTGGTGGATTACGGCTTCGGCGTAGTTAAGCCTGACGGTGCGTTTTATCTGTTTGTTAAATCAATGGAAGAGAGTGCGGCGGCGTTTTGTGAAAGAGCTAAGGAGTACGAGCTTTTGATAGTACCCGGCGATGATTTCGGCTGTAATGGGTATGCGCGGGTTTCTTACTGCGTTTCGCCTGAAATGATTGAACGCGCCCTGCCCGCCTTTAAAAAACTTTCCGAAAGCTACCGCAACAAGTGAATGGGTTGACATATCGTTTAAATTAAACTACAATAAACTGAGATGATTATATTAGGTATCGACCCAGGGCTTGCTACTATGGGTTACGGGATTGTGGAAAAACTTAAAAACGATAGTACCGTGGCGGTGGATTACGGCGTTGTGCTTACGCCCAAGGAAGAAAGTCTGCCCGTAAGGCTTGCTATGCTTGAAGAGGGCGTAAATAAAATTCTTACTAAGTATAAGCCCGACGAGATAGCCGTTGAAGAGCTGTTTTTTTCAAAGAATATAACTACTGGCATACCTGTAGCGCACGCCAGAGGCGTTACGTTGCTTACCTGCATTAAATATTGCGGCAAGCTGTTCGAGTACACTCCAAACCAAATAAAACAGTCGCTTACGGGTTACGGGAAAGCAGATAAAATACAAATGATGCACGTAGTAACTTCGTTGTTGCGTTTAAATAAAATTCCCCGCCCGGACGACGCTGCCGACGCGTTGGCGGTGGCGCTGTGCCACGCGCATACTTCGCGGTTTGGCAAAATGTTCGGTATTAAATAGGAGCTATAATGATTGGTTATATAAATGGCAAAATTTTATCGTTGTCGCCCGAAACGGCGCTTATCGAAACGGCGTCGGGAATAGGCTTCGAGGTGCAGTGTACGGGCGCCGCTTTTTCCGCGCTTTCAGGCAAAAAAGAAGGCGCTGTTTACGCATATATGCACGTTAAAGAAGACGGCGTGGCGTTGTACGGTTTTGCTTCCACCGAAGAAAAGGAAATGTTTTTAAAACTTATTTCCGTTTCCGGCGTAGGACCCAAAATGGGGATTACTATTTTATCGGGAATGCGTGCGAGCGACGTTGCCGCGGCTATAGCGACCAACGACGTTAAAAGGCTTTCTTCAGTGAAAGGAATGGGCAAAAAAACCGCCGAACGCATTATTTTAGAGCTTAGGGAAAAAGTTTCCGTAACTATAAAAACCGAAGCGGCGGGAGAATCGGTGCCCGTAACCGTAGGCAGCGGCGACGAGGACGCTGTGGTGGCGCTTATGACGCTTGGTTTCACGCGTTCGGAAAGCGTTAAAGCAATAGCCCGCGCACGCGAGCAAGGCGCGGCGTCGGTTGAAGATATAATTATGCTGGCGCTAAGAGGAATGTAAAATGTTTTTTGACGACGAGGACGATTTTACCCCGGAAGACAGGCTGGTTCAAAGCACCAAAGGCGAGTTTGATTTTGAAGAAAACGTGCTACGCCCCAAATCGCTTGAAGGCTACGTTGGTCAAAACAAGGTAAAAGAAAATTTAAAGGTATATATGAACGCCGCAAAACAGCGCGGCGAAGTTTTGGAACACGTGCTTTTATACGGCGCGCCCGGTCTTGGCAAAACCACGCTGGCGCACATTATAGCGGCTGAAATGGGCGGCAACCTAAAACTTACCAGCGCGCCTGCGATAGAGCGCAGCGGCGACCTTGCGGCAATTTTAACCAACCTCAACGAAGGCGACGTGCTGTTTATAGACGAAATTCACCGCCTTAACCACAGTGTGGAAGAAATTTTATATTCCGCTATGGAAGATTACGCGCTGGATATTATCGTGGGCAAGGGCCCCAGCGCGCGCAATATCCGCTTTTCGCTTAAAAAGTTTACGCTTATCGGCGCAACCACCCGCGCGGGTATGATAGCCAACCCCTTGCGCGACCGTTTCGGTATTATCTGTCGCCTTGAAACGTACACGCCCGACGAACTGAAAGATATAGTTTTACGCAGCGCCGCAAAATTAAATATCGCTATAGAGGACGGCGCGGCTTCGGAAATTTCACGCCGTTCGCGCGGGACTCCGCGAATTGCAAACCGCCTTTTAAAGCGCGTGCGCGATTTTTCCACCATTAACAACAACGTCAAAGTAACCGTTGACGACGCCAAGTTTGCGCTTTCTAAAATGGAGGTGGACGAGCTTGGGCTTGACGAGGTTGACAGGGCGCTTTTGCGGGCGATGATAGAAAAGTTTGACGGCAGACCCGTGGGACTTGAAACGCTTGCCGCAACCATCAATGAGGACGCAGGCACGATAGAGGACGTATACGAGCCGTATTTACTGCAACTCGGCTTTATTGCCAGAACGCCGCGCGGCAGAATGATACTCCGCGGCGGTTACGAGCATTTGGGCTATAAACTTACTGAAAAGCAGAGGGAACAAATTTCTCTGTTTGATAAAAACGACGATTGATATGCAACTTAGAAAAAGCGATTTTTATTATGATTTACCCGAGGAGCTTATTGCGCAAACTCCCGCGGACCCGCGCGACAGTTCGCGCTTGCTTGTGTACGACAGGGCAACGGGCAGTGTAAATCACAAAATTTTTAGAGATATTATCGATTATTTGCAGGCGGGCGACGTGCTGGTTATAAACAATACCAAAGTTTTGCCTGCGCGCCTGTACGCGCATACGCAAAGCGGCGGCGCGGTGGAAGTGTTGCTTTTAAAGCGACACGGCGTAAAAAAATGGGAAGTTTTGGTAAAGCCGGGCAGGAAATGCACGGTTGGAAAAAAACTTATAATTTCTAACGAGCTTTCGCTAACCGTAGAAGATATCACGCCGTCCGGCGAAAGGATAGTCGAATTTGAGTACGACGGAGTGTTTGAAGAAATTCTTGAACGGCTTGGGTCAATGCCGCTTCCGCCATATATAAAAACCAAATTGAAGGATAAAAGCAGGTACCAAACCGTTTACGCTAAACACGACGGCTCTGCCGCCGCGCCAACCGCCGGTTTGCACTTTACGCCCGACTTGCTTGAAAAAATAAAGGCTAAAGGCGTTCAAGTTACCGAAGTACTGTTGCATGTTGGGCTTGGCACTTTCCGTCCCGTTAAAGAGGACGTAATTACCGACCATAAAATGCACTCGGAGTATTACGAAGTAGGTGCAGAAGCCGCGGAAACTATCAACGCGGCAAAGCGCGAGGGTCGCAGGGTTATCGCAGTGGGTACCACTTCGGTGCGTACGCTTGAAAGCGCCGCCGACGAAAACGGGTTGTTGTCCCCCCGTAATGGCAACACGCAAATTTTTATTTATCCCCCGTATAAGTTCAAGTGCGTAGACGCGTTAATAACTAATTTCCATTTGCCGGAAAGCACGCTTATTATGCTTGTAGCCGCTTTAACGGGCAAAGACGAGGTGTTGAAGATATACGCGGAAGCGGTTAAAGAAAGGTATAGGTTTTTCTCTTTCGGCGACGCGTGTCTAATCTTATAAACTTCGCAATAGTTCGTCGAGTTTGCGCACTCCTCGGTCACGTACGTCTATGTACGCTCCTTTCGTCGCTTACGCACTCTCCTGCTCTTGCTCGTTTCTAAAATTAGACAATCCTGCCTCCCGTGCAAATGCGGGAAGTTATGAGATTGTATAAGCGGCTCAATACGGCTTTGCGCCGTGGCTATATTGCTTGGTTTAAATCAAATTATTCAGTCACGATTTTTAAATTGCCCCGCTAATATGCGGGAAATAACGCTATTTTAACAATAATTATGAGAAAATTTTTCAGTTACGAAATTCAGCATATCGATAAATACACCGGTGCGCGCGCCGGCGTGTTTCATACTCCGCACGGCGACATACTTACACCCGTATATATGCCTGTGGGAACGCAGGCTACCGTAAAGGGAGTGTACCCCCGTGACCTTAAAGAAGCGGGCTCGCAAATTATCCTTTCAAACACTTACCATTTATATCTCCGCCCGGGCGACGAGCTTGTTAAAAAGGCGGGCGGGCTTCATAAGTTTATGAATTGGGATAGACCTATTTTAACCGACAGTGGCGGGTTTCAGGTTTTTTCTCTAACCAAACTGAATAAAATCAAAGACGAAGGGGTATACTTCAATTCGCATATAGACGGTTCCAAACACCTGTTTACGCCTGAAAAAGTTATATCTATTGAAGAAAATTTGGGCGCGGATATTATAATGCAGTTTGACCAATGCAGCGAATACGGCTACACTCATTCGCAATCGGCGGACGCAATGGAAAAAACCTATTCGTGGCTAAAACGTTGCTTAAACGCTAAATCGCGCGAAGACCAGGCTCTTTTTCCCATAGTGCAGGGCAATATGTACGACGATTTGCGGCTTGAAAGCCTAAAACGGGCAAAAGAATTTGCGACTGACGGCATAGCCATAGGAGGGTTATCGGTTGGCGAACCTAAACGGCGTATGTATGAAATTTTGGAGCTTTTGCGCCCGCATATGCCTGAAAGCGTGCCTAGATATCTTATGGGCGTGGGCAGTCCCGACTGTCTTATAGAGGGAGTTAAGCGCGGCGTGGATATGTTTGATTGCGTGCTCGCAACGCGAATAGCGCGCAACGGCACGGCGTTTACTTCAAAAGGGAAAGTGGTTGTCCGTAACGCCGCGTACTCGCAGGATTTTACGCCGCTTGACGAAGATTGCGGCTGTTATTGCTGTAAAAATTATACTAAAGCGTATTTGCGGCATCTCGTCAACGTAAACGAAATGCTGTCGTCAATGCTGTTAAGTCTGCACAACATAACGTTCCTGCATAAACTTATGGCGGATATGCGCGAGGCGATTTTTGCAGACAGTCTTACCGAGTTTGCAAAAGAGTTTTATTTGAAGTTTGGCGAAGAAAACGTGTAACAAGTGAAATTTTATCAAAATAAATATTTTTCTTTGAAAAATGCTTGCAAAACACGATGAAAAATATTATAGTAAAATAAATTAAAATTAATTGGAGTTTATATGTTTAATTATTTGCTTGCCGAAAACGAGGCGGCTAACGGAAGCGGCTGGTCACAGTATTTAATGCTTGCAATAGTCGCGGTTCTCGTAGTGGTAATCGTGGTGTTATACTTTTTCAGCAATAAAAAGCGTAAAAAGCAGGAGCAGGACGCTCAGGACCTTATTAACGCCGTAAAGCCCGGCAATAAAGTAAAGACGATAGGCGGCGTTTGCGGCATAGTCGTAGAGGTTGACAACGAGGAAAATACTTTCGTTTTGGAAACGGGTACCGAGCAGTCGGGTAAAAGCTATATGAAGTTTGACAGACAAGCTATATATCAGACCGACGCCGTAGTTGAAAAGAAAGAGGAAGTAAAGCCCGAACCTGTTGCGGAAAACGCCGAATCTACACAGGCTACCGTTGAAACGGCGGAAACGCCCGATTTGGAAGCCGTTCCTGCAGAACAGCCCGAAACCGTAGAAGTTGTTGAAACTGCCGAGCCCAGCGTAGGCGAGGAAGTTAAAGAAAAACCTTCTAAAAATAAAAAGAAATAAATTATAAATTATAAAACCTCCGCATAGATTAAAGCGGAGGTTTTTTTATGCGCACTAATATTTTGCAGGTGGTTAAAGCCGTGCTTGCCGCCGTGCTTGTTTCACTTGTTTTAGTACTTATTTTTACTGTTTTAATACAGCTTTTTTCCATTCCGCTTACGGCGGTCAAGCCCGTCAACCAAGTATTGAAAATTCTTTCTATAGCTACGGGCGGGTTGTTGTTTATACGCGGTGAAAAGGGGCTTATAAAAGGCTTAATTTACGGCGTTATATCAGTAGTGCTTACGTTTTTGCTTTACGGGCTTATATCGCTTTCGCTAAATATATCCTGGCTGTTTGCGGTTGAAATAGTTATAGGCGCGGCGGCGGGCGCTATTTCCGGCGTAATAGCCGTTAATATCAAAAAGAGCGTTTAAATCGCTTGCTTTTTCAATCGTCGTATTTTATAATTAAAACAGAAAACGATTAAGGAGAAGCATACGATGATTAAGACTATTGCAAAACCTCAGGACAGAAAAGTAACGGGTTGCGGCGAATGCAGAAGCACCTGCCAATCGGCTTGCAAAACCAGTTGTACCGTCGGCAATCAAAGCTGTGAAAGAATTACCAGGGAACAGAACCCCGAAAAAAACAACTAAAAATTTAAAAAATTATAGGGAGCAGATTTTTCTCTGCTCCTTTTAACCGTTCAATGATACACGTTTTTACATATAAAGATAACGATTACATCTACGATTCGGGGAGCGGAAGTTTGCACGAGTGCGACCGCGATACCGCCGATTACGTTAAGTACAAATACGAAAACGGATTGCGTCCGGAACTTTCCGAAGAGAAAATAAAGGAAATAGAAACCGACTTAGCCGCGCTTATGGATAGCGGTCTTTTTTTGCGTGAAGAAATTAAAACTTTCCCGCATAAATCCCGAGAAATAAAGGCGCTTTGTATACATATTTGCCACGATTGCAATTTAAGGTGCAGATACTGTTTTGCGGACGAAGGCGCTTATCACGCCGAGCGCGCGTTTATGAGCGAGGAAACGGCAAAAAAAGCTATTGATTTCCTGCTTAAAAACAGCGGCAACAGAAAGGTTTTGGAAGTAGACTTTTTCGGCGGCGAGCCGTTGATGTGTTTGCAAACGATAAAAAACGTTGTTGCATACGCCCGCGCCGAAGGGGACAGGCTTGGTAAAAAATTTCTTTTTACCACAACTACAAACGCGCTTTTGCTTGACGACGACGCTATAGAGTTTTTTAACCGTGAAATGGAAAACGTGGTGCTCTCTCTCGACGGCAGAAAGGAAGTGCACGACGCTATCCGCAAAACCAAAAACGGAAAGGGCAGCTTCGATTACGTAATAGAAAACGTAAAAAAATTCGTGCGGGCGCGCGGCGATAAAAACTATTACGTCCGCGGCACGTTCACTGCAAAAAACCTCGACTTTTCAAAAGACGTTATTTTCCTTGCCGAAAACGGGTTCGACAGTATTTCTATGGAGCCGGTGGTTACCGATATCGACGACCTTGCAATAAAATCGGAGCATATTCCCACGGTTTTAAACGAGTACGAAACGCTGTGCGACAAATACTTGGACAAATACGAAAAGGGTGAAGGATTTAATTTCTTCCACTTTAATATCGATTTGGAAGGCGGCGTTTGTTTGCAGAAAAAAGTTTCTGCGTGCGGCGCGGGCAACGAGTATTTTTCCGTAGTGCCCAACGGCGATATTTATCCTTGCCACCAATTTGCCGGCGATAAGGATTTTCTTATGGGCAACGTTTACGAGGGTAAACTTAACGAAAATATAAGGGAAAAGTTTGCCTCGTCTTGTCTTTTCACTCGCGAAGGTTGCGGCGATTGCTTTGCAAAATTTATCTGCAGCGGCGGTTGCGCTGCCAACAATTATCATTTCGAGGGCGATATCAATAAACCCTATGGGGCTACCTGCGAAATGATGAAAAAGCGCATTGAGTGCGGAATGCACGTTTTGGCTGTAAAAAAGGCGAAAAAATAAGTTTCAAACTACGAAAAATTATTGACGGAAAAGGTTTTTTTTACTATAATATAATAAGTTAGTTTTAAAGTGCTCCGCCATATCATTGCGGCGGAAGAAATACAGGAGTAGAAATGGGTAAAGTCAAATCGGCGATTATAACTGCGCTTCTCATTGCGGCGATGCTCACGCTTTCGCTTTTTGCGGTGATATCCTGCAACGTGCCCGGCACTAACGGCGTAAGCAGATATAATTCGTTTTTAAGCAGTATTCACCTCGGAAGCGAGCTTTCGGGTGAAGCATACGCTTTGCTGTATCCCGAGGGCGTTATCACCGTTACGGATTACAACCTTGTAGCGCTGAACGGTACGGACGAGGAAAAGGAAGAGTATGAGGACAAGTATACGCTTTGCGACGGCGTGTACGTAGAAAACGAAAAACTTGAAAATAAGGAAGAGTTTATTGCAAGCATCGCAAACGACGCTAAAATTCTTTCCAAGAGATTCGGCAAGAAAGGTTATTCCGATTATTCCGTAAGCGTTGAAAACGATTGCGCTTTCGTAATAAGGGTTTCCGTTCCTACCAATTTCACTTACGCGGCGTTGAAAAATCACGACGCTTCCGCCCGTTCCGCGGCTCTCACCGAAATAAGCAACACGGTGGACTATCTTTCTACCAAGGGCGACCTTAGTTTGAGAGACGCCGCCGATTACGATTCCAGCAATTCGCTTTTGTCCATAAAAGAAGATTTTTCGTCTTATTTTTCTGGGGTAAGCTATTACTCGATAGGCGGCAACCACGCGGTGAAAATGAATCTCACCAAAAGCGGTTACGACAGTTTAAATAAAATTCTTGCTGTCTCTACCGAAAGCGAGGCTTCGGCGTATATTTTCGTTGGCGAAGACAATTTCAACCTTACGCTTAAAATGGGTGAAGTTTTGGAAAGCAGAACGTTGTATTTCCAATCGCAGGCAGGTAGCGCAAGCGATTACGCGATAGTTTTAAGCTCGATACTCGACGGCGATATTCTTGCAAACAGTTATAACGACGACCCCGCAAGTTCAGGCACGTCTATTATAGCTTCAACTCCCGCGTTTGGCGACCTTGCGGCAGTTTTAGTGCTCGTTGCGTTGCTTCTCGTGCTGGTTGCGGCAATAGTTGCGCCGATAGTAAAATATAAAAAACTCGGTCTTGTTACCGCGCTTATGAGTTGGCTTTACGCGCTTATTATCTTGATGGCACTTCTGTTAATTGAAATACAGCTTACGATAGGCGTTGCGCTTGTTATAACACTCGGGCTTGCGCTTCTTAACTTTACCAACGTAAAAGTGTTTGAAGCCGTGCGTAAGGAAACTTTGCTTGGCAGAACTATACAGGCTTCCGTAAAAACGGGCTATAAAAAGACGCTTACTACCATACTTGACTTGCACGCTATTCTCGCGCTTGCGGCGGCGGTAATTGCGCTTGCTTGCGTAGGCGAACTTGCCGCTTGCGGATTGGTATTCTTTATTGCGGTTGCTTCGTCTTACGTGTTGTATTGGTTTACAAGGCTTATGTGGTTTGTAATATCTGCGCCCGTAAAGGATAAGTTTAAATTCTGCGGTTATTCAAGGGAGGCGTTTGACGATGAAGACTAATTTGAAAATTTCCTCCAAAATGCACTTATTTATAATAATCTCCTCAATCGTAATTGCTATTGGGCTTGCGGTGGGAACTATTTGTCATTTCGCAGCCAACGGATTTTTCAATTACAGCGGCAGTTACGCCGACTATAAGAGCATAACAGTTAGTTATGAAAATATAGATTTCAGCGGTAGCGGCAAAGAACCCGCCGTTATTCTTGAAGATATTTGCGACAAAGCGTTTGACAGCGTTAAACTTTCAAAGCCCGTGCCCGCATACGGTGAAACCGGTACAGGCGGTGAAATAGTTTACAAGTTTTCCAAATCCGTCAGCAGTGAAGAGCTTGAAAAAGCAGTAGTTGCTATAAACGATGAAATTAAAGCTCTGGTTGAAGAAAACGGCGGCATACAGCTCAGTTTTGCCTCTGCGCACGATGCGGAAACGTTGCTCGGTGGTGCTATGGGTATATCCAGAGCGGCTATAGCGATAGCAATAATATTGGTATTCCATTTCGTTTATTTCATAATCCGCTATAGATTTATGATGGGCGTGGGCGCAATTATTGCCGATTTGCATAATCTTGCATTGTTTATTGCGCTTACCGCGATGTTCAGGGTACCTGTTACTTCCGCAATAGCAACGTACGCAGTTATTACCGTTCTTCTTACGGTAATTGGTACTTGCTTCCTGTTTGACAGATTGCGCAAAAACCTTAAGGACGAAGATTGCAAAAAACTTAACGCGCTTGAATTGACAGATAAAAGCACTAATGAAAGTTTAATGATAAACTCGATAGTGCCCGCTTGCCTTGCCGCATTATCCGTTGTGCTTTTCATTATTTTGTCTATTAGCTCACTTTCGCCCGTTGCGGTGCTTGCACCCGTGGCTTGCGCGTTGATTGCTTGCGCAGTTAGCGTTTACGGTACGGTATTCTTTACCCCGTCTATATACTCAGGTTTCAAACTTTTGGGTGAAAATAAAAAAGCGGCGGCAAAGACCAATAAAATAACAAAATAAGTTAGTTTAAAGGCGGGGCAACCCGCCTTTTTGTGTTTTACGATAAAATTTGAGAATATGAAAAGAATTTTACCCGAGTTTGAATTTTCGGACGAACAATTTAATATAGTACGCGGTCTTGCTCGGGAATGCAATTTGTGTGAAGAAACCGTGCGCATACTTTACGGTAGGGGCATACGCGACAGGGAAAGTATTTTAAATTTTATGCACCCTTCCAAACAGCATTTTATTTCGCCGTTTAAAATGAGCGGTATGCGAGAAGCCGTTGAGCTTATCACGCTTGCGCGCGACGAAGGTTGGGTAGTGGTTGTTTACGGCGACTACGACGCCGACGGTATTTGCGCCTCTACGATTATGGGCAACGCGTTGAAAGATTTCGGCATAGAGCCCGTATTATGCGTGCCGGAGCGGCGTAACGGCTACGGGCTTTCGCAAGGGCTCATCGACGAAATATTTGAAGAGTATTTTCCTCAGCTAATTATAACGGTTGACTGCGGTATTTCGTGTGCCGACGAGATAGAGTATATAAAGGAGCAGGGCGCGGAAGTAATAGTTACCGACCATCACGAACTCCCTGACAGGATTCCAAACTGCATTTGCATAAATCCAAAATTTAACGACGGTTATATATACGATAATTTGTGCGGCGCGGGCGTGGCTTTTAAAGTCGGTTGCGCGCTCAACGGTGAGGCGGGATATAAATATCTTGATTACGCGGCTATTGCCACCGTTGCGGATAGCGTTCCGCTTACGGGTGAAAACCGCGATATAGTTTTCGAGGGCTTGAAAATTATCAACGGCAAGCCTGCGGAAACTTACGCGCAGTTTATAAATAAACAAGACGTAGTAACCTCGCAAACGCTTGCTTTTTCAATAGCGCCAAAAATTAATGCCGCCGGCAGAATGGGCGACGCAAAAGCCGCACTTGAGCTGTTTAACGAGAGCGACGCTACCAAAATTTACGAACTTTGCGCAAAACTTACCGCGTATAATCTTGAAAGGCAACAGCGTTGCGACGAGTTGTACAACAGCGCAAAGGAAATGATTAAGGAAAACGGTTATCGCAATATTATTTTGTTGTGGAACGAAAATTGGAATTCGGGTTTCGTGGGGATAGTTGCCGCGCGGCTTGCGGACGAGTATTCCTGCCCTGCAATCCTTTTCGTTAAAAATAACGGTATGTTAAAGGGCTCGGCGCGCTCGGTTGAAAACGTAAACATATTTGAAGCGCTTAAATCTTGCTCGCAATATATACAAGAATTCGGCGGGCACTCGCAGGCTGCGGGCGTAAACGTTTCCGAAGACAATTTTGAAAATTTAAAAGCCGCGTTAGAAGATTTCATTTCTGCAAATTATAAGCGGGACGACTTTATTCCCACAATTTACGTAAACGGGGAGCTAAACGGGCAGTATTCGTTAAAACTTGTTAAAGAGCTGGAAATGCTTGAACCTTACGGTGTTGGAAACCGTCGCCCTTTGTTTGCCTTAGAAACGGGAGCAGTACACGCAAAAGCCGTAAAAACCCACTTGTCGCTTAAAAGCGAAAATTTAGATTTAATGTTTTTCAGCGGCTTGAAGTATAAGAAATTAATTGAAAGTTCGGTGCCTAAAAAGCTGATTTTCGAGTATAACGTTTCGTCTTTCCGCGGCAAGGAATACGTAAAAGGTTTTGTGCGCGATATCGTTTACGATAGTTCGGCTCGCAATTTTGCCAATGAAAACGTGGCGTTAAGTGCCATTGAAATGCTTGCAATGCCAAAAGTTAGCGCAAAAGAAAGTTATTTATCAAAGCAAGCAATACTTGATATGATGAGCGCGGGTAGCGATAGTACGATTTATATCGCTTGGGATAACGAAACGGTTGAAGCGTTTGAAAATCCAAACGGCATAAACTGCGAACTGTTTACACCCTCGGTTCGTAATTTTTCCGAAGTTATACTTATAGCGCCGTCTGCGG
Source organism: uncultured Christensenella sp. (assembly GCA_910578145.1). Lineage (GTDB taxonomy): Bacteria > Bacillota > Clostridia > Christensenellales > Borkfalkiaceae > Coproplasma. The sequence goes on along the minus strand of CAJTPJ010000002.1, from coordinate 203,653 downwards.
ACTGCGATTTAAGCGGATATAAAAGGGTTGTTTTTTTAAACGGCGATATATTTAACGTAAGATTGCCTTCGCTTAAAAATAAAATCGTGGAGTATTGCGATACGGTTTCCGTGCCTGAGTTTATTAATAATCTTTCGTGTGACAGAGAGGCTTTACTTGCACAGTTTGCCGAAATTTCTGCAAAAAGCGGCACGGTAAGCGGTGAAAATTTATATGACGTTGCGTTATCGCTAAACGCCGAAAGCAAGCAGACAATGTTTGCTTTGGAAGTTTTTAAACAACTTGGTTTAATCATTTACGAGGGCGGATATATTCAAATTAATAGAGGGGTTAAAACCAAGCTGGAAAATTCGGAGCTTTATAATATAGTAAAGGAGGTTCAAACGAAGTAAATGGACGTGCTTGAAAAGATACGCAACAACTATTCTGCGGAAGACGGCGCGCTTTTGCGCTCGGCTTACGATTATGCTGAAGAAATGCATAGTGGGCAACGCCGCGCTTCGGGTGAGCCTTATTTTACGCACCCCTGTGCCGTAGCCGAAATTCTTATAGACCTTGGGCTTGATACGCCTACGGTTGCCGCGGCGTTTTTGCACGACGTCGTAGAGGACACGCCTGCCACCGAAGACGATATTTTGCGCCGTTTCGGCAAGGAAATTATGACTTTGGTCGACGGAGTTACTAAACTTGACAAAATAAATTACCGCACGCACGAAGAGGAAGACGCGGAAAATTTTAGAAAAATTTTCGTTGCAATGGCTAACGACGTACGCGTTATAATAATTAAACTTGCGGACAGGTTGCACAATATGCGCTCGCTCAACTTTCTTTCCAACGAGCGTCAGCAAAGAATTGCAAAAGAAACGCTTGAAATTTTTACGCCGCTTGCCGGAAGGCTTGGTATTTCGCAAATTAAATGCGAGCTTGAAGATTTGTGCCTTAAATATCTCGACCCCGAAGCGTACGAATATCTTGTTACCAACATAAATCAGGAGTTAAACGAAAGAAAATCGTTCGTTGATTTTGTGGTGGAACAGATTAAGGAAATTTTGAAAGAAAGCAATATTTCGGGCGAGGTTATAGGCAGACCCAAGCATTTCTATTCCATTTACCGCAAAATGAAAAACCAGGGTAAGTCGCTTGACCAAATTTACGACGTTACCGCCGTACGCGTAATCGTGGACACCACCGAAGAGTGTTACGAAATTCTTGGTAAAATCCATAAGCAGTGGAAGCCCGTGCCCGGGCGTATAAAAGACTATATCGCAACCCCCAAACGTAATATGTACCAATCGTTGCACACTACCGTAGTAACCAATTTCGGGCAGTTTTTTGAAATTCAGATTCGTACGGTAGAAATGCACAAAATGGCGGAATACGGTATAGCCGCGCATTGGAAGTACAAGGAAAACAAGGCTTCCGAAAATAATTTCGACGCGCGTCTTTCTTGGATACGCGACGTAATGGATTGGCAAGGTAGTTTAAACGAATCCAAAGAGTTTGTTGATAGCCTCAAAAACGACTTGTACGACAACGAATTGCTTGTGTTTACGCCCAAAGGCAAGGTAATTTCCCTGCCTTTGGAAGCTACGCCCGTTGATTTTGCGTATGCAATCCACTCGGAAGTGGGCAACAAATGCGTGGGCGCGAAAGTAAACGGCAAAATAGTTTCGCTAAATTCTCCGCTTTCAACGGGAGACGTAGTGGAAATTTTAACGCAGTCGGGAAGCCGCGGACCCTCGTGGGATTGGCTTAAGTTTGTAAAATCAGGCTCTGCGCGCGCAAAAATCAGGCAATTTTTCAAGCGCGAAATGAAGGAAGAAAATATTAAAACGGGCAAAGCTATGCTTGAAGCAGAGGCAAAGCGCAAGGGCTATAGCCTTTCGGACTTGCTTAACGAAAGCTCGTTTAAAAAACTTTCCAACAAACTGGTTTTCAGTTCCGTAAACGAGATGATGGCGTCAATCGGTTACGGCGCGGTGGGTGTAAATCAAGTAATTTACAAGTTGATTGACTATTATAAAAAAGAAACGCCCAAGCCCGTTGAAGCTATCGACGCGGCAAAATTAAAGCATACCCCCGCGGGCAGCGTAACCGTAAAGGGTATGGGCGGGCTTTTGGTGCGGTTTGCTCATTGTTGCAACCCCGTGCCCGGCGACGATATAGTAGGCTTCGTTTCTCACGGCAGGGGGGTAATAGTGCACAGAACCGATTGCACCAACCTTGGAGATTTAGACCCCAACCGCTTGCAGCCTGCGCAGTGGACTGGTGATATTGACACCGATTTCCTTGCGGGTATTAAAGTGGTTGCCGATAACTACGACGGACTTACCGCTTTCGTTATTGCGGAAATTGCGGCTATGCGGCTTTCGTTTACGCAAATTAACGCCAGAATCAACAGGGAAAAGTTGGCTGAAGTAGAGGTGCGCGTAAAACTTAACAAGCGTTCTGATATCGACCTTTTGATTAACCGTTTAAAGCGCGACAAACACGTAATAGACGTGTTTAGAACGACTAATTAGAATATGAAAATTTATAAAGTGCAACCATACAGCAGCGCAAGCAACGAGTATATTCTTACCGCAGACGATAAAACGGCGGTTGTTATAGACCCGTCCGACCCTGAAATTTTAAGGGATTTAAATAAATACAGGCTTGAATGTAAAGCCGTTTTGTTAACTCACGGACACTACGACCATATAGGCGGTTGCGGCGTACTTTTTGAAATTGGTGCGGCAATATGTTGCGGTGAACGCGAAAAAGACCTTATTTTCAGTAACGATTATAAAAATATTTTCGGCGGTTTTACCGTGCCGCGTTTCTGTATAACCAAAACTTTTTCAAACGGTGAAGAATTTAGCTTTTGCGGCATTAAGTTTATTGCAATTTCCACCCCGGGACATACTGCGGGCGGCGTTAGTTATCTCGTTGAAAACAATTTGTTTACGGGCGACACGCTTTTTCGCGGGTGCGTAGGCAGGACTGATTTGCCTACGGGCGACTTTAATATGCTTGTACAAAGCGTAAAAAAGCTATATTCACTTAAAGGCGATTATTACGTGTATTGTGGCCACGGCTTTGATACTACGCTTGAATTTGAACGGGAACACAACCCTTTTATAAGGAATAACTAATGTTAAATACCAACAGTGAGGGATTAAGGGAAGAAATAATGCAGGTTATCCGCGCTTTCGATTGCGCGGACGAGGACTTTACGCACTATTTTTCCTGTTCGGGCAACAAGTTTTTTAACTCAGTAGAGTATAACGGCACTTTTTACGACTTTGAAGAGGAGTTTAAAGCGGAAAACGATTTGGTTTTTAAAAGGCTGGCAAAGCGTTCGTGCAAACTTGCTTTTTACAAGGTAATTTCGCAGGCGAAAAACATAAGTCTACCTTGGGGCGCTCTTACGGGTATACGTCCCACTAAACTTGCTTATACGGAAATTGCAAGCGGCGGCGACTATGAAAAGTTGCTTGAAAAATTGTGCGTTACGGCGGAAAACAGGCAACTTGTAAAACGGGTTATCGAGGCGCAGAAAGGGCTGTATACTAAGGGCGGACAGGACGTTTTTGTAAGTTTACCCTTTTGCCCGACGAAGTGCGATTATTGCTCTTTTATCACCGCGCCTATAGAAAAAACGCGTTGTTACGTTGAAAAATATTTAGAAAGTTTAATAAAAGAAATAGCTTCTATAAAGCCGATAATTAAAAATTTACGTAGCGTTTATATTGGCGGAGGAACGCCGTTTGCGCTGGAAAATGATAAATTGACCCCCATATATGCTGCAATTAACGGGTTTTACGATGGTAAAGCCGAGTACACCGTAGAGGCGGGCAGACCCGACGTTTTTACAGAAGAAAAGCTGAAAACCGCAAAAGACTACGGCGTTACGCGCATTTGCGTAAACCCGCAGTCTTTCAACGACCAAACGCTTAAAGCTATTGGAAGAAAGCATACGGCGGCGCAAACTTTGAAAGCCTATGAGGCGGCTAAAAATTTTGGATTTGATATAAATCTCGATTTAATTGCAGGGCTTGCAGATGAAACTCCCGAAGATTTTGAAAAATCGCTAAGCACTGCTATATCCCTAAACCCCGCCAACGTTACCGTGCATACTCTATCTCTAAAGTCGGGCGCTAAGTTAAAAGAAAACGTTTCACGGCTGGAAGGTAGAGGGATATCGGAGATGATTGCCATCTCCCGTGAAATGCTTACGGCGGCGGGCTACGAGCCTTACTATCTGTACAGGCAAAAGTATCAAGCGGGCGGTTTTGAAAACGTGGGCTGGACTAAACGCGGCAAGGCGTGCGTTTACAACATAGACGTTATGGAAGAAATTTCCGATAACGTCGCGGTGGGGGCAAACGCCATATCCAAGAGATATTTCGGCGACGAGGACAGGATAGAGCGATACGCCACCCCCAAAGATATACCTACTTATATTGCAAAAACGGATAAAACGATAGCTGACAGACTCGATTTATTTAAATAATTTTTATTATAGTCTGACAAAGAAAATTTAAAATAAATTAGCCGCTAAAACGTTTGCTTTTTGGGACGGGCTGTGGTAAACTATTTTCGTTACGGTTACAAAGCCGCGCGAATACTCAACGCCGGACTTTGTTTTTCGCAAATATTCCATAGGAGGGTAAATTAAATGGAAAAGCAGGAAATTATCGCAAAATACGCTACTAAGGAAGGCGACACCGGTTCGCCCGAGGTTCAGATTGCACTTCTTACCGATAGAATCAATCACCTTAACGAGCACCTTAAAGAGCATATCCACGATAACCATTCCCGCCGCGGTCTTTTGAAAATGGTTGGTCGCCGCAGAGGTCTTCTCGACTATTTGAAAAGCAAGGATATCGAAAGATACCGTGCTATTATCGCAGCGTTGAATTTAAGAAAGTAATTAAAAGAGCGCAACTTTCGTGCGCTCTTTTTTTCAGTCTGCAACGGGTGTTGCAGGCACAAGAACAGAAAAGGAGAATCGGATAATGAATTACAAAGAATTTACACTTGAAGTCGGTGGCAGAAAAGTCACCATAGAAACCGGCAAATACGCCGAACAGACCAACGGCTCGTGCGTCGTGAGATGCGGCGAAACGGTAGTTATGGTTTCGGTATGTATGTCTGCCGCACCCCGCGACGGAATGGATTTCTTCCCGTTGCAGGTTGATTACGAAGAGAAAATGTTTTCTGTCGGCAAAATCCCCGGCGGCTTTAAAAAGCGCGAGGGTAGGGCGGCGGATAAAGCTATCCTTACCGCAAGGCTTATCGACAGACCTCTGCGCCCGTTGTTTCCCAAAGGTCTTTTCAACGACGTAGTAGTAACCGCGCAGGCGCTTTCGGTAGAGCCCGACGTTTCCCCCGAGCCTCTTGCCATGATAGGTTCGTCGGTTGCGCTTGCTATCTCCGATATACCTTGGGCAGGGCCTACCGGTTCGGTAGTGGTTGGTATGGTTGACGGCAAATACGTTATCAACCCCGACTTGGCTCAACGCGCAAAAAGCGCAATTCACCTCAATCTTGCAGGCACGAAAGACGCTATACTTATGATTGAAGCGGGCGCGGACGAAGTGACCAACGAAGAAATGGTTGGCGCGATAATGTACGGACACGAAGAGATTAAGAAGATTTGCGCGTTTATCGAAGAAAAAATCGTTCCCGTAGTAGGCAAAACCAAACTTGAAATAGAGCTTTATCATATTCCCGAAGAGCTGGATAAAGAAGTTCGCGCTTACGCAAGCAGCAAAATAGATTGGGCTATAGACACCTTCGACAGACAGGAAAGAGAAAAAAGACAAGAACAGGCGGAAGCTGAAATTTTAGAGCATTTTGCTGAAATTTATCCCGAAAACAAGCGTGAAATTAAAGACAGTCTTTACTATCTCACCAAAGAAAAGGTTCGCGCTAAGATATTTGACAAGGGCATTCGTCCCGACGGCAGAGGTTTGAAAGACGTTCGTCCTATCTGGTGCGAAAAAGGCGTGCTTCCCCGCGTTCACGGTTCGGCGGTGTTCACGAGAGGACAAACCCAAACGCTTACCACTTGCACGCTCGGTATGCTGGGCGAAGCGCAGAAACTTGAAGGGCTTGACGAAGAAACTTCAAAAAGATATATGCACCACTACAACTTCCCCGGCTATTGCACGGGTGAAGCTAAGGCGCTCCGTTCGCCCGGCAGGCGCGAAATCGGACACGGCGCACTTGCAGAGCGTGCGCTCATTCCCGTGCTTCCGTCCGAAGACGATTTTCCTTACGCTATAAGGGTTGTAAACGATATCACGTCGTCCAACGGCTCGTCGTCTATGGCTTCCGTGTGCGGCTCCACGATGGCGCTTATGAACGCGGGCGTTCCCATTAAAGCGCCCGTTGCAGGCGTTGCTATGGGGCTTATCAAAAATCAGGAAACGGGCGAGTTCAAAGTTTTAACTGACATTCAGGGACTTGAAGATTTTCTTGGCGATATGGACTTTAAGGTAGCGGGAACCACCAAGGGTATTACCGCTATCCAGATGGATATTAAAATTAAAGGCATTTCCGAAGAGATTATGCACACTGCAATTAATCAGGCAAACGAGGGCAGGCAGTTCATTCTTTCCAAAATGCTTGAATGCGTTCCCGAAGTTGCTCACGAACTTTCCGTTTACGCGCCCAAGATTGTCAGTTTTGAAATCGACCCTGAGAAAATCGGCGACGTTATCGGTAAGCAGGGTTGCGTAATCAAGAAGATTATGGAAGAAACGGGCACCGAAATTGAATTTAACGATGACGACAGCGGCAGAGGTTACGTTGCTTGCATAGGTCCCGTTGAAAACGCATTGAAAGCAAAATCTATAATTTTAAACATTGCGCACGACCCCGAAGTGGGTGATATGTTCGTAGGTACGGTTGTAAGAATTCTCAACTTCGGCGCGTTCGTCGAGTTTGCGCCCGGCAAGGACGGTATGATTCACATTTCCAAACTTTCCGATAAGCGTGTGGAAAAAGTTGAGGACGTCGTTAAAATCGGCGATTCCGTCAAAGTCGAAATCATCAAAATCGGCGACAAGGGAATTGACCTGCGTCTGCTTGAAAAATTATCCTAATATAAAACCCGCCTCGCCGCGAAAATCCGCGGCGAGGCTCTTTTTATTTGTCGTTAAATACCTCAACAGCCAATTTGATACCCGACTTAAACCCCGCAATATATCCCGCTTTCTGCGATTCACCAGCAAAATCAAAGGTCAAATTGCTATACTCAAGAAAAGACTTCTTTTCATTCTCGTTAAGAATTTTCAAAAGCACGTCTTCTAAAGCGCAAACCTTGTACAAAATTTTGTCGTGTTCTTCAGTTTACTTAATGTTGTTTTTGCAGTCGCTGAATAACAATTCTTCTATCATTTTTGTTTCTCCTTAATCTGTAATACAGATAAGCCAAGACTTTTTAAATAATATTTTGTATAATATCAGTATGAAAGTCTTTGATATGAAAAAAGTAGGTTTGCGTATTAAACAGTTGAGAAAAGCGGGCGGATTATCTCAGCTTGATTTGGCGCATAAAATAGGAGTAGCCCAAAATACATTAGCTCAGTATGAAAACGGAACTTCAAGGGTGAGTGTAGAGGTTTTGTTCAAATTAGCTTTAGAGCTAGAAGAGTCTGCTGATTTTATTTTGTGTTTAAAAGATTAATTGAAAGCACTGTCTATTTGACGGTGTTTTTTCTTATTTAATATACAAAACAAAAGTTTACTTTTTTGCAAAAAACGGTGCTTAAACAGTTGTAAAAAAACTTGAAATAGGGTATAATCCGTAGTAGATATGAAGTTTGAATTACACTCGAAATACAGCCCTACGGGCGACCAGCCGCAGGCAATAAAAAGCCTTACGGAAGGCGTGTTAGACGGCATAAGAACGCAGGTTTTGGTGGGCGTTACGGGCAGCGGTAAAACGTTTACAATGGCTAACGTAATTAAAAACGTAAATCGCCCCGCGCTTGTGATAGCGCACAATAAAACGCTTGCGGCACAGCTTTGCAACGAGTTTAAAGAGTTTTTTCCCAATAACCGCGTAGAGTATTTTGTTTCCTATTACGACTATTATCAGCCCGAAAGTTACATACCTTCCACCGACACGTATATCGAGAAGGATATGAGCCTTAACGACGAAATAGACAAGCTAAGAAACTCCGCCACAAGTTCGCTGGGCGAGCGTGATGACGTTATAGTGGTTGCTTCGGTAAGTTGTATTTACGGCTTGGGCGCGCCCGAGGAATATTTTCGCCTTGCAATTTCTCTGCGGCCTCAAATGCAGATGGAACGCGACGAGCTTTTAAAAAAACTTGTGGAAATACAGTACGCAAGGCGGGATATCGATTTTCAGCGTTCGTCGTTCCGCGTACGTGGCGACACGGTTGAAATTTTTCCCGCAAGCAATTCTGAAATTGCAATCCGCGTAGAATTTTTTGGCGATGAAATAGACAGAATTTGCGAAGAGGACGCGCTCACGGGCAATATTATTTCCGAGTTGAAGCACGTGCTGATTTTTCCCGCCAGCCAATACGCAGTCGGTAACGATAAAATGAAAGCGGCGCTTTCTATGATAGAGTGCGATATGCAAAACGAAGTTAAAGCGTTCCGCGACGCTGGCAAACTCCTCGAAGCGCAGCGGCTTGAACAGCGCACTACTTACGACCTTGAAATGATGCGGGAGATAGGCTATTGCAGCGGCGTTGAAAATTACAGCCGCTACTTTGACGGGCGCGCCCCCGGCGAGCCTTCGTTTACGCTTTTGGACTATTTTCCCGCGGGCAAATTTTTGGTTTTTATAGACGAAAGCCATATGACTATACCGCAAATACGCGCAATGTACCACGGCGACCGTTCTCGCAAAGAAAATTTAGTTGGCTACGGTTTTCGTCTTAATTCGGCTTACGACAATAGACCGTTGACTTTTGAAGAGTTTGACGAACGCGTGCCGCAACTTATTTGTGTTTCGGCAACGCCCGCGCCCTATGAAATGGAGCAGGCGGGCAACGTCGTAGAGCAGATTATCCGTCCCACTGGGTTGGTAGACCCGCAAGTCAGTATTCGCCCCACCCGTTCGCAAATCGACGATTTATTGGGGGAAGCGCGCACTGTAATAAGCGGCGGCGGCAGGGTTTTAGTCACCACAATGACCAAAAAAATGGCTGAAAGCCTTACCGATTATTTGAAAGAACACGGTTTGAAAGTGCGGTATATGCACAGCGATATAGACGCGTTGGAGCGTATTGAAATTATTAACGGCTTGCGTAGCGGCGAGTTTGATATTTTATGCGGAATAAACCTATTGCGCGAGGGGTTGGATTTGCCAGAAGTTAAGCTGGTTGCAATATTGGACGCTGACAAGGAAGGCTTTTTAAGAAGCGAAACTTCGTTGGTGCAGACGATAGGCAGGGCGGCAAGAAACGCCGAAGGCAGGGTTATAATGTACGCCGATGCGGTTACGGGCAGTATGCAAAGAGCTATAAACGAAACGGAACGCCGCAGAAAAATACAGACGGAGTACAATAAAAAGCACGGCATAGTGCCCAAAACGATTATAAAAGAAGTTAAAAACTCTATAGGAATTACGGGCAAAAAGTCCTCTGCGGACGATATAAAACTTTCGGATATTCCCAACGAGATTGAAAAGCTGAAAGCGCTTATGAAAGTAGCTTCGTCACAGCTCGATTTTGAAAAGGCAATAGAAATCCGCGATACAATTTCGCAATTAAAGAAAAAATTATTAAAGATAAAAAAACAATGAAAGAAGAAATTTTTGTTAAGGGCGCAAAAGAAAACAATTTAAAAAATATAGACGTGCGCATTCCCCGCAACACTTTAACGGTGTTTACGGGGCTTTCCGGCAGCGGAAAATCTACGCTTGCATTCGATACTATTTTTGCCGAGGGGCAAAGGCGGTATATAGAAAGCCTTTCGTCGTACGCCCGTCAATTCCTCGGGCAAATGGAAAAGCCGGACGTGGAATTTATAGACGGACTTTCGCCCGCCATTTCCATAGACCAAAAAACTACTTCGCATAATCCCCGTTCAACGGTGGGTACGGTTACGGAAATTTACGACTATTTCCGTCTGCTTTTCGCGCGCGTCGGCGTGCCTCATTGCCCGGAATGCGGCAGGGAAATCCGCCGTCAGTCTGTCGATGAAATAGCCGACCGAATAATGCTTATGGCGGAAGGCAGTAAAATTATGGTGGAAGCGCCCGTGTTCCGCGGCAAAAAGGGCGAGTTTGTAAAAGAGCTTGCGGGTTACAAAAAAAGCGGTTACGCGCGCGTTAAAATCGACGGAATAATATACGACTTGCAGGAAGAAATCCGTCTTGAAAAAAATATCCGCCACAACATTTCAGTTGTAATTGACAGGTTGGTTATAAAGGACGGCATTTTAAAACGGCTTTCAGACAGCCTTGAAAGCGCTTTAAGGCTTGCCGACGGGCTTGTAGTAATAGATTGCGAGGGCAAAGAAGAGCTGTATTCTTCTAAATACGCGTGCCCCTATTGCGGCATTTCGATAGAGGAAATAGAACCGCGGCTGTTTTCGTTTAACACGCCGTGGGGCGCTTGTCCCGAATGTTCGGGGCTTGGATTTAAGCAAGTGGTAGACCCCGACCTAATCTGTCCCGATAAATCCAAAACTTTACGCGACGGCGCCATTAAAATAAGCGGTTGGAACCTTGATTCGTCGTCAATGACGCAAATGTACCTTAACGCGCTTTCAAAAGTTTATAATTTTTCGCTGGACGTACCCGTTTCGCAGCTTCCCACAGAAATTTACGATATGCTTATGTACGGCAACGGCGGGGAAAAAATTGAAATGAGCTATAGCGCTTACCATTTTTCGGGCACGTATGAAAAAACGTGGGAAGGCTTTGCCACCAATTTGCAGCGGCGTTACAGCCAAACGCAGTCCGAGGGCGTTAAATGGGATATCGAAAGATATATGCGCACCTCCGATTGTCCCGTTTGTAAGGGCAAAAGGCTTAAAAAAGAGGCGCTTGCCGTAACCGTAGGCGGAAAAAATATAGCTGACGTATGCGATATGTCTGTAGACGATTTAAAATCTTTCACCGATTTTAGCTTTTTTACTGCCACTGAGCATATGATTGCGGATAGTATAGTAAAAGAAATTGACAACCGTCTTAGCTTTTTAAGAAACGTTGGACTTGAATATTTAACTCTGTCGCGCAGTGCGGCAACGTTGTCCGGCGGGGAAAGCCAGCGTATAAGGCTTGCCACACAGATAGGCAGCGCGCTTACGGGCGTATTATATATTCTTGACGAGCCGAGTATAGGTTTACATCAGCGCGACAACGAAAAGTTGTTGCAATCGCTGTTGGGGTTGCGTGATTTGGGTAATACGTTGATAGTGGTTGAACACGACGAGGACACTATGCGCGCGGCGGATTATATAGTGGACATAGGACCCAAGGCGGGCGTTCACGGCGGCGAAGTAGTGGCAAGCGGCACGATAGACGATATTATAAACGAGCCGCGCTCTATTACGGGCGATTTTCTTGCCGGCAGGCGTAAAATTGAAGTGCCTTCCGCGCGGTGTAAGCCGGACGGGCGTTGGCTTAAAGTTAAAGGCTGTAAACAAAATAACCTTAAAGGCGTAAACGTAGAAATTCCTGTGGGGCTTATTACGGCGGTAACGGGCGTTTCCGGTAGCGGTAAATCCAGCCTTGTAAACGAAATTATTTATCCCCATCTTGCAAACAATCTTAACGGCGCGCGCCAGCTTACGGGCAAGTGCGACGGGTTTGAGGGGTTAGAGAACTTTGACAAAATTATCGCGATAGACCAACAGCCTATAGGTAGAACTCCGAGAAGTAACCCTGCAACGTATACGGGCGTGTTTACTATGATTCGCGACCTCTTCGCGGCTACGCCCGACGCAAAGGAAAAGGGTTATAAAAGCGGAAGGTTTTCGTTTAACGTTGCCGGCGGAAGGTGCGAGCACTGTCAAGGCGACGGCATAATTCAAATTGAAATGCACTTTTTACCCGATATTTACGTACCTTGCGAAGTGTGCGGGGGAAAACGTTATAATAGGGAAACGCTTGAAGTTAAGTACAAGGGAAAAAGCATTTCGGACGTACTTGAAATGACGGTGGAAGAGGGCGCTGAATTTTTTAAACCCGTGACCTCTATTTATAATAAACTTTCAACGTTGTGCGACGTGGGGCTTGGATATATTAAATTGGGGCAAAGCGCAACAACTCTTTCAGGCGGCGAAGCGCAGCGCGTAAAACTTGCTACCGAACTTTCGAAACGAAGCACGGGCAGAACTTTCTATATCCTTGACGAGCCTACCACGGGCTTGCACAGTTACGACGTGGAAAAACTTGTAAGCATAATAACAAGGCTTAGAAGCAACGGCAATACCGTGCTTGTTATAGAGCATAATCTCGACGTTATAAAGTGCGCCGATTGGATTGTGGATTTGGGTCCCGAAGGCGGAGATAAAGGCGGCAAAATTATAGCCGCCGGCTCGCCCGAAGACGTTGCCGAAGTGAGCGGAAGTTACACTGCAAAATTCCTTAAAAGGGTTTTAAAGGGCTAAAAACGGACAATTTAAAGATTTATTAAGTACTATGTCACACATAAACCGCCGCATTTTGTTAATTTAACACAAAATGCGGCGGTTTTTCATAACTTGTATTATGCCTAAACCTTTAATAGCAGATAAAGCATACCCGCCGATAAAAGGCTTGCGCCCCGACGCGCTAAGCTTAAGAATTATCTCTCCCGCATACTCGTCGCAGGTTGGCGAATTAAACGCAATATTACAGTATTTTTATCATTCGCTTTGCTTTGACAAAAACGGTTTTAGCGATTATTCGGAAAAGCTGATGAGCATTGCAATAGCCGAAATGGACCATTTACATATATTAGGCGAAACCATTTTGGCGCTAGGCGCCGCGCCCGTATTTACGCAGTACCCGCCCGGCTGCTTTAACTTTTATTCCACTAAATACGTTTCCTATTCGCGCTCGCTTAAAAATATGTTGGAGGACGATATCATAGGTGAAAAGCAGGCGATAGCGGGTTATGAAAGAATGGCTGCGCGGCTTAAAAACGAGCGTGTGCGCGAAATTATAATGAGAATTACAGAAGACGAAAAATTGCATTTGGCAACGCTTGAAAATATGCTTTGCGAATTTAATATTTGACTTTATTAATAAATTAATATAAAATAGCGTTAATGAATTACGACGTTATTATAGTTGGCGGCGGTGCTTCGGGAATAGCGTGCGCCGTCAGTTTAATCAATAGTGGCAGGCATATTAAAATATTGCTTGTCGAAGCGGGCGAAAGGCTTGGCAAAAAACTTGCGGCTACGGGCAACGGGCAAGGCAACGTTTCAAACGCTGATATGACGGCTGCGCATTTTCACGGCGGCAACGTTGGTTTGGCGGCTAAAATTTCGTGTGACAATCCTTTCGTGTATTCTTCGATTTTCGATTGTCTTTTCGTCATTGATGAAAGCGGCAGGGTTTACCCGTCCGGCAAGCAGGCTTCCGCGTTGGTTGACGGTGCAATGAAAACGCTTAAAAGTTATTCTGCGCTTAATTTGGTTACGGGTGAAAAGGTAACCGAAATTTCCCGTAGCGGAGATTTATTTAAAGTTAATTACGGCGGTAAAACGGACGATGCGCGTTTTATCGTTCTTTGTACGGGCGGTAAGGCTCAAAAGCAGTTTAAAACGGACGGTTCGGCTTATAAACTTGCCACGGGCTTCGGACATTCGCTTACGCCGCTTTATCCGTCGCTTGTGCAAATAAAAACCGATACCGATAAAATAAAAACGCTTAAAGGAATACGCGTTGATTGCGAAGTATGCGCTTCGGTTAACGGAAAACCCGTTAAAAAAGTACGCGGCGACGTTATTTTTACTGAGTACGGGTTATCGGGAAATGCTATTTTCAGTATTTCGCCGTATATTGCGGACAAGCAAAGCGCGGAAATTTCCCTTTCGTTTTTGCCCGATATCTCCGCAACTGAGATAGAAAACAAGATATATTCACGCAAAAAACGCGGCTATGAAATTTTGGAGATTCTTTCAGGGATTTTGCACAACCAGTTAGGCAGGGCGGTTGTGAAAAGCGCGCGCGGCGATAGTGCAAAAGAAATTACTGAAAATTTAAAGCGTTTTAATTTAAAGGTTGCGGGAACGTTGGGTTTCGATTATGCGCAAGTGACCAAGGGTGGAATTGATATGAGCGACGTTAGCGACGAGCTTGAAAGCAATTTAGCCCGAAACCTGTTTTTTGCGGGCGAAATTCTTGACGTTGACGGAGATTGCGGCGGTTATAATTTGCAATGGGCGTTTACGAGCGGCGCGAAAGTCGCTGAAAATATTTTGAAAAGACTATGATAAAGCGGCTTGACAATATAAAGTTGAATATTACCGAGAGCGAGGACAAGCTGTTAAAAATTGCGGAAAAAAATCTCGGGTGTAAGGCGGGATTTTTTAAAATAATAAAAAAATCTCTTGACGCACGCGATAAAAACAACCTTTTCTGGCTGTATTCCGTAGCTTTTTCTCGTGAGGCTGAAACGCCTAAAATGCCCCTTGAAAAGCTGAAAAACCCGCCCGCCGTGGCGGTGGTGGGTAGTGGTCCTGCGGGGCTTTTTTGCGCGTTAAGGCTTATTGAAAGAGGGTTTGCTCCTATTATAATCGAGCGTGGAGAAAAGGTTGAAAACCGTCGTGAAACAATTAACGAATTTTTTGAAAAAGGTCGCTTAAAATTGAACTCAAACGTGCAGTTCGGCGAGGGTGGCGCGGGCACTTTTTCAGACGGAAAACTTAACACGCAAACGCGCGACGGATTAAATAAAGAAGTTTTGGAAACGTTTTTCAAATTTGGCGCGCCTGAAGAAATTTTGTACTTAAACAAGCCGCATATCGGTAGCGATAAGTTGTTTTGTACGTTGCAAAATATGCGCAAGTTTGTTGAAGAAAATGGCGGAAAATATCTATTTAATACGCTTTTTTGCGGTTTTGAACGCAAAAATGGAGCAATTTCAAGTATTTTATTAAAGGACTGCGTTACGGGTACAATCAATGCTTTAAAGGTTGATTGCGTCGTTTTGGCGCCTGGGCATTCTTCGCGCGATACCTTTATAATGCTTGCGGAAAACGGCGTGCAAATGCAGGCGAGAAATTTTGCCGTCGGCGTTAGAATAGAGCATCTTTCAAAAAATATAAATTTTGCCCAGTACGGTGAAAAATATGCGCTGTTGCCCGCCGCAGATTATAAATTTGTTTCACACGCTCACGAACGTACCGCGTTTACTTTTTGTATGTGCCCGGGCGGCGTGGTTATTCCCTCGTCAAGCGAAGAGGGTGGCGTGGTGACTAACGGTATGAGTAACTACGCCCGCGACGGTGCTAACTCCAACTCGGCTGTAATGGTGCAGCTAAATCCGTCCGATTACGGCGAAGGGCTGTTCGACGGAATGAATTTTCAAAAACGGCTCGAACGCAAAGCGTTTGAATACGGTGGCGGCGGTTACAAAGCGCCCGTCCAGCTTTTCGGCGATTTCTTAAAGGGAGTTAACTCCTGCGGTTTCGGCGAAGTTTTTGCAACTTATTCTGCCGGCACGGCGTTTGCGCCCCTTAACGAGCTTTTGCCTGCGCCCGTTACGCAAGCCTTGCGCGCCGCTATTCCCGATTTCGGTAGAAAATTAAAAGGTTTCAATTGTCCGGACGCTGTGTTAACGGGCGTAGAAACCCGCTTTTCCTCTCCGCTTAGAATTATGCGCGACGAAAATTGCGAAAGTGTTTCCGTAAAGGGGTTATACCCTTGCGGCGAGGGTAGCGGATATTCGGGCGGAATTACGAGTTCGGCGGCGGACGGGCTGAAAATAGCCGAAATTTTGTTTAAAAAATTTTACTAAAATGCGTTAAATTCATTTAATTATCATATTTTCAACACAAAAGGCAACTATAATTACAATCGTTAACAGTGCACACACTAAACTTTTTTTCATATTCTCTCAGGGGGGAGCGCGTCGGTTTTGACGCGCTCTCTTCATTATAAAAATTCGGTAAATGTGTATAAATGTATAATTTCAAATTATGCAAATATTCATTAAAAATTGTTTAAAAATAAAATTATAAGCAATTTCAATGTATAGTAAAGCAATAATTATCTAATATATAAGCGTAGTTGATACCCGATTGAATTATTTCATAATTAAAATGTTATTTTTAACAAAAATCAGTTGCTTTTTAGTTTTTATTTATTGTATAATTTTAATGTATGAAATTTGGGAAATGTTGCGCAACCTTAAAAGTGTACGGTTGTAACGCGTTTCCTGCGGATTGGCAGCTTTTAAAATTTTAGCCTGCCGCCGCTATACCACAAGAGGTTTTTTAGATGAATTTGAACGAACGGGACAAACAGAATAACGTAAGCGGAACTGAAGAGGAAGTTTCCGCAACCACGATAAACGCAGTTGGCGCTGAAACGGAAAATACTACGGCAAAGTCCAAGGGCAATAAACCCGTAAAATCTAAGGGTCCAAAAAAACCAATGGATAAAAAGTCGCTTATAAGAATAATTTGCATATCCGCTGCCGCCGCCGTTGCCGCAGTGGCTTTAACGCTTGGTCTTGTTTTCGGACTTAAAGGTTCCGATAAAAAAGTGGCCGTTACTTTTGAAGCGCGCGAACACGTTGCTTTTGTTACAGACTATCTTCCTGACGCCAAACTTGGCGAGGGCGGGGTAGTTGAACTGAAAAACGGCACTACGGTTACGTTTTCAATAGAAGTTGAAGAGGGGTATACTACAAATCCTCGCGTAACTGCAAACGGCAATATTCTTAAAGCGGACAATTCTGTTTACAGTTTCGTGGTGGACGGCGAAACGACCGTAAGTGTTGCGGAAGTTTTTGAAGTTTCCACGTCGCTTTCAGGTTCTGGTACAAGCCAATCGCCTTATTTAATAACGAGCGCGCGTGACCTTAACTATATGGCTTCTATGGTAAATTCCGGCAGTTCAAGGTACGTGCTTGCATATTACAACTTGGCAAACGATATCGACTGCGGAGGCAATGGGCTGGATATTATCGGTAACGCTTCGGGCGGTTCGTCTTTCTTCGGCGGTTATTTCGACGGTAAAGGGCACACTATTTCCAATTACGTTATAAATGCACGCGGCGTTGAGTACGCGGGTTTGTTCGGTTACGTTCAGGCAAGCGGCAACGGTGACGAGCTTGGAACAATAACCAACCTCAACTTAAAAGACTTTACGATGAATGTATTCCCCTCTGACGGCAAAAATGCCAGCGTGGGTTCGTTTATCGGTTACGGATATGCTGCTAATCTTCTTGTAAGCAGTGCGGTAAACGGCACAATAAATATTTTCGGTAACAACTATTTCTGCTACGCGGGCGGCGCGATGGGCATTCAGCAGTCTGCTACGGCAAGCTCTAACGGTAGTTTATATCCTTTCTATTCGGCGGTAAATTACGTGCATACCGACGTGGATATATTTCTCGGAACGGGCTATATCTATGCGGCGGGTGGAATTTCCGGTTACGTATTTTCCGATAACGAAATGGCTACGGCTTCAGTTGCCAACAGCTATTCAACGGGTGATATATTCGGCGCAATCCGCGTAGGCGGCATTGCTGGTATGCTCGGCGATTACTCATCGATTGCTAACTGCTATTCGACGGGTGAATTTGAAGCAAACTCAAAACTTTACGGTGATAATGAAAGTATGGCGCTCGCCGGCGGCATAGCGGGGCATTCGGGTGTTAACGCAATTATATCCGATAGTTTCTCTACCGCAAAAATAAGCGCGTCGGCCGTTTTGGGTAGCGAATATGCTAAAACGGGCGATATCGTGGCTTTAAGCGTAGAGCCTGATATTAACCAGAAATCGGCAATGGTTTACAACTGTTATTCAGGCAACAATGCAAACGCTACCAACGCGTCGTTTGTTAAAAATACTTTGCATTGGACGGAAGTTGACTGGGTAATACAAGACGGTTCTTTTCCTACCATAAACTACGGCACGGTTGACAGCCATTCTATCGTAATTAATTTTGATTACAGCGGCAAGGTTGTAAACGGTAATACTACCGAACAAAACAATATACAAATTACCCAAAACTATTACACCCCGCTGTGCGATTATTTCAGATATGCAGAGGGCGGGCTTAGCGAAGTGCTTATTTCGGAAGACGATTACACTTCTTACGGCTATTACTTTGACGAGGAATTAACTAAGCGCGTGCCTTATGGATATATCCTGACGGGGAACGTAACTTTCTATATCGGTTTTGCGGATTATTCGGCAGTAGAAGGGACTTACTACTTTGATAATAACGGACGCAACGTTGAAATAAAGTTGAATAAAGATAGCTCGTACGTGTACTCGGACGGCGTTTCCTATCAGTCGGCATATACTTACGACGGCGAAAAATTGTTCTTCTACGACGCGCCTTTTGCAAGGCTTGCAGCACTTAAAGACGGTGACTCAGAGCCCAACCGTTATTACAACAACTACAATTTCGTAGGGGAAAAAGGCAGTGACGGTAAATCGTTTAAACTTTATGACGGCGTTTATTTTACGGCGGAAGAACCGCTTGTAATAAGTAAAGACTCTTCATTGACAAGACCGGATGCGTTCTTTGGATATTGGGAAAAATCAGCCACGCTTAATAAAAAGTACTATTTCGACGGCGAAGGTAACTGGATTTATTATATAAATAGTAATGAGAGCGACCGCGGTACGTATGAAGTCGGTGCGGACGGCGCGGCTACGCTTAGCGGAAGCGGAGTTAAAGTTTCCGTGCACGCAAGCGGGTTGCTGTTGTTTAAAGACGGCAATAAAGAAGAATATTATTGCTATTCTAACAGCCTATTCGGAACGTGGTTTGACACTAACACAGGTAACTATCTCAAATTTGAAGGCTACGGCGTTAATTTTTCAGGCGAAGTTCTTATAGGGATTGACGGCAACGTTTCCGCATTGAGATACGTTAAAGACGGTTTCTTCGGTGAAAATTGCTATACGCTAATTAACGGCGATATGTCGTTGTTCGGTTATATCGAACTGACTAAAAACAATACGCTTAACGCAATTTTATTTAGCAGTGCGCAGGGCGGATTTACGGAAGGCCACGTTTTCTACTTAGTTGATAATTACGGCGGCGAATGGATAGGCGAAAACGCAATAGACGGCGTTGATTTTAAGGATATCGATTTTAACGGTTTCGGTATTTATGAAGTTGAGTCGGCGGACGGAGTTATTGAAAAACTTGGAATTCTGACTATCGACGGTAAGCGCGTAGAGTATAAGGTTGACGTTGAAAACGGGCTTTCAGGCGAGTTTGAATATAACGGCAAAAAATATACTTTAAGCTATAACGACGAAGACGGCACGGTTATAATCAAACTTGCCGACGGTAGCGGTTTGGCAACGCTTGAAAGAAAAGACGCGCTTTACGAGTATACGTTGGTTGACGACGAAGGTACCGTTTACACGTTTAACGGCGGCGGTAACTTAAGCGGCGGCGGTAAACTTACTGTAAGTAGCGGCGACGTTTCCGAGGAATTGGGTTACAAAATAAAGAGCGGTACTATAGCTGATAAAAACCTTGAAGTGGCGCTACTCAATTCGTATAACGGCAACGAAATCGGTTCTATAACTATAGTAAATAATCTGTTCCGTTTTACTCGTGGTTCGTCAAGCATAGAGCTTGAAATACGTAATTCTTTTACCGGCAGATGGGCTGTAAGCGGGTTTATGTACAATATTACTATTGGTAACTTCAATTTGGCAAACACTGCCAGCGGTAAGTTTATGGATATGGAATCCACGGCAACTTACACATATTACCCTGACGGCAACTATATCAAATTATCGTATATCTCCGGTGAAATGACCCAGCCGGTTGCTATGTATCTTATATTCGTGGAAGACGGTAACATAGCAGTTTCCAGCTATCCTTATCTCGTTTCCGGCGATTACTATTACGCTGCGTTACAGGACGAATATTTTGGTACTTGGTACCACAGCGAGAGCAGAACGCATACGATGCAGTTTGACGGACTTGCAGATAGCAAGTATTCGCAAGGTATCGCGTTTGACGCCGCTAAAAATATAACTTATTTCTACACCCGCCGCTTTGGCAAAATGTATATGTGGGAATACGACAACGAGTCGAAAATGTACGTTCTCGAAGCCGTGGCTTACAATAAAAAGGGTGAAAATATATTTAATAACGGTACGCGTACGGCGTTTGAAATGAAACCTTTCGACGCGGTTAGCCAGCCTATCATTTCGGTAACCGACGGTGAGGTAGATTACGATATATACCTTGACGGAACTATCGAAATAGACGGCAAACGCGGCACGTACCAGCTTGTAAACGTTAACGGCAACTTTACTGAACTCGTTATTTCCCAACCGGGTGAGGACGACGTTTACGGGGTTGTGAACCACGTTGAAAAGACCATTATATTTAATTGATTTTACTTTGAATTTTTGACGGAATAAAAGAGGATTATTATGAGTTTAAGAAGGAGCAAATTAAAGCGTTCCGCAATCGCTTGCTTGTCGATTACTATGTGTCTATCGTTGGCGGCGGGTTGTGCCGATTTGGGCAGCGGTAACGGAAACGGCAAGGAAAACGGAACCAACAGCACCACGAGTTTATCTTATACGGACGTAACTAAACAGTTTGATACGGCTAATTTAACGTCGTCAAACTTTAATTCGTCCGTACTTGAAGGCAACGATTCCGGTTACGAAACCAGAACGGTTATAGTTGCGTTGAACGGTAGCTGTATTCTTGATTTAAAAAGCAAAGACGTTTCCGTTTCGGACTATCTGCAAACACCCGAGGGTTTTGCTGCGTTGCGCGAAATAGACAGGGAGCAGAAGACTTTCTTCAACAAACTCACTTCGCAGGGCATTAAGTACGAAATTAAAAGCACTTATACTACGGTTGCCAACGCTGTTGCAATAGAAGTTAACACTTCTTACGTAAGCAAAATTAAAAATTTTGGCGGCGTAGCCAACGCGTCCATAGCTCAAACTTATCTTGCGCCTAAGGTAGAGGAAAGTTCGGGCGGGTACGACGCCGTAAGCAACGACGCGTTCGTATACAAGACGGGTATTTACGATTCTTCGGCTTATAGCAATCTTGAGGAATATCCTTGGGGTAAGGGCGACGGCGTTGTAGTTGCGGTTATAGATACGGGACTTGATTACACGCACGAAGCGTTTCAAATGTCTTTAGATAATCCCCGTATGTCCAAATCAGACGTTGCGGACCTTATGGCTACCAGCCAAACGCCTTTTGCGGCGGCAAAGAGAATTGCCCAAAACGGCGGTACGCTTACAGTAGACGACGTTTATGTAAGCGAAAAAATTCCTTTTGCATTTGACTATGCGGACGACGACGCGGACGTTTATCCCTCGTATTCCAACCACGGTACTCACGTAGCAGGTATTATCGGCGGCTATAACGAAGACGGTTACGACGATAAAGACGGTAACCCCGTAGACGAACCTTTTACGGGCGTTGCTCCACACGCGCAACTCGTAATTTGCAAAACTTTTACAGATAACCTTGACAGCGAATCTCTTGGCGGTGCGGAAAGCCAAAACATTATGTCCGCGCTTGAAGACTGCGCAAACCTCGGCGTTGACGTTATTAATATGAGCCTTGGTACAACGGCAGGCTTTACAACCACTGACGACGGAGATTGGGAAGGGCAGATATATAACGCCATTTTCGACCGCATACAAAAATCCGGCATAAGCCTTATTTGTGCGGCAAGTAACGATTACAGCGCGGGTTACGGCAGTGTTTACGGCACTAACTTAGCTTCTAACCCCGATTCCGGCACGGTAGGTTCGCCGTCAACTTATTATGCGGCGCTTTCCGTAGCAAGTATAAGCGGACAAAAGACGGAATATCTTGCGGCAAGCGACGGCTCGGCTATATTTATTGAAAACGCTTCCAGCGGCGGCGGAGAACAGTTTGATTTCATTGACCTCGTTTTGGGCGATAGTGAAAGGGCTGAGTTTGAATACGTAAACGTAGGACTTGGACAAAAGAGCGATTACCGCAATAAGGACGTTGAAGGTAAAATAGTTCTTATCAAGCGCGGCGTAAACTCGTTCCAAGAAAAGATAGAACTTGCGGCAAAGGAAAAGGCGAAAGCGGCAATAGTATGGAACAACGTTTCCGGTACTATCAGAATGTCGCTCGGCGACGTCGAAGAGGAAGATTTTATTCCCGCCGTTTCTATTACTATGGACGCGGGAAACAAACTCTTGTCGCTCGTTAATAAATCCAATCAGACGGGTACGCTGACGATGGACAAAAGTCTTTCGGCAGGCCCTTTTATGAGCAACTTCTCGTCGTGGGGACCTACTCCCGACTTGAAGATTAAACCCGAAATTACCGCGCACGGCGGCGAAATTACTTCAACCGTACCCGGCGGATATAACGAGCAAAGCGGTACTTCAATGGCGGCGCCCAATATGGCTGGGCTTACCGCGCTTGTAAGAAATTACGTTAAGAGCAACAGTGCGCTCGTAAGCGCCGATGCAGAGCCTTCGGAAATAATTAAAGTAACCAACCAGCTTATGTTAAGCACGGCTTCTACCGCGCGCGACGAAAACGGTTTGCCTTATTCCCCCCGTAAACAGGGTTCTGGGCTTGCAAATCTCGACAATATAGTAAATACCGGCGCTTACGCTTATACGGACGCCGATACCAAGTATTATTACGACCAAAAAGACGGCAGACCTAAAATTGAAATAGGCTACGATAAAGACGGCAAAGCTATATACGACAAGGATAAAACGGGCGTATATTCCTTTAACTTTAAGGTTAAAAATTTCAGGTCTGATAAAGCGTTAACTTTCGTACCTCAGGCGTTGTTTATGACTGAAACGCTTGACAGCGAGGGTATTGCAGTTGCCGAAAGAGCGAAAATGCTTGATAAAATCGCTCCCGAATTTTCGGTAAACGGCAAAAAAGTTGAAAAGATAACCGTTGCGGCGGGCGAATCCGTTATGCTTGACGTAACGCTTAGATTGCACGAAGACGAAAAGAAATACCTTGACGAAAGTTTTGAAAACGGTATGTTCGTTGAAGGTTTTATAAAACTCGTTGCAGAGGACGAGGGACAATGTGAACTCAACGTTCCGTTCCTTTCTTTCTACGGTGACTGGGAAGAAGCGCCTATGCTTGATTATACGGCGTTTGAAATTGCCGAGTTCGAGCAGGATTCGTCCATTCTCGACGACCAAAAGCCTTCGGCAACCATTTGGCCCACCCAGCCTTTCGGTTCTTATAACGACGATAATTTCGTAATTCCCCTCGGTTCGTACCTGTATACCGTTGACGAAAGTGCAGACCCTATGTACGCCAATATGGAATATTGCGCAATTTCGATGTTTAACGATATCGTTAGCGAAGAGGGTATAGGCAACTATGTAACGACTTACAGTATAAGGTGCGTTTACGCCGGTCTTTTAAGAAACGCGAAGTACGTAAACTATAAACTTTACGACGCGCAGACGGGCGAAGTCGTCACTTCGGGAGTAAAAAACAGGCTTAGTAAAGCGTATGCAAGCGGCGGCTCGGCGCGTCCTGCGTTTATCGAGCTAAGACTTACAGCGGCTGAGCTTGGGCTTATGGCAAACGGAAAGTACACTATGGAAATGGACTTCCGTTTCAACGAAAATTCCAAGCAAACTGAAGAAAATACCTTTAAATTTGATTTCTACGTCGATTACGAAGCGCCCGTTCTTAAAGACGCTCGCTTGAGATATTTCAATACCACCGACGCAAACAATAAAGATATTCAAAAAATTTATCTCGACCTCGACGTTTTCGACAATCATTACGCGCAGTCGATTAAGTTATGCTATCTTGACGATTCAACCGGTAAGCAGGAACTTAAACTTGCAACCGACTACGTCACTCCCGTAAGAAACGCAAATAAAAACGGCACTACAACCGTTTCTATTGAAGTTACGGATATTTGGGATAAGTATAAAGATACGCTTGCGGTAGAACTTGACGACTACGCTCTCAACCATACGACATATCTGTTAAGAGGTTTAAATACCAGCGTGGATTTGGAAACTTCGCTTAACAGAAACGTATTGCCCGATACTTTCGAGCTTGCAGAGGGCGAAGATAAAATAACTATCGGCATAAACGAAATGCACAAGGCAAGCCTTGTATACGAAGGAAACGCAGACCTTTCCAATTTCGGTTGGTCTTCGCCTACAAGCTATATCGAAGTTAAAAACGGAGAAATAGTCGGCAGAAAATGCACCAACGGCAAAGCATATCCCGTACTCGTTACAAACCATAAAGGCGTTTCAAAAGAAATATACGTAACCGTAACCGATACGGTTAGCAGTATAAAAGGGCTTTCTTTCGATTTTGGTACTATAATCACAGCGGACGAAACTTTGCATAAACCCGGCAACATTTCCCAGCCTCTTTACGCGGGCGAGGACGTCCAGCTTGAAATTGTGGCAACGCCTTGGTACTACAACGGCGATTTTACGGTTAGCTGGTCGTCAAACGCGCCCGATACGGCAACGGTTGACGAAAACGGACTTGTTCATACAAAGAAAAAAGGTTCCGTAACCATCAGCGCAACAATCACGGCAAACGGTATGCAGTACTTTAAAAACGCTTCGTTTAACGTGCAAAACGAGTTTACCGTAAGCAATATGTCGCTAACCCGCTACCGCGGCGAGGGCGAAACCTATAAAGGCGAACCTAACGTAGTCGTGTTCCCGTCCGACCTCAGCGTTATATCTATTGGCGAGGACGCGTTCAAAGACAATACGGTTATAAGAAAAGTAATCATTCCCAAAACCGTTACGGAAATCGGTAAAAACGCGTTTAAAGGCTGTACAAATCTCGAAGGGGTTTACTTTATAAGCGACGACGGCGAAGAGCAGTTAAACAACAACCCCAATTTCGTTGCCGACTCGGATTTGAAACTTATAAACAAATACGCGTTTGAAGGTTGTACTTCGCTTAAAGTACTTGATTTAAGCTACGTAAAAGTAATTACTTTGGGCAAGGAAACGTTTAAAGATTGCGTAAGCCTTGAAAAAATCGTTAAGTCTTCGGCTATAGGTACTGCCTACGACCGCGCGTTTATCGGTTGCTCGTCGCTTACCTCGTTTGACGCTACCGGACTTCATGTTGCGGGAGCTAACGTGTTCAGCGGCTGTACTTCGCTTAATAAGGTTGAAACAGGCAAATTCACTGCGCTTGGCGCGGGTATGTTTGCTTACGTTGACCATCATTACGTTGAATACGATTATTCAAACGGTGAATGGGTTAACAAGCATACAGAATACGAAGGTTGTACAAATCTTAAAGATATAACTATTTTAACTTCAACCGTAGGCTACGGTGCGTTTGCCAACAGCGGACTTCAAAGCGTAACTTTCAAGGACGTAAGCGAGGCAAAAATATCCGCTTCTGCATTTGAAAACTGCGAAGACCTTACTACCGTAACGTTTACAAACAGCACGGTTAAGTCCATAGGTTCATACGCGTTTGCCAACACTAATTTAAACGGCATTAAGTTGCCCGCGGGTATCGAATATATAGGAGCGGGCGCGTTCAGCGGCGTAAGCTCGGTGCAAGATAACTATACTGTAACCGATAATGCAATTATAAGCGGTACTGTATTGCTTAAATATATCGGCGGCGCGGTAAATTCGTATACTCTGCCCGCAGGCGTAACCTCAATAGCGCCTTACGCGTTTGCAGACGCCGAAATTACAAGCATTGATTTAAGCGGAATTACCGAAATAGGCGAAGGCGCGTTCCTTAACAGCCGCCTTGAAACCGTAACTTTCGGCAACGACGTAAAAATTATCGGCGCTTCGGCGTTCCAAGGCACAAACCTTACTTCGCTTGCTATACCCGTCAGCGTAACCTACGTAGGCGACTATGCGTTTGCGGAAACTAATATTCAAAGCGTAAATTACGCACCTACTAACGCGGTTGAATTTGGAAGCGGAGTATTCAACAACTGTAAAAATCTTACGGTTGCGGAGCTAGGCGGCAATTTGAAGAAGATAGGCGACAGAACTTTCGAGGGTTGCATTGCGCTTACTTCGGCTAAACTGCCCGCGGTAACTTCGCTTGGCGCATACACTTTCTTTAATACGCCGGCGCTTACCTCGGCTACGTTTGCCGACGGCGCAACTACTATAGGAACGTACACTTTCGCTTCGGAAAGAAACGGCGGCAGATTAAAGTTTACAAACGTAACCATTCCCGCAACGGTAACAACGATAGGCGACGGCGCATTCTACAACTGCACAAAACTTACGACAATATCGCTTGCTACGGTAAATACCGTTGAAAATTACGCATTCTACAACTGCAATTCGCTTGTTGTAAGCGGCTTGGCTAACGTTGAAAATATAGGCGATTACGCGTTTTACAACAATAATAAACTCGGCGAGCTTACTCTTGCAAAAGCAAAGCTGATAGGCGACGGTGCGTTTATGATTACTTCGGGCAAATCTTACACGAAAGTAAGTATTCCCGTAGCCGAAAACGTTGGTAAATTCGCTTTCTTCGGCGGCAATGAAGAAACGGTTGAAATTCCCGCCACGCTTAAAGTAAAATTAGTACGTGATTACAAACTTATCGCTTCTGAACAAGACGGCGGCAAGTACGATAAACTTTACGGCATAGGCGACGGCGCGTTTGCGGCTTCGCCCTCGCTGGTCGGTTTTACCGTAGCCTCTGGTAACCCCAGCTATTGGGTTGACGAAAGCGGCGTGCTTTACAGATATGCAGGGGATAACGGCTATGCTTTGGTTGCATTCCCCACGGCTAAATCGTTTGAAACTTACAGCGTTGCAGATAACACCGTGTCCGTAGAAGGTCACGCATTCCGTAACCTATACGGGAAAGCAGGGAAAATAATTTTGCCTTATAGCCTTAAAAATATAGGCGCAATGGCGTTTTATCAAAGCGGCGTTACCGATTTCGAGTTTAAAGGCGTAACCGCGCCCGCGCTTGAAACCGAATATTCGGCAACTGTTGACGCGTTTATCGACGCGTCGGGGCAGAATATCCGCGGCTATTACTACGCTAACTTTGAAGATTACTTCGTTTACTATTTCGTAGCGGGTTCGGGCGTTAACGTAACGCCGCTTACAATCCGCCGCCCCACTAACGGCACGGGTTACGACAACTATATATATTCGCAATATTTTGCAAATACGGTGTTAACGGGCACGGCAATGGCGGCAGATACCCACTCGTTTATAGAAATTATCGATGATGCGCCCGAAGCAAATACTGTTGCTGGTTGGAATTTATCAACCGCAAGCAAAGGCGACGTTGAATTGCTTGCCGAAAATATTAAGCGTGCGCACGAATATTACAATAATATCCGTAACGATGCAGAGCAGGTAGAGCTTGCCGGCAGCGAAAGAATAGCAAAATTATTTGCGTTGGAAACGGCGCTGCGCGACGTTAAACCCATATTCGGAATTCAAGTTAATATTGTAAGACTTTCCGCATCGGGCAACTTTAAAACGCAGTATAAAGTAGGCGAAACGTTTGATATGACGGGCTTGCAAGTAATAATCGAATACGACGATTATTCCACCGAGGAAGCCGATATGAACGACGTTACGTTGGTTAGCCCTACGGGACCTCTTAACGAATTAAATAACGAAGTGCGTTTGTCGCTTAAAGGCTATAGCGGTTCGCTTAGAATTAGAATTGACGTAACCAACGAATCGACAAATCCCGATAAGGAAGAAGGTTGCGGAAGCGTTGCCGGCGCAAGCGTTTCGTTGGCGGTTATTGCCGTTGTAGGCTTAGCCGTTACGGCGGTTGCAGTTTCGCGCAAGAAGGACAGAGGTATCAAATGATAAAGAGTAGGAAATTAGTTTTAATTACGGTTTTTGCGTTTATCGCCGCGATGTGTCTGTTTGCAGGCTGTAAGTTAAATTCTACGCTTGACGATATTTTAGATAAGTATGAATTAACCGCGCGCGTAACGTATTTTCTCAACGGCGGACAGTTTGAGGATAAAACCCAAATTAAAGAAATGTACTATTCGGCGGGCACAATGCCTTACGATATAAGCGTAAACAGACCAAACAGCGGCAGTGCGCAGCTTGACGATAAGCACGGCTCCGTATTTACAGGGTGGTACGCCGTTAAATTGAGCGACGACGGAAATCCGCTGTATAGCGATTCTTCCGAATACGTCGAGGGCGAAAAATTTGACCCTGCCAAGGGCATTCAAATGGCTGAAGAGCTTTTTGACTTTTCAATAGAACTGAAAGAAGGCGACCATTACTTCGTGTGCGGAGATTGGATTGAAGTGCCTAAGCTGTTGATAAACCTTGCTCTTGAAGACTGCGACTCGCTTACCGACGCAATGGGTAATGAATACAAACCAGGCGACACGATAAACGAAACCTATATCACGGGCGACGTATATTTCCCCGGAAGAAACTTGCTTGATACTAACGATTATACTTTTATAGCGTATTATCAGGACGAAAACTGCGAAACTCCCGTAGAGTGGCCGCTGGTTGCACCCGAAGATAACGAAGAAGACTTGACTATATATGCAAAATATATAAAAGGTAAATGGACTATAGTTGAAAACACTTCGGGAATTACTACTATGTTCTCAAGTTCGGGCGGTTCGGGGAATTACTACCTTTTAAATGATATCGATTGCAGCTCGCTTACGGTTAATTACCGTTCAACGTTCTCTGGCAAGATACGCGGTAACGGTTATAAGATATTAAATCTTACCGTAACAAGTAGCAGTATGTTGGCGCAAAACGCATTTGCTTCCATATTCGGAACTATCCGTTCAAGCGCGGAGATAACCGACGTAAGTTTTGAAAACTTAACGGCAAAATTCTCTGTGCGAAGCAACGTTTGGGCAAGCGTTTACCTGGTTTGCAGGTCTATCGAAGACGGTGCTAAAATAAGCAACTTCACAGTAGGCGGCAAACTTGATATAACTCTCGGCGAAAACAGTTATCTCAATAACGGAAGCGAAGACACTTGGCTTTTCGGCGGATTTGATTCCGACGGCGATTGCACGTCGATAAAAGTAAGTTCGGGAACTACCTGTACGATTAATAACTACGACGGTACCAAAACGACTTACACCCACACAGAGTCCTAATAAAAAAACGGAGGATTATATATAATGAAAAAAATTAACGGAAAAACTATCGTTGCGGCAATATGTTGCTGTATGACGGCTCCATTAATGATTTCCGCCGTCGGTTGCGGCAGGGATAACGACCCTGAAACCAGACCGTTTACGGTGGCGATAGGCACGGTAGATGAAAACTTTAACCCGTTCTTTTACACGGCGCAAAACGACGGTACGGTAATCAGCCCTACGCAAATTCCTATGATTACTGCAGACGAAAACGGCGACGTTGCCTGCGGTCAAAGCGAAGCTACCGTAGCGCTTGCTTACAAGTATACTATGTACGACGCAAACAACAACGTAACCCATCAGGGCAGCGCAGACGGTACTACCGTGTACGAGTTTGTAATTAAAAACGGCATAAAGTTCAGCGACGGCAAAGATTTAACTATAAAGGACGTATTATTCAACCTTTATACTTATCTTGACCCTATGTATTCGGGTTCGTCTACCATTTATTCCACCAAGATAAAGGGACTTAACGCTTACCGTTCACAGCAACCTAACGCTGAAGACGGCGAGGGCTCCGATTCGTTTCAGGATGAATTTAAAGGTAAGGCAACCGCAAGATTTGATAACCTTAAAAAGTTTGACAGTAAGGATTTTGAAGGCAACCCTACTCCCCAGCTTGAAGCGGACCTTCTTACCGTAGGAACCGAGTTCAAAAAAGAACTTGTAACCGACTGGAACAATAACGTTGGCACTCTTAATTCATACGACGAATATCGTTTTACCGAGGATTGGCAAGTATTTTTGTATAACGCGGGTTTAATTTCCCACCTTACCCGTTGGAATACAAGTACCAATAGGCCCGATAAAATTAAAGACGAAAACGGAAAATATCTCACTACGCTTGACAGACATCCCGATAAGCCCAATGATGAACCCGAACAGCAGAACATTATAGACCTTATGGCTGCCGCTGCGGGCAATTTAACGGGCGAAGAAAGGGAAGAAGCTCTTAAAAATGAAGCTATAGATATCATTTACGAAAGCTATCTTACCGACACCGTTGTAGACGGCAAAGTTACCAAAGTAAGACCTTCGGCAAGCGGAAGACTTGTACTCGTACTTACCGAATGGGCTACGGGCAGTAACGTAAGACAGGAACTTTTAAATGATGAAATGAGCAAGCACTATGAAAGCCTTACGGAAGAAGGGCTTGCGGTTAAGAAAATATCGGGTATTGAAACCTATCAAACCAAAACGTTTGACGGCGCTCTTAAAGGCGATAAACTCGATAAAAACCAAACGTACGACGTTTTAAAAATAACCATTAACGGCGTAGACCCCGCGGCAATTTGGAACTTCGGTTTTAATGTTGCTCCTATGCACTACTATTCCGGCACTTACGAAGGTGTGGATTACGTTGCCGAGTGCGACCCTAATAACGAAAGCAAATCCAATAGATTCGGCGTTGCGTTTGCAAATAAGGGTTTCTTTGATACCGTGCTTAACGTTGACTACAAAGTGGCAAAACCCGTAGGCGCAGGTCCATATATGGTTACGCGCAACAAGGTTTATATCAATAAGGAAGCCGAGTACGAGCGCAACCCTTACTTTGAAACCGTTGGCAGCAAACTTAAAAATGCTATAATTAAAACTTTGAAATACAGAACTATTACCGAAGACCAGTTGGTTACCCACCTTCTTAACAGGTCTGTCGATTACGGTTCGCCTAACTGTACTAATAAAGTAATCACGCAGTTAACGGGACAGGGTCTTGAACAAATCCAATACGACGCAAACGGTTTCGGTTACGTTGGTATTAACCCTAAATATATACCCGAAATGCAAATCCGTCAGGTTATAATGAAAGCGATGAACGTTGCTCCCATTACCGCCAACTACTATACTACAAACTATGCTTCCGTCATATACAGACCCATATCTTTAACTTCTTGGGTTTACACCGAAAGCTCGGACAATGAAAAGAAGACTTATTTTAAAGAGTTCGATTCTATAAAATATGCCGGTAGCGGCGACGTAGACGAGGACGGCGACGGCAATGTAGATTATAATGAATATGTTAGATTGCTTGAAGACGCGGGTTGCTATAAGGAAAAGGGACTTTGGTACAATAAAGACGGCAAACAGCTTAAATACACGTTTACCATTGCCGGCGAGGGCGTTGACCACCCTGCATTCGATATGTTCTGGGCGGCTAAAGAAATTCTTGACGGTTTAGGTATGGATATTACCGTTCAAAACGACCAGCAAGCGCTTGCAAAACTTGCGCAGGGCAAACTTGCAGTATGGGCAGCGGCTTGGAGCACGGGTATCGACCCCGATATGTATCAGGTTTACCACAAAGACAGTAAGGCAACCAGCGTTAAAAACTGGGGTTACGACGTAATTTTGCAGGACCAGGAAAAATATCCCGAAGAGTATAGAATTATTAACGAGCTTTCCGATTTAATTGAAGAGGGTAGGTCGGTTATAAACAGAAATACCCGTAGAACGACTTATTATAAGGCTCTCAACAAGGTAATGGAACTCGCGGTTGAACTTCCTACTTACCAGAGAAAGGAACTCGTCGTATACGACGGCAGCGTAATTAATAAGTCGTCGCTCAACCTTAAAGCAAACGCAAACTCTGGCGTGCTTGACAGACTTTGGGAAGTTGACTATAATTAATAAGATTTCGGAGCAATTTATACAAGATGTTTAAATACGTTGTAAAAAGACTCTTGCAGGCAATATTTATCCTGGTTGGTATTTCGCTTATTCTTTATATCTTAATAAGAATAATGCCCGTAAATATCATAAGGGATAAATATTACGCCACGCACGCGCAGTCTGACGCAAGTGAAGAAGAACTTCAAAAAATCCTTGATATGTACAACCTTGGGGATAATTCCTTCAAGGGCATATGTTACGGGTGGTGGACTTGGATAAGTAATTTTATCCGCGGAGATTTGGGCAACTGCCTTAGCCGTAGCGAAGCCGTAGGCGACGTTATTTTCCGCAATATGGGGCTTTCGTTCGCAATTTCGTTTATATCCCTGATATTACAGCTTTTAATTGCGATACCCCTCGGCATTAAGTGCGCTTGCAACCAATACAGCAAGCTCGATTATACCGTAACCGTACTCACGATGATAGGTATTTCGTTCCCGTCGTTCTTCTTTGCCAATATAGTGGTAAAAATATTCGCGGTTGACTTAGGTTGGTTCCCCACGGGTTCGCTTACTTCGGCGGACCTGCCCACCACAGCCAACGGATTTACGGTATTCGTAAATATGGTATGGCACCTTATTTTGCCCATACTCGTACTTACCGTACTTTCGATAGGTTCTATGATGAGGTATACGCGAACCAACACTCTTGAAGTGTTAAACGCGGATTATATCCGTACCGCGCGCGCTAAGGGGCTTTCGGAAAACAAAGTCGTATATAAACACGTTTTCAGAAACACGCTTATTCCGCTGGTTACAACGCTTGCGGGCATACTTCCCGGGCTTTTCGGCGGCTCTATGATTATCGAACAGATATTCTCGTTGCCCGGCATAGGCAATACGGCTTACGAACTCACTCAAAAAGGCGACATACCTTTTATAATGGGTTACGATATGTTTATAGCTACGCTAACAGTAATTGGTATTTTACTTACGGATATTATGTACGCGATTGTAGACCCGCGCGTAAAACTTGGCAAATAGGAGGGCGGAAATGGAAGAAGAACAGAAAGAAAATTTAATTTCCGCCGAACAGGAAGAAACAAAAGTTAACGATTTTAACGGCGAAAACCTTAGCGACAGGGTTAAAACGTTGTCGCCCGGAAGAACGGTTGCAAAAAGGTTTTTCCGTTCAAAATTGTCGGTTATAGGTCTTGTAATTTTAATTACGCTATTTATTATATCCTTTTTCGGACCGCTGTTTTCGCCTTGGGGCGAACAGCAGGTTGACCGTTCGGAAAAGGTTATAGTAAACGTTGAAGAAACGCGTTATGAAACTGCCGACGGGCAAATAGTTACGGGCTACGAAATTACGGTTGAAGTAAACGACGTAAACAGTTATTCGGACATAAACAAACAGCATTGGCTTGGCACGGACAGCCACGGCTACGACGTGTTTACTAGACTTTTGTACGGCGGCAGGGTTTCTCTTACGATAGGTTTCCTCGTTGTAATAGTTGAAACGTTGCTCGGCGTAGTGCTGGGCGGACTTGCCGGCTATTTCGGCGGCAAGGTGGATAACGCTATAATGCGTGTAACGGATATTTTGTACTGTATTCCAACGTTGCCGATAATGCTTATATTCTCCGCAGTGTTCGACAGTTTCGAGATAACCTCTATTATCCGACTATACTATATGATGGCAATACTTACCCTTATAGGTTGGGCAGGTACGGCGCGTTTGGTGCGCGGGCAAATTCTTTCTTTACGTGAGCAAGAATTTATGCTTGCGGCTAAATGTTCGGGTTTGTCCGTAAAAAGAAAGATATTTAAACATCTAATTCCTAACGTATTGCCCCAACTCATAGTTTCAATGACCCTCGGTTTGGGAAGTATAATCCTTACCGAAGCAACGCTCGGTTTCCTCGGTATAGGCGCACCCGAAGGCACTGCAACTTGGGGCGCAATGATAAACACCGCAACCGACAAGTATAATTTAAGCTATTTCCCCAACCTTTGGATACCCGCCGGTATTTGTATTACGCTTGCAATTCTCGCGTTTAACTTTGTCGGCGACGGACTCAGAGATGCGTTTGACCCTAAGATGAAGAGGTAAACAATGTCCGAAAATAAAAACGAAAAAAAATCACATTATATTTCGGGCGCGGAATCCCGCCGTATTTCCAAAGAAAACGCCAAGGCAACGCGTCATTTTGAAAAACTGAAAAAGAGAAAGGTGAAAGAGGAAGAATTTGTCACCGAGATGAAAGACCCCTCTAACATAATCGAATTTGACGATTTGCACACCTTTTTCTATACCGACGCGGGTGTGGTTAAAGCGGTAAACGGTGTTTCGTTTTCCATTCCCGAAGGTTCTACCGTGGGCGTGGTTGGCGAAAGCGGTTGCGGCAAAAGCGTAACTTCGCTTTCGACTATGCAACTCGTTCAAGGTCCTACGGGGCAGATTGTAAGCGGTTCGATACGCTTTAAGTCCAACGTTTTCGTGCGCGACGGGCGTGGTAAGAAAATACCCGTTTACGAAACTACTACCGACGAAAACGGCAACGAGGTGCCCGTACTTGATAAAAAGGGCAAGCCCGTTATAAAGAAAAACAGCCTTGGCGGCAACCTTTATAAAAGCGAAGAAAAGGTGGTAGACATTGCCAAAATGCCCACGGAAGCGATGCGCGGGATACGTGGCAGGGAAATCGCAATGATTTTCCAGGAGCCGATGACTTCGCTTAACCCCGTGTTTACTATCGGCAACCAGCTTGACGAAGTAGCGTTTTTGCATATCGAAGGTATTTCCAAACAGAAAGCAAAAGAACGCAGTTTGGAAATGCTTAATCTCGTAGGTATGGCAGACCCCGAGGGCGTTTACAAAAAGTACCCGCACGAACTTTCCGGCGGTATGCGTCAAAGGGTTATGATAGCTATGGCGCTTTTGTGTAATCCTCGACTTATAATCGCGGACGAGCCTACTACGGCGCTTGATGTTACCATTCAGGCGCAAATTCTCGATTTGCTCCGTAATATAAAGCACAAGATAAACGGAAGTATAATGCTTATCACCCACGATTTGGGCGTAGTTGCTGAAATGGCTGATTTCGTCGTGGTAATGTACGCGGGTAAAATTATTGAAATGGGTACTTCGGAAGATATTTTCGACCACCCTATGCACCCGTACACTATAGGCTTACAAAAGAGCAAACCCACCGTTGACAGCGAGGTGGATTCGCTTTATTGTATTCCCGGTTTCGTGCCTAACCCTGTGGATATGCCCGACTATTGCTATTTCCGCGATAGGTGCGACAGGTGCCTTAAAGAGTGCGCGGGCGAATATCCCGAGCTTATAAAAGTTACCGATACGCACAGCGTTTCGTGTTATCTTTACAAACAATATGCTAAAAAAGGAGGAGAAGTATGAGCGAACCCGTAAACGAGAATATCAGCAGCGACCAGCCTCTCCTCGAAGTTAAAGATTTAAAACAGTATTTCGTAGTAGATTCAAACCTTTTCGGCAAGCCCACCAAGTTTTTAAAGGCGGTAGACGGCGTTTCGTTCAAGTTGGAAAAAGGCAAAACGCTTGGAATCGTTGGCGAAAGCGGCTGCGGAAAAACTACTATGGGCAGAACCATTTTGCGCCTTTACGAAGTGACGGGTGGCGAAATATGGTTTAAGGGCAAGGAAGTTTCCAAAATACGCAACGGTGAGTTTAATAAACTTCGCCCCAATATGCAAATGATTTTCCAGGACCCTTACGCAAGCCTTTCGCCCAGACTTACCGTCGGCGAAATTATCGGCGAAGCTGTGCGCGAGCACAATATCGTGCCCAAGGAAGAATATCACGATTATATTTTAAGCGTAATGAAAATGTGTGGACTTCAACCGCACTATTACGAAAGATACCCGCACGAGTTTTCGGGCGGACAAAGGCAGAGGATTTGTATTGCAAGAGCGCTTGCACTCAAACCCGACCTCGTAATTTGCGACGAGCCCGTTTCCGCGCTTGACGTTTCAATTCAGGCGCAGATAATAAATATGCTTAAAGAGTTGCAAAAGTCGCTCAATTTAACTTACGTGTTCATTTCGCACGACTTATCGGTAGTAAAACACATTTCAGACGAGGTTGGCGTTATGTATTTGGGCACTATGGTTGAGTACGGCACTAAGGAAGCTATTTTCAGCAATACGTTGCACCCTTATACTAAGGCGCTGTTTTCTGCCGTTCCCGTGCCCAATCCGCACGTAAAAATGAACAGAATTTTGTTGAAAGGCGATATTCCCTCGCCCGTCAATCCTCCAAAGGGTTGTAAATTCCACACCCGTTGCGAGCATTGTATGGATATATGTACAATGGTTCGCCCCGAATACAGGGAAGTTGAGGCGGGGCATTTCTGCGCTTGCCACCTTTACAACACGCCCGAGCAAAACGAGCAGTGCAAAGTTGAACTGCGTAAATTGCAGGAGCTTGAAAGAATTACCGAGCTTGCAAAGGGCTATATGAAAGTGGGCAAAAAGAAGAAGGAAAAAACGCCTTCGCAAGAAAACAAGGAAGATAATGGCAAAGAAGAAGCGTAACGACGACCTTGACACCACAACCTCTTTTGCTGATATGAACGTGGACGGCTTCCGCTGGTACGACCCGCATATGAAGCGTAACGGCGGCAGGAAGAGGGAAAAAAACAAGGTAACGAGAAAAGAATATTGGGCTATGGTAAAGGGCGCGTTCCTTGCCGTAGGTCCGTATATTCTCGGTGCAATCGCCATTTTCGGATTGATGATTTTGCTTGCATATCTGTGGTTAAGTTAAAAAACAGCGCCCGACGGGTTAACCGTCGGGCGCGTTTTTTTAGTATTAAGTTAAACGGTTTCAACGTTTACAAGGTTAGAGTTACCGCTTTTGCCGTTTGGCGTTCCACCCGTAAGAACGATGGTGTCGCCCTTAGCAACAAGCCCCGTGTCTATCGCGGCGCGTTTAGCGTAATGGAAAAGCACGTCAACCGAATAAAATTCTTCGCTCATCACGGGTATAACGCCCCAGCTTAAAGCAAGTTTTCTGTATGCCCGCTCGTCGGTAGTCATACCGATAATATCTATCATAGGGCGGAATCTTGAAACGGTTCTCGCCGTGCCGCCCGTTCTCGTGCAAACCACGATAACTTTAGCGCCGATATCGTGCGCAAGCGTGCAAGCAGAGTGTGCAAGCGCTTCGGAAAGCCTTTCAATTTTATAATCCGCGTCCTTAATATGCGCTATGTAAGAAATGTCTTTTTCCGCCTGTTCGGCAATTTTTGCCATCGTTTTAACGGATTCAACGGGGTAAGCGCCCGCCGCCGTTTCGCCCGAAAGCATAATAGCGGAAGAACCGTCGTAAACGGCGTTAGCAACGTCGGAAATTTCGGCACGGGTAGGGCGTGGCTGTTTAATCATAGATTCAAGCATTTCAGTTGCGGTAATGCTGCGCTTGCCGTTAATTCTGCACGCTTTAATCATAGCTTTCTGAATAGACGGCAGTTCCTCAAAAGGCACTTCCACGCCCAGGTCGCCGCGTGCAACCATAATTCCGTCGCAAACTTTAAGAATTTCGTCAAGATTGTTCACGCCCGCGCGGCTTTCTATTTTTGCTACTATTTCGATATCGCCCTCGGGTGAACCGCACTCTTTTAAATAATTTCTGATATCAATAATATCCTGCGCTTTAGAAACGAAAGAAGCCGCCACAAAGTCAACGCCCTGCTCAACGCCGAACTTCAAATCCTTTTTATCTTGCTCGGAAAGGTAGGGCATATTGAAAACTTTATCGGGGAAAAACATACTTTTTCTGTTGGAAAGCACGCCGCCTATAACAGTTTTGCAAGCAATTTCGGGCTTTTTAACCCTTTCAACTTCAAAAACCATAAGCCCGTTATTTAGTAAAATTTTATCTCCCTTTTGAAGCTGTTCGCAAATACCTTTAAAGGAAACGGAAACGCGCGACTTGTCGCCGATAATATCTTCTGTAGTAAAGGTAAACGGGTCGCCGTCTGCAAGCGTAATTTTACCCTCTGCAAACGTACCAATTCTAAATTCGGGTCCCTTGGTGTCAAGCATTATAGCCACGGGCACCTTTTTTTGGTTTCTCAATTTTTTAATTTTTTCAATTTTTTCGGCGTGGTCCGCGTGCGCGCCGTGTGAAAAGTTCAACCTTGCAACGTTCATACCCGCGTCAATCATCTTTGAAAGAGTTGCTTCGTCTTCGCAGGCAGGACCCAAAGTACAAATTATTTTAGTCTTTTTCATTAATTCACCTATAAATTTTACTAAATATAATTTTAAAATAAAATTCCGCAAAAATCAATTAATCGCGCGTATTTAGTTGTCATTATAGATGAAAAAATGTTAAAATATATTTGATTTGAGTTAATTATACGGTCGCGGGCTACGAAAGTAGCGTGAGGAAAGTCCGAGCATCGCAGGGCAAGGGTGCCTGTTAACGGCAGGAGAAGGCGACTTCAAGGAAAGTGAACAGAAATATACCGCAGCGCAAGCTGTAAGGTTGGAATGGCGAGGTAAGAGCTCACCGTCCCTTTGGTAACAAGGGGAGCCAATTAAACCCCACCCGATGCAAGATTGGGCTATCGGCTGGCTTAAATGCCGGGGCTGCCCGTCCGCCGAAAGCCGTAAATATCGCTTGAACTTGCAGGCGACTGCAAGATTAGATAGATGACCGTACACGACAGAACTCGGCTTACAGATTAATCTCAAATTATTACGGCGTTGAAAGCGTAAATCCGCTAGCAACGCCTTTATTTTTCTTTCGGCGGAACGGAATATTTAAAAACTCAGGTTGTGCGTGCAGCGCTTGATAGTAAGCGACATTGTCACTCAAGCATATAAGGGGTTTATGAAAAATCTAAAAGGTGATTTAAATGATAATTGAAATAGAAAATTTAGAAAAGTCGTTTAAAGACGTTAAAGCAGTAAACGGCGTTTCGTTTAAGGTTAAGCAGGGAGAGTTGTTTGCATTTCTCGGCGTAAACGGCGCAGGTAAATCTACGACTATAAACGTAATGAGCGGCGTTTTAAAAAAAGACGCGGGCAAAGTGCAAATTTGCGGTTATAACGTTGAAACAGACGCGGAAAAGATAAAAAGCGAAATAGGTATCGTTTTTCAAAATTCTGTGCTGGACGCAAAAACTTCGGTTTACGACAATTTGAAATCGCGTGCCGCGCTGTACGGTATATGCGGTAAAAAATTCAAAAACCGCCTTGACGAAATAACGGAACTTTTGGATTTAAAAGAAATATTAAAACGCCCCGTTTGCAAACTTTCGGGCGGGCAAAAGCGGCGTATAGATATTGCAAGGGCGCTTTTTCACAACCCTAAACTGCTTATTTTGGACGAGCCGACAACCGGTCTTGACCCCAAAACGCGTATAACCGTGTGGAATATAATAGACAGGTTGCGCAAAGAAAACAATCTTACGGTGTTTTTAACTACGCACTATATGGAAGAAGCGGGCACGGCGGATTACGTAGTTATACTCGACGGCGGCAAAAAGGTTGCCGAAGGCACGCCGCACACGCTTAAAAACGAGTACGCAAGTGATTATATTAAATTTTACAATAGAATTGACAAAGCCGAAAAGTTTCTTTCCGAAAAAGGATTTACGCTAAACAGGAATAAAGATTATCTTGAAGCAGAGCTTGAAAGCACGTCGCAGATAGCCGCGTTATTTGCGCAGAAACCTGATATTTTTGACGATTTCGAGGTTTTAAAGGGCAATATGGATAACGTGTTTTTGAAAGTAACAGGTAAAAATTTAAAGGAGATTTAAATATGAGCGAGTGCAGAAAATTAATTTCGCTGATAGGACGTAACACAAAATGTTACTTCAAAGACATATTTACTTTTTTTATGTCGTTGTTAACGCCCATTATACTTTTTATATTATTCGTAACGTTTTTGAGAACCGTGTATATAGATAATTTTGAAAGAATATTTTCTGAATACGGCATATCCATAGAGCCGCGTATATTAAACGGCGTTGCCGGTGCGTGGCTTATGTCCTCTATTTTAAGCGTAAGCGCGGTTACGGTGGCATTTTGCTCTAACACGGTAATGATTGCAGACAAAATTAATTCGTCCGTGAACGATTTTAGGGTTTCACCCGTTAAAGGCACTACAATTTCGCTGGCGTATTTCGTTTCCAACTTTTTCGTTACGTTTATAGTTCTTATAACCGTTATGCTTATCGGGCATATCTATCTTGCGGCAATAGGATGGTATATTCCCGTAGGCGACGTATTCTTGATATTAGTGGATATAATTTGCGGAATACTTTTCGGCACTTTGCTTGCGGGAATCGTGGGTAGTTTCATTTCCACCAACGGCGGAGCTTCGGCGGTTTCAACTTTGGTTTCGTCAATGTACGGTTTTATTTGCGGCGCTTATATGCCCATTTCAACTTTTCCTAATGCGCTACAAAACGTGCTTTCTCTTTTGCCCGGCACGTATAGCGTGGGAATAATTCGCAATCACTATATGAACGGTTATGTGAACGCTATCTCAGAAGAATTGCAAAAACTGTCGTTGGAAGAAAATACGATTTCCGAAATAATAACGGAAATGAGAAATTCGTTTGACGCAAACTTATCTTGCTTTGGCAACAACGTTCCGCTGGGCGCTATGTACGGCGTGCTTTTGGGTACTTGCGCCGTTTTGCTTGCGGCGTACGTCGCTGTAGTATTGCTCAAAAATAAAAAGAAATAACGCTATTTAATTGCGGTAAAGTAGCGGATATGTTATAATTTAACCAAATTAAATTGTAAGGTGAATTATGGACAAAAAAAGATTACAAAAATACGCCGAACTTATCGTAAAGTGCGGTTTAAACGTACAAAAGGGACAGGAGGTTATTATCCGTTGCGACCTTGACCAGCCTGAATTTGTTGCTACGTGCGTTGAAGAATGTTACAAATGCGGCGCGGAAAGGGTAAAAGTGGAATGGTCCTATATGCCCGTTACCAAACTTAATTTAAATTACAGAAGTTTACAATCGCTTTCGGAATTTACCGCGGTTGAAAAGGCGGAGTGGGAGAGAAAGGTAGAAAAACTTTCTTGCTTATTGTGGCTTGATTCCGACGACCCCGACGGGCTTGACGGTACCGACAGTGAAAAAATTTCCAAGTCAAACCAGGCTCGGTTTCCTTTCATCAAGCCCTACCGCGATTCGATAGAAAATAAATACCAATGGTGCATTGCCGCCGTGCCCGGTAAGGAATGGGCTAAAAAGATTTATCCCGCTCTTCCTGCAGACCAAGCGGTGGAAAAATTATGGGAAGATATTTTGCTGTGTTCGCGCGTGGACGACGACCCGATAAAGGCGTGGGAAGTTCACAACGCCAACCTTGCCAAAAGGTGCAAATTCCTTAACGATTACAGGTTTGAAAAACTTGAGTATACAAGCGCTAACGGCACTAATTTTACCGTGGGGCTCAACCCCAAAGGTATTTTCCTCGGTGGCGGCGAGTACGCGCTTGGCAGCAATATTTACTACAACCCCAATATCCCCAGCGAGGAAGTATTTACTACCCCCGCCCGCGGCGTTGCGGAAGGAAAAGTTGTTGCAACCAAGCCGTTATCCTATCAGGGCAAACTCATTGAAAACTTTTGGGTGAGGTTTGAAAAGGGCAAAGTAGTTGAAGTTTACGCCGAGCGCAATCAGGATTTGCTTGAAAAAATGGTTTCTATGGACGAAGGCGCGGCGTACCTCGGCGAAGTAGCGTTAATTGCGCACGATTCGCCCATTAACAACACGGGCATTTTGTTCTACAACACGCTGTACGATGAAAACGCAAGTTGCCACCTTGCGCTTGGCAGGGGATTTAATAATTGCCTTGAAGGTTACGAAAGTTTGACCAACGCGCAGTGCGAAGAGCAGGGCGTTAACAGCTCTATGATTCACGTGGATTTTATGATTGGCAGTAAAGATATGTCAATCGTCGGCATAACCAAAAACGGCGAAAGAGTTCAGGTATTTAAAAACGGAAATTGGGCGTTCTAAAAAAACAGCGGCGCGTGCGCGCCGCTGTTTTTAAATTACCTGTAATACGAAAAATTTAAGATATTGCGTTTCCTCGGCAGAAAGCAGTGCGGGGTGGTCGGGGGCTTGCGTTTTAATTTCTACGTATCTTACAACTCTGCCGCTTTCCCGCGCCGCCTCTATAAGCATTTTTTCAAATAACGCGGTCGTCATATAATGCGAGCAGGAGCAGGTCACCAAAAATCCGCCGCTTTTAACTATTTTCATTGCCATAAGATTAATATCCTTATAGCCGCGGTAAGCGTCTTTAACCTCGCTTGCGGATTTGCAAAATGCCGGCGGGTCCAATATTACCGTGTCAAACTGCCGTTTTTCCCTTCTGAAATTGCGCAAAACCTCAAAGACGTCGCCGCAAAGCGTTTCAATGTTTTTAATGCCGTTTATTGTGGCGTTATCTTGTACGTTTTTTAACGCAAGTTCGGAAATATCGCACGCCGTCACGCTGTCGGCAACGGTTGCGGCGTTTAACGAAAAACCGCCGCTGTTGCAAAAGCAATCCAAAACGTTGCCTTTGGCGTATTTTCTTACGGCAAACCTGTTTTCTTTCTGGTCTAAAAAATACCCCGTTTTTTGCCCGTTTTTAATATCAACAAGCATCTTAAGTCCGTTTTCTTCAATTTCGCAGTAATCGGGAACTTCGCCGTACAAAACTTGCTTAATCTCAGGCAATCCCTCTTTTTTTCTTACGGCAACGTCGCTCCGCTCGTAAATGCCTTTGGGGTTGAACAGCTTTACCAAAATGCCGACTATAAGCGCTTTGCGCATATCAATACCCAGAGAAAGACATTGCACCGCAAGATAATCACCGTATTTATCCACTATTAAAGCGGGCAGGTTATCGGCTTCACCGAAAACCATACGGTAGCAGTTTTTATAACCTAGCTTCCGCCTGTAATCGTCAGCTTTTAAAAGCGCGGCTTCGTAAAACGCCGCGTCGTCCGCCATATCGCCGCGGATAAATATTCTAATTAGAATTTTGGAAGCGTGGTTTACGTAACCTTTGCCTATAAATCTTCCGTCGTGCGAAAAAACTTCGGCAAGCGCGCCGTTTTTGTCCTTGCCTTCAATTTTAGCGACTTCGTTGGCGTAAACCCAGCTGTGACCCGCCACTATGCGCCTTTCTTCGCCTTTCTTTAAATACACTTTGTAACCCATAAAATAAGTTTATCAAATTAACGTAATAATTGCAATAAATTTGCTTTTTATTTCCACAATATGGTATAATTTCAAAGTATGAGAAAATTACTAAAATATCTCAAACGTTATAAAGTGCAGTCGGTGCTGGCTCCGCTTTTCAAATTGTTGGAAGCCAGCTTCGAGCTTTTCGTTCCGCTGGTGGTTTCGGCTATAATAAACGAGATTGACCGCGGCAACGGCAGTACCTCGTTTATCGTTTACGCTTGCTTAATTCTCGTCGCGTTGGGAGCGGTGGGGCTCGTAAGCGCGGTGGCGGCGCAGTACTTTGCGGCAAAAGCAGCGGTGGGGTTTTCTAAGGAATTAAGGCACGATTTATTTGATAAAATGCAAACGCTGTCTTATTCCGAAATAGATAAACTCGGTACGGGCGCTATGATTACGCGTATGACCAGCGACGTAAACCAAATACAGTCGGGGGTTAATCTCGTATTGCGCCTGTTTATGCGTTCGCCGTTTATCGTGTTCGGCGCTATGATAATGGCGTTTTTAATAGACGCGGTTTCGGGCGGTGTGTTTGCGGCGGCAATAGTAGTGCTGTGCGTTATAGTTTTCGGAATAATGCTTGCAAGTATTCCGCTGTATAAAAAAGTTCAGAGCAACCTTGATAAAGTTACGGTTGCCACGCGTGAAACGCTTACGGGTGCGCGCGTTATCCGAGCTTTCTGCAAGGAAGAGGACGAAATTAAAAACTACGACGATAAAAACGCGGGATTAACCCGTTCGCAACTTTTCGTAGGTAAAATTTCCGCGCTTATGAATCCGCTTACTTATGCGGTTATAAACGTGGCTATAATAGCGCTTTTGTACGTGGGCGCGCTGGAGTTCGACGGAACGTTGGGGTTTGGCGGCGTTATGGACAGGGGGCAAATAGTCGCGCTATATAACTATATGTCGCAGATTCTTATAGAACTTATAAAACTTGCCAATCTGATAATTACCGTAACTAAGTCGTTTGCGTGCGCAGGGCGCGTAAGCGAAATTTTAGATATGAAACCGTCGCTTAAAAGCGGGCTGGCAGTGCAAACTGATTCTGCTCATTTTATCGAATACAGGGGCGTAAGCGTAAATTATTCCAATTCCCCCGTAAATTCGCTTGAAGGCGTTTCTTTCACCGCAGAGCGAGGCGAAACTATAGGTATTATAGGCGGCACGGGCGCTGGTAAAACCACTCTCGTAAACGTATTGCCGCATTTTTACGACGTTCATGACGGCGAAGTTTTAATTGACGGCGTAAACGTGAACGGTTACGGCGACGCGAAATTGCGCGACGCGTGCGGCATAGTGCCGCAAAAGGCGGTGTTGTTTAACGGCACTATCCGCGACAATTTAAAATGGGGTAACGAAAACGCAACTGATTGCGAGATTATGGAAGCCGTGGATGCGGCGCAGGCGGGCGACGTTATTAAAGCAAAGGATAAAGGGCTTGACGAAATAGTGGCTCAGGGCGGCAAAAACTTTTCAGGCGGACAGCGGCAACGTCTTACCATAGCGCGTGCGCTTGTTAAAAAGCCGCGTATACTTATTCTTGACGATAGCGCTTCCGCGTTGGATTACGCCACCGACGCAA
Organism: uncultured Christensenella sp.; assembly: GCA_910578145.1. Classification (GTDB taxonomy): domain Bacteria; phylum Bacillota; class Clostridia; order Christensenellales; family Borkfalkiaceae; genus Coproplasma. Next base: position 158,912 of record CAJTPJ010000002.1, on the reverse strand, counting down.
AGCTGAGAAAGTCGCTTAAAAATCTTGATTATAAGCCTACCGTATTTATAATTTCACAGCGCACGTCGTCGTTGAGGCACGCGGATAAGATAGTGGTGCTTGACGGCGGTAAAATGGTGGGGCTGGGAACGCACGAAGAACTGTTGGAAAATTGCGAAATTTACCGCGAAATACACTATTCGCAATTCCGTAAGGAGGGTGAATGATGTCTGCTCCTTCGCAAAAAGCGGTGCTTAAACGCATTTTAAAACAACTTAAAGGATATCGGGCGTTGCTTGCGCTGACGATAATTTTCGCTTTGGTTTCGGTTGCGGGCAATCTTATCGTTCCTATTTTTTTTGGAAAAGTAATAGATTTGTTTGTGGAAGGCGAAAGCGTTACCTCAAACCCGCAACTATATAAGCTGTTTGCCGCGATAGGCGTAACTATAGTTATAACCTGCCTCGCGCAATGGCTGATGAGCGTTATAAACAATAAAATAGCGTATAACGTGGTGCGCGATATTAGGGCGGAAGCGTTTCGCAAACTTCAAAACCTGCCGCTTAAATTTATAGACGGGCACGCGTACGGAGATATCGTCGGGCGCAACGTTGCCGACGTGGACCAATTTGCCGACGGGCTTTTAATGGGCTTTACGCAGTTGTTTACGGGCGTTTTGACTATTGTAGGAACTCTCGGTATAATGATAGCGATAAATTGGGTTATAGCGCTAATCGTGTTTTTAATTACTCCGCTGTCACTTTTCGTGGCTAAATTTATTGCAGGCAGAACTTATTCGCTTTTCCGTAAAACTTCGGAAATTCGCGGCGAACAAACGGCTTTTATTGACGAGATGATAGGTAACCTCAAAGTAGTTAAAGCCTTTAACCGAGAGGATGAAAATATGGAAAAGTTTGACGAAGTTAACACCCGTCTTACGGACGCTTCGCTTAAATCCATATTCTATTCTTCTCTAACGAACCCCAGCACGCGTTTCGTAAACGCAATAGTTTACGCGGCGGTTGCGCTTTCGGGCGCGCTTATGCTGGTTACGGCAACGCCTTTGCCCGTTGCTTTTTCGGTGGGTATGCTCACCAGTCTACTCTCTTACGCAAACCAATACACAAAACCGTTTAACGAAATTTCGGGGGTAATTACCGAACTTCAAAACGCTATTGCGTGTGCGGGCAGAATTTACGAAATTATAGACGAAAAGCCGCAAATTCCCGACGCGGCGGACGCGGAAATTCTTGAAAACGTTAAGGGTGATATTAAATTTGAAAACGTGTATTTTTCGTATTCGCCCGAGCGGAAACTTATTGAAGACCTTAATCTTTCGGCAAAATCCGGTCAAAGAATAGCAATAGTGGGACCCACGGGTTGCGGTAAAACCACGCTTATAAACCTTTTAATGCGGTTTTACGAAGTAAATTCGGGCGAAATTACCGTGGACGGCAAGGAAATTAAATCGGTTACGCGCAAATCGCTACGCAAAAATTACGGAATGGTTTTACAGGAAACCTGGCTTAAAAGAAGTACCGTCCGTGAAAATATTGCATTGGGTAAACCGAATGCCACCGACGAGGAAATAGTGGCGGCAGCAAAGGCGGCGCACGCGCATAACTTTATTATGCAGTTGCCTCACGGCTATGAAACGCAAATTTCAGAAGACGCGCTGTCGCAAGGGCAAAAGCAACTTTTGTGCATTTCGCGCATAATGCTTTGTCTACCGCCTATGCTTATTCTCGACGAGGCAACGTCGTCTATAGACACGCGAACCGAGCTGAAAATTCAGGAAGCGTTTGCAAAACTTATGAAGGGGCGCACCAGCTTTATAGTTGCGCACAGGCTGTCCACCATAAAGGAAGCCGACCTTATTTTGGTTATGAACAACGGCAATATAGTAGAGCAGGGCAACCACGCCGAACTTTTGGCGCTTGGCGGCTTTTACGCAAAACTGTACGAAAGTCAGTTTGCGATTTAAATGAAAATAAAATTTCGGAGTTATTATGTTACAGGTAAACAACGTATCTTTACAATACGGAAGCAAAAAACTTTTTGAAGAAGTCAATTTAAAATTTACAAAGGGCAACTGCTACGGTATTATCGGCGCTAACGGCGCGGGTAAATCTACTTTCCTTAAAGTCCTAAGCGGGGAAGTAGAGCCCAACAAGGGTGATGTTACTATGGACAAAACCGAAAGAATGTCCGTTTTACAGCAAAACCAAAACGCGTTTGATAACGTAAACGTGTTGCGTGCGGTTATGCTCGGGCATAAGCGGCTCGTGGATATAATGGACGAAAAGGACGCGCTTTACGCCAAAGCCGACTTTTCCGAAGCCGACGGAATACGTGCCAGCGAACTTGAAAGCGAATTTGCTGAGCTGGGAGGATGGGAAGCCGAGTATGAGGCGCAAACATTGTTAAACGCGCTGGATATTACCGAGGAGTACTATTATACGCCTATGGCGGAGCTTGACGCAAAGCACAAAGTAAAAGTGCTGTTGGCGCAGGCGCTTTTCGGCAACCCCGATATTTTGCTTTTGGACGAGCCCACCAACAACCTTGACATTAAAACTGTGCGCTGGCTGGAAAATTATTTGTTGGATTTTGAAAACACGATAATTATAGTTTCGCACAACAGGCACTTTTTAAATAAAGTATGCACGCATATTTGCGACGTGGATTACGGCAAAATTAATATGATGTTGGGTAACTACGATTTCTGGTACGAAACCAGCCAACTTTTGGCGCGCCAGCAAAAGGACCAAAATAAAAAGAACGAGCAACGCGCCAAAGAATTGCAGGAGTTTATTGCAAGGTTTGCCGCCAACGCTTCAAAATCCCGTCAGGCTACTTCCAGAAAGAAGGAACTTGAAAAACTTACCATTTCCGATTTCAAGCCCTCGTTAAGAAAATATCCTTATATCGATTTCAAATATGAGAAAGATATAGGCAACGATATCCTTATGGTTGAGGGGCTTACCAAAAAGGGATATTTCGATGACGTTTCATTTACCGTTCAAAAGGATGAAAAAATAGGTATAGTCAGCGACAAGAGCACCACGATTTCAATGCTGTACGATATTTTAATGGGCAAAGTTCAGCCCGACGGCGGCACCGTTCGTTGGGGCAAGACTATTTCCGCTTCGTACTTCCCAGAAAACAATAACGAATATTTTCAGGGTTGCGACTACACGCTGGTGCAGTGGCTTAGCCAATATTCCAAAGACCACTACGAAGAATATCTTCGCGGTTGGCTGGGCAGAATGTTATTTTCGGGCGAAGAGGCGTTAAAACAAGCCAAAGTACTTTCCGGCGGTGAAAAAGTACGCTGTATGTTAGCAAAAATGATGCTTGAAGGCGGTAACTTTTTGGTTATGGACGAGCCCACCAACCACCTTGACCTTGAATCTATAACGGCGCTTAACAATGGGATGAAAAACTTTAAAGGTTGTATGCTTTTCACTTCGCACGACCAGGAGCTGATGAACACCGTTGCCAATAGAATTATAGAAATTAACGGAACGAAGAAATTTGACAAATGCGTTACTTATGATGAATATTTAGACGTTATCACGCAGTAATTTTTCATCTTCGTCAAAAAACGACAAAATAATGTAAAAAAATATGTAATTTTTGTAAATAATTCCTCGAATTATTTACAAAAATGCTTTACAATATCAAAAATGTGTATTATAATAAACTCACAATTAGAAAAGAGGTGCGTATAATATGCAAAATGATGATATCGTAATATTTGAAAACAACGAAGAGTTACTTCAAGATTTAAAGTCTTCGCTTACAGACGCGGGTTATACAGTTTGCGCGGCGTCGCCAAACGGTAACGAGGCGATTGAACTTATAAAGCGCAACAATCCTGCTGTAGCCGTTGTCGATTTGGTGCTTGTCGGGCTTGACGGGTTTGGAGTACTCGATTATATCCGCGAAAACAATCCCGACTGTCTTACTATTGCAATAGGTGGATTTGTGGACGATAAAATAGTAGACCGCGCAATAGAGCACGGTGCGGTATATTATCTTGCAAAGCCCGTAAATTCTCAAACTTTGTTGGACAGGATAAGGGAACTTACCAAAAACCGCAGCGTTAATTATAAAACTACAACGGATATCCGCGATAAGCGCAAAGCGGGCTCCATTGACGAAAAAATTAGCAATATCTTTATTACTATTGGTATTCCGCCGCATATCAAGGGTTTTTCTTACCTTAGGGAAGGCATTAAACTTGCCGTTGAAGACCCGTCTATTATCAATAAAGTTACAAAGGAACTATATCCTAAAATAGGCGCTAAGTTTGAAACTTCCGCAAGTAAAGTAGAGCGCGCTATCCGCCACGCAATAGAGGTTGCGTGGAACAGGGGCAGGACGGACGCGATAAGTTCCATTTTCGGCGCAAGGGTTTACATAGGCAGCGAACGCCCGACGAACAGCGAATTTATTGCTTTGGTTGCGGACAAGCTAATACTTGAAAGTTTATAAAAATTGTAGGCGGGGCGCAAAAAATGCGCCCCGCCTTTCTTTTTTATAAGTCTTGACTTTTTCAACGAAAGATGATAAATTTAATATACTATCATAAGTAGGCAATTTTATGAAAAATAACGAAGATAAAAATAAAACGGCTTTAACCGTTAAAGAAGAATCTGCGGAACCCGTTTCCGATAAAATGACTATATACGATTACGAGCAAAAGTACGTAAAGCGGCAAAACGTGCGCAACGCTAAAATTATTTTAAGACTCCTTGCCGCGGCTATAGGAATTTTCCTTTTTGCTTGCTTGTTTTTCGTGGCTATGCGGGTGTGGGAAATTAACGAATACGCGGGTTACGCTGCGGGCGGCGTGTGCTTAATTTTGTACGTATTATTGTTTATCGTGCCGGTAGTTAAAATTTTTAAATCGGATTATTTTATAGTTAACGTAAACGCGTATACGGCTGGCGCAGCAAAAAAGCACAATAAAAAGGTGCGCCGCGATATAGCGGGCAAAATGATTGACCTTACTGCAAAGGTGGAAGGCGTAGGATGGTACGACTCGAAAATAGTCGGCGAAATGGCGATAGCGCTTAAAACCAACGACGATAAAGGGATTATGCGGTGTTTAACTTCCCTTTACACGGGCAGCGTAAAAAAATCCGCTAAAGACCTTATTTTTAAAAGCTCAATGAAGTCGGCAATGTATTCGGCTCTATCGCAAACGAGCAAGGTAGACGCGGCGTTGGTCGTGGTAATGAATTTACAGCTTATAAAGGACTTGGTTTTCCTTTACGGCTTCCGTCCGTCGGACGCGAAACTGGTTAAAATTTTCGGCAGAGTTTTACAAAATTCATTAGTTGCCTATGGGTTAGGGGGAATGAAATTAGGCAATAGTATCGTAAAAACTATGGGTGATGCCGTAAAAGGTATACCCATTTTAGGAACGGCGATTTCAGTACTCGTCGATTCTTCGGTGCAAGGGCTCACTAACGGCGTGCTTACCGCGGTAATGGGCTATCAAACAATCAGGTATCTCAATCAGGAATATAAATTGCAGGAAATTTTGGACGGCGTAGAGATTCCCGAAACGGAAGAAGAATTGCAGGAAACGTGTGCGGAAATAGAAAAACAGCTTAAAAGCAATAAAAAAGCACCTCAGGCAGCCTGATTAGTTACCGTGTCGATTCTTAAAAATAAAAAAAGCAAATCCAAATTTGGGATTTGCTTTTTTTATTTTAAAAATTACACAAAAAAATATAGAGGGCCTGCGTAAAACTATTTCCCTGCGTAGCCCGTTTATATAAGGAGAAAATTATGAATTATATGACTTGGCTGTCCGAGTGGCTTAAAAATTACGTTAAGCCCAGCGCGAAACTCCGTACCTACGATAGGTATTGTCAAACCGTGTATACGCATATCTCTCCAAAGCTGGGGCGTTTTGAACTTGACGAACTTTCAATAGGCGTTCTTCAACGTTTCGTTTCCGCTCTTTCCGAAGGGGGCAATAAGCGTACGGGAAAAGGTTTGTCGGCAAATTCAGTCAACGGAATTATTTCTATCTTGCAGAGCTCACTTAAATCCGCGTATAATTCTGGAATAACCAAAGGCTATATCGCTGATAAAATCAATCGCCCCAAAATAATTGAAAAGCAGGTAGTATGCTTTAATTTAAAAGAGCAAAAGAAAATAGAACGCGCGGTTTTAAGCGGCGAAAAACCTAAAATGTACGGCATTATTCTCTGCCTATATACAGGGCTAAGAATAGGTGAATTGCTTGCGCTTGAATGGAAAGACGTTGACGTAAAAAATTCGGTAATTTACGTTTATAAAACTTGCCACGACCGCAGCCAAAACGGTATGACGGTTAAGATAGTGGGACCGCCCAAAACTTTGTCGTCGCAAAGGGTGATACCTTTGCCAAAGCAAATGTTGCCAATATTGAAATTGCTTTAAAAGCAGAATAAATCGCAGTTTGTAATTTCAGACGCGAATATGCCAGTTTCCGTGCGCTCTTATCAGCGCAGTTTTGAATTGCTTTTGAAAAAACTTAATATCCCGCACAAAGGCTTTCACGCGTTGCGGCATACGTTTGCAACCCGCGCGTTGGAATGCGGTATGGACGTAAAAACCCTGTCGGAGCTGTTGGGACATAAGAATACGGGAATTACGCTAAACCGCTACGCACACTCGCTTATCGAACACAAAACCGAGGTTATGAACAGGCTGGGTAAAATATTTTAAATAAAAAACAAGCGCAAAATATTATTTTGCGCTTGTTTCAGTTGTCAATGATGAATGATAAGTAGCGTACTGAACCGCCGAAAAGGGTAGCACGCAGACACGGGATTTGAATATAGTCACGTTTAGCGTCGTAAAATAAGTAGTGGGTAAGCATTTCGCTTGAGTTGACAAACACGTTGTCAAGTGGTATTATATAGTCAACTAAACGGACAGTTCGTTTGCGCCATCCTGTCGTTAAACAAAACCAGGGCATCTGAATGGGAACAGTCTTTTTGGGTGCAGTCGTTTTGTCGCGGCTGCATTTTTTTGCGCAAAGGGAGAGATATGTATTATTTAAAAACTTCGGCTTGTTTTGATAGTGCCCACTTTCTTCACGGATACAAGGGCAAGTGTGCAAATATTCACGGTCACCATTGGATTGTTGAAGTAAAGATAAGTGGCGGCAAGTTGCAGGGGAGCGGCGAAAAGCGCAGTATGCTTTTGGATTTCGGTGATTTTAAGCAAGCGGTAAAAGAGCTTGCAGAAGGTTTTGACCATACGCTCATTTACGAAAAAAACACCCTTAAGCCAGCGACCATTGCCGCGCTAAAAGAAGAAGGGTTTTCGTTGGTTGAAACTGATTTCAGACCCACTGCCGAAAACTTTGCCGCGTACATATATGCCTATCTTAATAAAAAGGGTATGCCCGTTTTCAACGTTACAGTTTACGAATCGCCCGAAAACTGCGCGGTATACGGTGAGTGATATGTCGCGTTTTAAAGTTGCCGAAAAGTTTTTAAGCATAAACGGCGAAGGTCCGCGCGCGGGTGAGCTTGCCGTGTTTTTGCGGTTTTGCGGCTGCAATCTTAATTGCGGTTACTGTGACACGCGCTGGGCAAATACGGCCGACGTAAAATATGAACTTACTTCTGCGGAAGAGCTTGTTGAATACGTAAAATCGACGGGGGTAAAAAACGTTACACTGACGGGCGGCGAGCCGCTTTTACAGGCGGATATAGCGTTTCTTATAGAACTGCTTGGCATATCGGGAGTTGAAGTAGAAATAGAAACCAACGGAAGCGTGCCGTTGAAAAATATTGTTTCAATTTTGCCACGACCCGCCGTTACCGCTGATTATAAACTTCCTTCCAGCGGAATGGAAAAACATATGCTGACAGAAAACTTTTCTTACCTTACGCTACGGGACGCTGTCAAATTTGTGGTTGGGGATAAGGGCGATTTAGTTCGTGCGGAAGAAATTATAAACGGGTACGGACTTACGGACAGATGCCGCGTGTATTTCAGCCCGGTGTTCGGAAAAATAAAGCCCGAAGAAATAGTAGAGTTTATGAAAGAGCGTAAGCTTAACGGCGTACGCCTGCAATTACAGTTGCATAAAATTATCTGGGAACCCGATTTGCGCGGGGTATAGGAGAAAGTATGGATATTAAAGAAATAGAAAAACATATCCGTGGGTTATTGGTCGCCATAGGTGAAGACCCCGACAGGGAAGGTCTGCGCGAAACGCCCGCCCGCGTGGCGCGAATGTACGAAGAAGCGTTTGAAGGAATTAAATATACCAACACTGAAATTGCGGAAATGTTTGGAAAAACTTTCGAAGTTCCGTCCGACCCGAATTCAGGCGGCGCTGTTGTTATAAAGGACATAAGCGTGTTCAGCTATTGCGAACATCATATGGCGCTTATGTACGATATGAAAGTAGACGTGGCGTACGTACCGCGCGGAAGAGTTTTGGGGCTTAGCAAAATTGCGCGCATTTGCGATATGGCGGCAAAGCGGTTGCAATTACAGGAGCGTCTGGGACGGGACGTTGCCGAGATAATTTCGCTTGCGGCTTTATCGCCTGACGTCGGCGTTAGGATAGAAGGCTGTCACAGCTGTATGACTTCGCGCGGGATAAAAAACGTATCGTCAAAAACTGTTACCAAAACTTATTTGGGCGCGTTTAAAGACGACGTTACCCTGCAAAATCTTTTGGGGGACAGAGTATGAAAGCGCTCGTTTTATTAAGCGGCGGCGTGGATAGCGCAACCTGTCTTGGACTGGCGGTTCAAAAATACGGCGCGGCGGAAGTTTCCGCCCTTTCAGTTTACTACGGGCAGACTCACAGTAAAGAACTCGCCGCAGCGCAAAAAGTTGCCGATTTTTACGGCGTTGCCTTAAAGCGGCTTGACCTTTCAGTCATATTTGAAGGTTCAGACTGCTCGCTCTTAGCGGATTCGCCAAATGATATACCTCTGCAAAGTTATGCAGAACAACTTTCCGTAACGGGCGGCAAGCCCGTTTCAACTTACGTCCCTTTCAGGAACGGGCTGTTTCTTTCGGCGGCGGCAAGCGTGGCGTTGTCGCACGGTTGCGAGGTGATATATTACGGTGCGCACAGCGACGATGCGGCAGGCAACGCCTATCCGGATTGCAGCGAAAAATTCAATTCAGCGATGGGCGAGGCTATTTATACGGGCAGCGGCGGACAGCTTAGAATTCTTGCGCCATTTGTAAACTTAAACAAATCTCAGGTTGTACAAATGGGGCTTGAACTCGGCGTTCCGTATAAATATACGTGGAGCTGTTATTCAGGCGGCGGAAAACCTTGCGGCGTATGCGCTACTTGCCGCGACCGCTCCGCGGCATTTAAAGCCAACGGGATAGAAGACCCTGCAATAAAAGGAGAATAATATGTCAAGAGAAAAACAGAACGAAGGTATTACCCTGCTCGGTAACAACAATACCAAATATCCGCAGACTTACGACCCGTCCGTTTTGGAAACGTTTGCAAATAAACACCCTGAAAGGGACTATTTCGTAAAGTTCAACTGTCCCGAATTCACAAGCCTTTGCCCCATTACGGGGCAACCCGATTTTGCCACGGTCTATATTTCGTACGTACCGCGCGAAAAAATGGTTGAAAGTAAGTCTTTAAAGCTGTACCTTTTCGGGTTCAGAAACCGCGGTGATTTCCACGAAGATTGCGTGAACATAATTATGAACGACCTTGTTGATTTGATGGACCCTGCATACATCGAAGTATGGGGAAAGTTTTTACCTCGCGGCGGAATTTCCATAGACCCTTATTGCAACTACGGAAAAAAAGGAACCAGGTGGGAACAGGTAGCTTGGGACAGGCTTTCGCACCACGATATATATCCCGAAAAAATTGACAACAGATAATAAAAAAGCGGACGGAGGTCCGCTTTTATTTAGAGTACGCTCCTTTTCGTTCAACGAGGGTTAAGTTACTTTTTGTTGCGTCTTATTGAAAATAGTGAAAAGACAATAATAAGAAAATCAAATGCTGTCGTGGCAAGCGTCATGATGCACGAAAATGGTAACTAACCGAAAAACACCCGAAATTGGGCATTTTTGCATAGAAAAAGACACACGCGACGGAGTTTTGTACGCTCCTTTTGCGTGTGTCTTGGTGGTGCCGGTGGTGGGGGTCGAACCCACACGGTATCACTACCACGGGATTTTGAGTCCCGCGCGTCTGCCAATTCCACCACACCGGCACGGCTAAATTATTATATTATATTCAACGACAAAAATCAAGCGTTTTTCAATTTAATGATTGATTTTATTTAATAAAAGTGATAAACTAAACACGTATGAAAAAACTTGTATTGATAGACGGTAACAGCCTTTTAAACAGAGCGTTTTACGCAACTCCCGTGTTTATGACCAAAAACGGTATGCCCACCAACGCAATTTTCGGGTTTACCAAACTTCTGTTTAAAATACAGGCTGATTTAAAGCCCGAGTATCTTATAGTCACCTTCGACCTTAAAGAGCCCACTTTCAGGCATAAAATGTTTGAAGGTTATAAAGCTACGCGAAAATCTATGCCGGAAGACCTTGCCGTACAGGTTGAACCCCTTAAAAATCTTTTGCGCGCTATGCGCGTTGCAATATGCGAAAAGGCTGGGTTTGAAGCCGACGATTTGCTTGGCACGCTATCAAAAAAGTTTGACGTTCACAGCTATATTTATACGGGTGACAGGGATAGTTTTCAGCTTGTCGGCGCACGTACAGACGTTTATTATACAAGGCGCGGGGTTTCCGATTTACTTAAACTCAACGCGGATAACTTTAAAGAGGAAACGGGGCTTGAAAGCACTTCGCAGATTGTCGATTTAAAAGCGCTAATGGGCGATAAGTCGGATAATATTCCCGGCGTGCCCGGTATTGGTGAAAAAACGGCGTACACGCTTTTGCAGCAATACGGCAACCTTGACGGGATTTACGCAAATATTGATGAAATAAAGGGCTCTACGGGCGTAAAACTTCAATGCAACAAGGAGCTTGCCTATCTTTCTTATAAACTTGCAACAATCGATACGCAGTGCAAATTGGATATTTCCCTTGAAAATTGTGTTTCGCCTACAAAATTTAACGGCGAAGTTAAGAAAATTTTTACCGAATTTGAATTCCGTAGCTTGCTTGGAATGGATATTTTCGACGAAAAAACAAGTTCTTCCGCTGCAGATAAAATCGTTTATCCAGAAAAAATTAATTGCGGCTCTTTTGAAAAAATTGAAAGCGTTTTACAGGAACAGAACGTCTTTTATATTCATTTAAACGATAAAAGCGTGGAAATTTTTACCGGCGGAAAGCAATACTCGCTTGCGTTTTCGGAAAGTATTATACCGGACAGCGGAATAAGCTACGATGCGCTGAAATTGATTTATAAAAATATTTTTGAAAATCCGGCAAATAAAGTTATTTCCGACGACTGCAAAAAAATTATGCACGCGTTGAAAGAGTGCGACGTTGATTTTGCGTGCGATTACGAAGATATTCTTTTGATGAACTATCTGTGCGACTACGAAACGGCGTCATTGTCGCTTAAAGACTTATGCGCATTTTATAATTTGGATTACGCGTTCAGCGCATATGATATAAGTTGGCTCTATTCCGCAATTTCCGTGCGGCTTAAAGACTCAAATACTTTAAATTTATACGAAAGCATTGAAAAACCGCTTATTAAAGTGCTTTTTGAAATGGAGAGCGAGGGCGTAAAAATCAGTTTAAAGGTTTTAGACGAACTTTCCGCTCATTTTCATAATTTGTCAGAAGAATATAAAAATAAAGTTTTTGAAATTTGCGGCAAGCAGTTCAATTTAAATTCGCCAATGCAACTTGGCGAAGTGCTTTACGGTAAACTCGGCATTGTTGAAGTAAAGAAAAAGAACGGAAAATTTGTTACTAGCGCGGATGTGCTTGAAAAAATTGCGGATAAATATCCCGTGGTAGAGAATATTCTCAAATACAGGTTTTATCAAAAAATTAATTCAACTTACCTCGACGGGTTGCGCCCCGTTATCGATAAGCGCAGCGGACAGGTGCATACTACTTACACCCAAACGGTTACCACTACGGGTAGGCTTTCAAGCGTTAATCCAAATTTGCAAAATATCCCCATACGCGACGAGGAGGGTAGGGAGCTTAGAAAACTTTTCGTTGCGCGCGAGGGCAATGTTTTCCTTGATGCCGATTATTCACAGATAGAATTGCGACTTTTGGCTCATTTTTCGGGCTGTAAAGAGTTAATAGAAGCGTACGGTTCGGGCATTGATATCCACAGCGTTACCGCGTCGCAGGTGTTTAGCGTCGGTATTGACGAAGTGACTTCCAAAATGCGCCGTGCGGCTAAAGCGGTAAATTTTGGTATAATCTACGGTATAAGCGAGTACGGTCTTTCAAAAAATCTTAATATTTCCACGGCAACCGCGAGGGAATATATATCAAAATATTTTGAAACTTATAGCGCCGTAAAGGATTTTATGAATAAAAACGTGGAATTTGCCCGCGAGCACGGCTACGTTTCTACAATTACGGGAAGAAAGCGCGTTATTCCTGAGATAAAATCTACTAACTATGCTATGAGACAGTTTGGTGAAAGGGCAGCAATGAATATGCCGCTTCAAGGTTCAAGTGCGGATATCATAAAAATTGCTATGATAAACGTTGATAAGGCGCTTAAAGCGGCAGGATTGAAAACGAAAATTATATTGCAGGTTCACGACGAACTTATTTTAGAGGCGCCCGAAAGCGAAGCTGAGCTCGCTTCTGAAATTTTAAAGTACGAAATGGAAAACGCAGTAAAACTTAAAGTTCCGCTTGAAGTTGAAGTGCACGGCGGCAAAAATTGGTATGATGCGAAATAACGTTAAAATTGCGATAACGGGCGGAATCGGCAGTGGAAAATCAACCGTTTTAGAAATTATACGCGGCGAGGGGTTTCCCGTTTATTCTTGCGATGAAATATATAGTCAGCTTTTAAACGGCGCCGGATTAAGCGCAGAAATAGGTAAAGCGTTTAATGACGTGGTTGATGAAAACGGCAAGCTGGACAGAAAAAAGCTGGGCGCTTTGGTTTTTAGTAACGCGGCAGAGCTTGAAAAGTTAAATAATATAACCCATCCTAAAATTTTTAAAGCTGTATTTGAGAAAATGCAGGACAAAGAAATAAGTTTTTGCGAAGTTCCGTTGCTGTTTGAAAGCGGCTATGAAAAGTATTTTGATAACGTAATAGTGGTAATGCGTGATGAAAATGATAGAATTTTAAGCGTTATGCAAAGGGACGGGTTATCGCCATCAGAGGCAAAAAAACGTATGAATAATCAGCAAAATTACGCGAATTGCAATTTTGCAGAGTACTATGTCATTCATAATAGCGGTAATTTGCGTGATTTAAGGCAAAACGTTATAAATACGATAACCGAAATCAAAGAAAAGTATTTAAAAAATTTTTAAAATGCAATTAATTTGGCTTGACATTGCTTTTAAAATATTATAGAATTTACCTTGCTTTGATTAAGCACTCGTGGCGGAACTGGCAGACGCGCAAGACTAAGGATCTTGTGGGTAACTCCATGCAGGTTCAATTCCTGTCGAGTGCACCAGGTAAACGGCGAAAGGTTTTTAAACCTTTCGCCGTTTATGCTTTTAATTTATATTGAATAGTAGCTTTATAAAAATTTTTATTTAGGAACTCCGTTAGGGGGTTCTTTTTTTATATGGTAATAAATAAATTAAAGTATGGGTTTGTCCTTTTTGCCAACTGCGGTTGCGACGGCGGTAAGTCATTTAAATTATAATCTTATTTCCGAAATAAGGCTTCGGCGCGGACAACCCGTAATAATCGGCTATAACGGTGCATACCGTTATTTAGGGGCTGGAGGAATATCCTCGGGAGCAAACGACCGCGTTATTGCCGAAGACGTTTCCCAAGTTTTAAATTCGGCGACAGGCGGCTGTATTTACGGTTACCTTGAACAGATGAAAAGCGGGTTTATTACTGTTGGGCACGGGGTAAGGATAGGCATTGCGGGTGAATACGTTACGGAAAACGGTGCGGTAAACGCAATAAAAAACGTAACTTCGCTTAACGTGCGTATTCCGCACGACGTGCGCGGTTGCGGCAGGGAAATATGCGAAAAATTGTTGTCTGGCGGGCTTTTCAGCACGTTGATATTTTCAAAGCCCGGTCTTGGTAAAACCACAATGCTACGGGACATTGCAAGGTTTTTAAGCGATAACCGTAAATATAACGTGCTCGTTTTGGACGAGCGCAACGAAATTGCGGCTATGGACGGCTTTGGCGACGGCTTTGATTTGGGCGCGGCGGACGTTATACGGTGTTTTAATAAGCTGGGCGCGATAGTAAGCGCGATAAGAGCTATGAAACCCGACGTTATTATTACCGACGAGCTTTACGGCGCAGACGACGTAAAGGCAGTGCAGTACGCATATGATTGCGGGATAAAAGTTATTGCATCTTCTCACGTAACGGATAAAGACAAATTGAAGGAAATGCCGTTTGAATATTTTGCGGAAATAAAATCTTTGTACGGGCAACCTGTTATTTATGATAAAAATTTTAATGCTATTGGCGGTAATTGCGCTGACAACTTCAATAGGCGTGTTTCTTTCGACGAATAAAAAAAAGAAAATGCAGGTTTTTTCCGAGTTGTACGAGTTTAACGAGCAACTTTTAATCAACTTAAAATACGCGCGTAACCCCATTGACAAGGTGGCGCAAAATTTTAAGTTTATGCCCGAAATGCTAAAAGGCGGCAGCCTGTTGGACGGTAAAGACGGTGAAGCTATTACCGAATATGCCGTAAACCTCGGGAAAAGCGACGCGCTTTCGCAAATAGATTACCTCAATGGCAGAAAAGCCGCGCTTGCAAAGCGCAGAGACGAAAGTTTTCAGGAATATAAAAAATACAGTTCGCTGTACGTTAAAATTTTTTTTATGGTGGGCGTGCTTATGGCGGTGTTGTTGGCTTAATTATGGATATAAGTATAATTTTTAAAATTGCCGCGATAGGCATTATAATTACGATAATTTGTCAGGTTTTAAAAAAATCGGATAGGGACGATATTGCAACGCTTGTAAGTCTCGTCGGGCTTATAATCGTGCTTACGGTAGTAATAACTATGATTGCCGATTTGTTTTCGCAAATAAGGCAATTATTCGATATGTTCTGATGTACGTGTTCCGTTTATGCTGTATCGCCGTTATTACGGCGGTGAGCGCGTTTATTTTAAAAAGCCATAAGTCTGAAATGGTGCCGCTTTGTCTTACTGCGGGCGGCGTAATAATATTTTTATACGTTTTCGACTACTTGTCCGAAAGTATTGCGTTTATAAAGCAGTTTACCGAGGGCACGGGTATAGACAACGAACTTATTCGCACTGTATTTAAAATAATCGGGATAGGTTTTCTCGTTGAAATTACTGCAGGCTCCGTAAAGGAGCTTGGCTTCGGAGGGGTGGCGGACAAGCTGATAATATGTGGAAAAATAATCTTATTCGTCGCGGCTATCCCAATACTTTCAAGCACTTACAAAATAATAGTGTCGCTCATAAATCTCGCGTAACAAAAATAATTATAATAGCCGTGCTTGCGGTTATGGCGTTTCTGCTTGCGTGTACGGGTATTGCCGTATCCGCGGCGACTGACGGCGCAACTGAACTTAACGGAAACATAGCGAAACTGCTGGAAAATTTAGACCTTTCCGAATTACAAAAATATCTTGACGAAAATGCGGACAGCTATCTTTTTAATTTCGGCGGCACTGCCAAGGAAATAGTTGCCTACCTAATAGGCGGAAATCTCGGAACGGAATATAGCGGTTATTTAAACGAATTGTTTTCAATTATTTTTAAGGACGTTATTTCGCTTATTCCCGCTTTTGCTACCGTAACGGCGGTGGGATTGCTTTCGGCGGTAGTCAGCGTTGCCGAAGGTACCGTTATAGGCAAATCCACTTCAAAAATCGTTCACCTTGCCTGCTATTCGGTTATAATTTTAATTATATCATCAATGCTTGTGGGGGTAGTTAACGGCTGTACGTCGTGCATAAACGGCGTTAAACGCCAAATTGAAATAATTACGCCAATACTTGCAACGCTTACCGTATTGACTGGCGGAACGGGTTCGGCGGCAATTTACCAGCCTTCCGCTATTTTCCTGTCGGGCGGCGCTGTGGAAATAGTAAGCAATTTTATATTTCCCGCTACTATAGGCGTAATAGTTTTAAGTTTTATGTCCGGTTTAAACGACCAAATGTCCTTTGCGGGCGTTACGGACCTTTTCAAAAGCTTAATGAAATGGGTTATAGGCATTACCGTAACCGTTTTCAGTATATTTATAACCGCGCAAAGTTCGGCATCTTCGCTGTTCGACGGCATAATATTCAAAGCTACCAAGTACGTTATAGGCAATTCCGTGCCTATAGTCGGCAACTTTCTTTCAAGCGGCTTCGATATGTTGCAGTCGGCGGGTTTACTGATTAAAAGCTCGGTAGGGCTGTGCGGTATTATCCTGCTTTTATTCGAGATAATCCAACCCATAATAACGCTTGTGGCGTTTTCGGTAATTTTAAAAATCGTGGGCGCGATAGTCCAGCCTATAGGCGAAAATTCGCTATATAAAATACTGTCCGAACTTTCCAAAAACGTGGAATACTTTATAGCCGGATTGCTTACGGTGGCGTTTATGTACGCGCTGGTAATAATGCTGATAATCAACTCGGCAAACAGCTTTATATGATATGAAAACTTATCTTCTTGCCGCGGCAGGCGTAATATTTTTGTCGGTGATAGTTTCACTGCTCGTACCCGAAGGGAAATTACATAAATCAATTACGTTTATAATGCGGCTCGTCTGTATAGCCGTACTAATACAACCGATTACTGGTATTTTCGGTATTAAGGACGACGATGCTTCAAAACCGACCGATTATTGGTTTGATTACGAATACGTATGCGAAGTATATTCCGAACACCAAAGCGGCGAACTTGAAAAACTTATTGAAAAAGAGTTTGAAACTCCTGTAAACTGCGCCGTAGCCGTGGGATATTTCGAGGGGCAATTTAAAGTGACGGAGGTAGAGGTGATACTCGCTGAAAATAACGTAAAATTAATTGATGAAATTTACGCATATTTGGACGGGTTGAACTATATAAATATAACAGTATATGCGCAAAGTACTTAATTTTGTTAACGACAACAAAAAAATAATTATAGTCGTAATACTTATCATCGTGTTGGTGGGGACTATCTATTTTATTAACGGTTCTAATAAAAAAGATAAATCCGCTTCCACGGACGCGGGCGAAAAATCGGCTACGGAAGTAAAGCTGACGACTATTCTTAGTTCTATAGAGGGCGTCGGCGCGACCGAAGTAATGATAAACGAAAGCGAAAACGGTATTCTCGGCGTGGTGATAGTTTGCGTTGGCGCGGACAATATTATGACGAGAAACGATATTTTAAACGCCGTTTCAACGGCTTTGGACGTGGATAAAAAAATTATAGCAATATATTCAATGAAAAATTAAGGAGATTAATTATGTCTAAAAAGAAAAAAATCATCATTATGTCCTCACTCGTATTTTTACTTGCGCTTACCGCCGTTTTAAACGTGCTGCTTGCAACCAACGTTATCGCGTCCGGCGATTCCGGCGCTATAACTACTTCAAATTATTTTACAACCTTCCGCTCGGAAAGAACTACCACGAGAAGCGAAGAGCTTGTTCAGCTTGACAGCGTAATCGCGCTCTACGAAGAGGACAGCGAAAAGTACAAAGAAGCCGTAGACCTTAAACTTAAAATAGTTAGTATGATGGAAAACGAGCTTCTTTTGGAAACGCTTATCAAATCCCGCGGTTTCACCGATGCGGTCGTTTCTATGGGAATGGAGTCTGAAAGCGTAAACGTGTTTATCAATTCCAACGAGCTTAACTATAACACGGCTATGCAAATTTACACTATGCTCAAAGACGAAGTTGGCGTAGCGCCCGGAAACATAATAATTTTGCCCGTTTATTCTCAAGTTTAATTGCAAAATAAATAAAATAGTGTTATACTAATGTAAAGGAGAATTTTTATGGCACACATCAGGCACGACCCTACGGCAACGCAAAAGGGTAAAATTACTTATAACTCGGGTATAGTAAGCGGAATAGTTGCGCTTGCCATTAACGAGGTGGAGGGGGTAACGCTTTTAAACAGCAAAAATAAGGGCGTTAAACTCAACTTCGATAAGCAGGGCATAATAGCCGATATCTGCGTTAAGGTAGACAGCAACTATAACGTTTCGTCGCTTGCCTTTAAAATTCAGCAATCAATAAAGCACAACGTCGAATCTATGACGAAGTACAAGGTTGCTAAGGTGGACGTTCACGTTCAGGACGTAAACTTTCCCGAAAATCCAGCTATATAAATAATCGGTATTCCCTTAAATTTTTTTAAGGGAATATTTGCAAGTTAAGGATAAAAAAATGAGAACTAAAGCAAGAGAAGTTGCATTTCAGGTAGTGTTTGCCTCGCGCTTTAACGAAGAGGAAAACGGGCTTATAAGGGCGCTTTATAAGCGTGAAAATTTAAGTAAAGACGACGCGGCGTACGCCGACAGGGTGCTTGAAATAGTTGATAGCCACGCGGGCGAATTTTTGGAGATTATCGATAATAAGTCGGTTGCTTTTCCCGAATCACGTTTGTTTGCGGCGGATAAAAGCATTTTATTGGTCGCGTTGGCGGAAATAATGTATATGGACGATATCCCTGCCGCGGTATCGGTAAGCGAAGCGGCTAACATTGCTTCCAAATATTCGTCGCCTAAAAGCGCTTCCTTCGTTTCGGGCATTTTGTCAGAGGTAATAAAGGGTGTTTAATATAATCGACGGAAAAAAGATATCCGCGGATATGCGTAAATCAATTAAGGCGGAAGCGGAAGGATATAGGCGTAAATACAGGCGTGAAGTAGGGCTTGCGGTAGTTATGGTCGGTGAAAATCCCGCTTCTGCAATCTACGTTCGCAACAAGATAAAAGCGTGCGAAGAAGTGGGCATAAAGTCCTTTGCTTTTTACCTTCCCGCAACGGTTTCGCAGGCGGATTTGGAGCAACTGGTAGCTGGGCTTGCCGCTGATGAAAACGTGGACGGAATACTAGTCCAACTGCCGTTACCGCAACATATATCGGGGTCTAAGGTGCTTTCGTTGATTCCTACCGCCAAGGACGTAGACGGCTTTTCGGCGGAAAATATGGGCAATTTGGCAATGGGCGAAAAGTGCCTCGTAGCCTGTACTCCCAACGGTATTATGCAAATGCTTAAAGCCTTAGGCATAGCCGTAAAAGGCAAGCGCGCGGTGGTAGTAGGGCGTTCAAACGTAGTGGGCAAGCCAATGGCTCTGTTGCTTTTAAACGCCGACGCAACCGTAACCGTTTGCCACAGCAAAACGGAAAATTTAAAAGATGAGTGCCTTAAAGCGGATATTTTGGTGGCTGCCGTAGGCAAACCCAAATTTATTACCGCCGATATGGTTAAAGAGAGTGCGGTGGTTATAGACGTTGGTATGAACCGTGACGAAGAGGGGAAACTTTGCGGCGACGTTGATTTTGAAAACGTAAAAGAAAAGTGTTCGTATATCACGCCCGTTCCGGGCGGCGTAGGGCCTATGACCATAACTATGCTTATGTATAATACGTTGCAGGCGGCGCTTTTCAGGAGATAATTTTGGATTTTAAAGAAAAATATAACGGCTATCTTGAAGATTTTGACAGAACGCTGAAATTATTTTGCGATAATCTGGACTGCCGCCCGCAGATATTGTGCGACAGCTTGAAATATAGCTTGGATTCAGGCGGCAAGCGCGTCCGCCCCGTACTAGCGCTGGCTGTTTCGGATATGCTGGGCGTGGACAAGCGCAAGGTAAGCAATTTTGCGCTGGCAATAGAGCTTATACACACTTATTCGCTTATTCACGACGACTTGCCCGAAATGGACGACGACGATTTTCGCCGCGGCAGACCTTCAAACCACAAGGTTTTCGGCGTGGGCAATGCAGTGCTTGCGGGCGACGGGCTTTTAAATACTGCGTATTCGGTGTTGCTTAAAGAATGCAGAAAGGGTGTTGAATTTGTTTCCGCCGCGGAGTTTATATGTGACTGCGCCGGAGTTTACGGTATGATTGCGGGACAATCCGCCGACCTTATGCACGAGCACGATAAAAATTTTAACGAAGCTACGCTAAATTTTATTTATGAAAACAAAACGGGAAAACTTTTAACCGCGCCCGTGGTCGTGCCCAGCATTTTAGGCGGCGGCAGGTGCTATTCGGAGCTTAAAACTTTCGGCAGGGATTTGGGGTTGCTTTTCCAGATAACCGACGATATTCTCGACGTTGAGGGCAGCTTTGAAAACTTGGGCAAAAGCGTAGGTAAAGACGGTAAAGAGGAAAAATACACCTCCGTTAATCTTTACGGGCTTGACGGCGCAAAGCTGCGGGCGGACGTACTTGCCGAGCGTTGCCGCACTCTTTTGGAGGGTATTGACGGCGACAGGGAATTTTTGTTACAGTTCGTGGATTTCGTACGCGGACGAAAGAGTTGAAAAAAAATTGACATATAAGCATATATATGATATAATAGTTAAAACGAAATAGTGGTGCAGTATTCTAGTCAATCAGCATTGATACGAAGACGGGGGTAAAATACCGTTAAAGGGCATATCGATGAAGTTTCTGGTGTTTGCTTGCTTTGCCAAAAGTGGGTGAATGCTGGGAGTAAAGGATTATGGGAGCTAGGTAACGGCATACCGTAGCCCCCCCCATTTTCCGTGGAGGCGCGTCGGCATTAACGCTGCCGCGTGTAAACCTGCTATCAGACGAAAGTTTGGTACAGAGTAGCCTGCCTTGAGTGATAACAGCGGATAACAGAACCACGACGTATTCCGTTCGGCCGGACGGGGCGCGTCTATTGCTGTTTGAAATTGTTTTTTGCAAAAGAGGATTAGGTCAGTGTGCATTGCCAAGGAAAGCTTCTAGACTGTCATTATATTAGAGATTACAGTGTGGACTAAGTGGTAATTCGGTCGTACGCAAGTATTCGGGCTCTTAAAAGGAAACTGCCTCCTCGGCGACGGGGGGTGAGACCGGGGGAAATCCTACCGGACCTAAGCCGCAAAGTTTATTTAATATAAACCACTAAATTGTTTTTTTACGCACGGAAAGTGCGTATTCTTTTTTGATTATTATGGATAACGATACTGAAATTTTTAGCTCAATTAACGAAAGCAAAGAAAGCGGCGAAAAACCGCCGAGTAAACCCGTTCGTAAAAAGAAAAAAAAGAACAAAAAACTTAAAAAGTATGCCTGGCTGATATGGGGTATAAGCGTATTTTTTCTGTCGTTTGCACTTACCGTCGTGTTCAGTTTTCTAACTGAAGTAGCGGTTAAGGACAGCGAAGCGTTTGTATGCGTATTGGTTCTTTTTATTTTATTGATTTTAAATATTACCTGCGACGTTTTAGCCAACGCAATAATGTCGTGCAGTCCGGAAGCATACCACGCTATGGCGTCCAAAAAGATAAAGGGCGCTAAACGCGCGGTAACTTTTTGCAGAAACGCCAGCAAACTTTCCAGCATTTTCGCCGACGTTATAGGCGATATTTGCGGCATAGTAAGCGGTGCTGCGGGCGCAGCGTTGGTTGTGCATATGGCTTCGGCAGGCAGTACCGGCAAACTTATTGCTTCAATTCTCATAAGCGCGGTTATCGGCGCGTTGACGGTAGGCGGAAAGGCGCTTTTTAAACACTTTGCAGTTACTTTTAATAGACAAATAGTCTTTGGTTTCGCGCGGTTTACTACGTTTTTTATAAAGGAAAGGTAATGCTTGAAAATATTACCGTAAAACAACTTAAAGAAATGTCCCTTAAACAGTTGCTTGCGCTTTGTGAAGAAGCGCGTG
Source organism: uncultured Christensenella sp. (assembly GCA_910578145.1). Classification (GTDB taxonomy): domain Bacteria; phylum Bacillota; class Clostridia; order Christensenellales; family Borkfalkiaceae; genus Coproplasma. Next base: position 136,944 of record CAJTPJ010000002.1, on the reverse strand, counting down.
AACTTATTACCGCAACGGTATTTAAAAACGGGGGGCATCTTTCTTCTAATCTCGGCACGGTCGAACTTATAGTCGCGCTCAATTACGTGTTCGATTTTCCAAAAGATAAACTCGTATTCGACGTGGGGCATCAGTGCTACACGCATAAATTACTTACGGGCAGATACGAAAAATTTTCTACAATCCGCCAAAAAGGCGGCATTTCGGGCTTTCCCAAGCGCGAGGAAAGCGAGTTTGATTGCTATAACGTCGGGCACGCGGGCACTTCGGTTTCCGCGGCGTTGGGTATAGCGAAAGCGCGCGATATCAAGGGCGAAGATTTTAACGTTATAGCGTTAATAGGCGACGGCTCGTTTAATAACGGGCTTATTTACGAAGCGTTTAACAGTTTAAGATTGCTTAACACCAAAGTTTTGTTAGTGCTGAACGACAACGGTATGTCTATTGCGCCTACGGTTGGCAGTATGCACGAATATCTTGAACTTTTAAGCCGTGACGACGCGCAAAAAGCCAAAAACGCTAAGCACGCTGGCATTTTTGAGAGATTTGGTTTTGCGTACGACGGCGTTTACGACGGCAACGACCTTGAAAAAATGATTGCTAAACTTACCGAAGTTAAACAGCGGTTAAAAACGCAATCGGTAATTTTACACGTTATGACCAAAAAGGGCAAGGGTTATGCTTTCTGCGAAGAGAATCCCGAAGCCACGCACGGCATTTCAAACGGGGGGAAGAGGGAAACCGAGTACTCCGAGGTGCTTGGAAAAACTTTGACCAGGCTTGCTGAAAAAGACGGCAGAATAGTTGCGGTAACCGCCGCTATGACTTCGTCTTTGGGGCTATCGCCGTTTTTTGAAAAGTTCCCCAACCGTTCGGTTGACGTCGGAATATGCGAGGAGCACGCAACCATACTTTGCGCGTCTATGGCAACGGAAGGGCTTAAACCTTATTACGCCGTATACTCAACCTTTTTGCAAAGGTCTTTCGACGAAATTATTATAGATATCTGCGAGCAGAATTTGCCCGTTACGCTTTGCGTGGACAGGGCGGGTATTTCGGGTGCGGATGGTGAAACGCATCAGGGCGTGTTTGATTTGTCCTTTTTAAGTATGATACCAAACCTTACCGTCGCAGTGCCGAAGGACGTGGAAGAATTTGAAAAAATGATTGAATTCAGCGCAGATTTTAACGCGCCTCTGGCAATCCGCTATCCGCGCGCCGGTTCAAGAAGTTTTGAGCCGCACACGGAGATTGTTGCGGGTAAATGGGAATATTTAATTAAAAACGATGGGAATTACGTAATTCTCGCCTGCGGCGAACGCGCTTTGTCGTGCGCATACGACGCGGCTAAAGCGTTGCAACAATTAAATATTTTTGTTTCCGTTGTAAACGCAAGGTTTGTAAAACCGTTGGACTTCGGACTTTTGGACGGACTGATAGAACGAAGCGTAATTACCGTTGAGGACAATATACTTGCGGGCGGTTTCGGTTCCGCAATAAATACTTATTTTGCCGGAAAGCATAAAGAAATTAAAAATTTTGCATATAACGACCAATTTATTCCGCAGGGCGGGGTAATGGAGTTAATGGAAGAATTTGGCTTAAGCGCGCAGGCGATAGCAGAGTACGTAAAGTCTAATGAGAATAGATAAATTTCTTGCCGTAAAACTTGGTTCGCGCACTAAAGCCGCCGCCGCTATTGAAAAAGGTTTGGTACTCGTAAACGGAAAGCCCGTGCAGTCTTCGTACGTTGTAAAGGACGGCGACGACGTAACGGTTAACCGTGCGGAGGAAGATTACGTTTCTGCGGGCGGTTTTAAACTTTCCAAAGCTTTAAAGGATTTCGGCTACCCGATAAGCGGTAAAATTTTTGCGGATATAGGCGCAAGTACGGGCGGGTTTACCGACTGTCTTTTAAAAAACGGCGCAAAAAAAGTATATTGCATAGACGTTGGCGAAAGCCAACTTGATAAGTCCTTGTTGTCCCAAAACGTTGTAGTTATCGACAATTTTAACGCGAGAGGACTTACCCGCGAAGTGTTTTCGGACAAAATTGACGGCGTGGTTATAGACGTTAGTTTTATTTCGTTAACTTACGTTTTAAAAAACATAGCCGACGTACTTGAGACGGGCGGAATCGTTTTTGCTCTTATTAAACCGCAGTTTGAGTGCGAAAGCAGAAGCGTAGGCAAAAACGGCATAGTTAAGGACAAAAAGACGCACGAAAAAATTATTAAAAAAATTTGCGGATATGCTTCTAATGTAGGGCTCGCACCGCAAATGCTTACCAACGCGCCTATTGTAAAAGGCAAGAACAAAGAATTTGTAATTTTGCTTGAAAAGGACGGCAATCCTGCCGATGAAAATAAGTTGATTAGTTCCGTTATTTTGTAATAACGGAATTTTTTTGTATATTAATAATAAATATGCATAAAAATTGTTGCATTATTGAATAAATTAGTATATAATACATTTTATGAAGGTTGGAATATATTTAAATAAAAAATATTTTTCCGACGGTGCGCCGTACGTTGATAAAATAAGCCGCGCGTTCGGCACGGGGTGCGAAGTGGTGGACGATTTAAAGGATATCGCTTTGCTTGAAGTGTTGTTTGTGCTTGGCGGCGACGGGACTATTCTTGACGTTGCCACCGTATGCGCAACGTACAACGTAAAAATTATTGGCGTAAATTACGGGCATATGGGCTTTTTAGCCGAATTCGAGCCGGACAAGCTGGACGAAGCGATAGAGCTTGTAAAAAGCGGTAAGTATCTTACGCAAAACCGCAGCACTTTGAAAATATGTTGCGGAGGCAAGCAATTTTACGCGCTAAACGACGTGGTTTTACAGCGCGGCACGGACGGCGAAAATTTTTCTAACACGGTAAACGTACACGCCGAAATTGACGGCAGTACGGTGGACAATTTTTCTTCGGACGGTATTATAGTAAGCACACCCACAGGGTCTACAGCGTATTCGCTTTCGGCGGGTGGTTCGGTATTGGCGCCGGACATATCCGCGTTTATACTCACTCCGATATGCGCGCATTCGTTGCATTCCCGTCCCGTGGTTTTCAGCGACGGCTCCGTTTTAAAGCTGTGCCCTTTTGAGGTAAGCGCCCCGCTTATTATGCTTGCGGACGGCAAGCCCGTGGCTAAGGTAAGCAACGGCGAATGCGTAACCATAACCAAAGGAGAAAATTGCGTTACGTTCATAACTAAAAACGATAAAAATTTTTTTAATAAACTATTAATTAAATTAAATATTTGGAGTAAATAATGCAAAGGTCGTTAAGGCAACAGAAGATTTTGGAAATTATTGCAACCAAAGAAATAGACACGCAGGAAGAGCTTTGTGAAGAGCTTTTAAAGGCTAATTTTAACGTTACGCAGGCAACTATTTCCCGCGACGTAAAGGATTTAAAACTTTATAAAGTGGCAGGCAGTCAAAAAAAGTATAAGTACGCAAGTTTTGATAGCTACGTGGATAGCGTTACTAACCGTATGACGAACCTTTTCAAGGGTTGTGTGTTGGGGATTAGGGCGGCAAATAACCTTATTCTCGTTAAAACTATGCGCGGCAACGGTTCTACCGTAGGCGTATTCGTTGATTCGCTTAATATCGACGACATTATCGGCAGCGTTGCGGGCGACGATACGCTTTTAATTGTCGTTGACAGCAACGACCATACGCAAGCAGTGGTTGACTTACTTAAAGAATATCTTAGCTGATGTTACAGAGATTGCACGTAAAAAACGTCGCGCTAATTTCCGAAGCGGATATAGAGTTTGACGGAAAACTTAATATTTTGTCCGGTGAAACGGGCTCGGGCAAGTCGGTTATTTTGGATTCTATAAATTTCGTACTCGGCTCTAAGGCGGATAAAACTATGATAAGATACGGCGAGCAGGAACTTTTTGTGCGCGCCGAATTTTTAGTTGACGAAAACAGCGCCGTCATAGGCGTTTTAAACGGATACGATATCGAATCCGACGGAAATATTATAATTTCAAGAAAACTTAATGCCGACGGTAAAGGCGGAATAAAAATAAACGGCAATACAGTTACCGCGTCTATGCTTAAAGCCGTAACCCAACATCTCGTGGATGTGCACGGGCAAAGCGAACATTTCTTTTTACTTAACGAGGATAACCAGCTAAAAGTGCTTGACGGGTTGCTCGGCGACGGGGCAAATTCTATAAAAGAAGAACTTTCTTTAATAATTGCGCAAAAACGCGCTCATAAAACTAAAATTTCAGAGTTGGGAGGAAGCGCGGAAGAACGCGAAAGACAGCTTGATTTACTAAACTATCAGATAAACGAAATTGAAACAGCGGCGTTGCGCGTTGGAGAATACGACGAACTGCGGGAAAAACAAAACCTTATTTCCAATACCGAAAAAATTTTATCGGCTTTAAACGAGGTAAAGTGTGCGCTTGACTCGGACGGAGGCTGTTCGGACAGCATTTCTTCGGCAAAGCACGCGGTTAACGGTATTTCGCGGTTAAGCGAAAACTACGCGCTAATTGTAGAGCGGCTTGAAAGCGTGGGATTGGAAATCTCTGATATTGCCGAAACTGTTGGCGACCTGCTGGACGAAGTTGCATTTGACGGGCGCGAAGCCGAAGAGATTGACGAAAGAATTACGCTTATTAAGAATTTAAGAAAGAAATACGGGCAGGACGAGGCGGAAATTCTTTCATACCTTGCCAAAATAAAAGAAAAATCCGTGCTATTGTCTGACAGTGCGGCGGCGGTTGAAAAATGCAACGCGGAAATTGCCAAATGCGATAAAAAAATTTATTCGTTATGCGCAAAACTTACTGATTTAAGAAAAAAAGCGGCGGAAAAGTTTTGTGGTGAGGTTGTAAACGAGCTTAAAACACTTAACATTCCTGACGCGCAGTTTGCCGTTGCTTTTAAGCCGTACGATGAAAACACGGCTAATCTTAGCTCGGCTAACGGTTCGGATGAAATTTGCTTTACTTTTTCTGCGAATAAGGGCGAACCTCAAAAGTCTTTAAGTAAAGTTATAAGCGGCGGTGAAATGTCGCGGTTTATGCTTGCGGTAAAAACTTGTCTGAAAGATATAAACGGCATTTCCACTTATATATTTGATGAAATCGACGCTGGTATAAGCGGTTTTACCGCAAAAACCGTGGCGGACAAGTTTATAAAAATATCGGGCGACACACAGATTATAGCCGTTTCCCATCTTCCGCAGGTTTGTGCGGCAAGCGACGCGCAGTTTCTTATATATAAGGTAGAAGAAGGCGGTAAAACTGTTACGAAAGTTGAACGGCTGGACGAAGAAAGAAAAATTGACGAAATTGTGCGGCTTGCGGGCAGCGTTAATTCCGCGGCGGCAAGGCAGCACGCTATCGAGCTTATAGCACAGTTTAAAAAATAAAAGGCGGTAACCCCGTCTTTTTTTGTATACAATTAAATTCATTGCACAAAATACTGTTATGTTTTACGGAAAGAAATGCATTAAAGCGATATTTTTAATTTTAGCAGTGTTTTTGTGTGCGGTAGTTTGCTCGCCCGTAAACGCCTTTGCAGATAATGGCGGCGACGTGTACCTTGGCGGGTTTCCAGCAGGATTCGTGCTTAGCACGACCAAAGTTGAAGTGGTTGGTTTGTGTGAAGTTATAACAGAGGACGGAATGTGCTGCCCCGCGCGTGAAGCGGGCATAAAGTCCGGCGATATTATCGACAGTATAAATAACGAAGAAGTGAACAAAACGGCCGATATTAACTCGCTTATCGGACGTGAATATAAAAAATATAACGTAACGGTTATAAGAAACGGCGAAATGCTTACTTTAAACGTTAACCCCGTTAAAGAACTGTCGTCGGGAGGCAAGCGCATAGGCGTGCTTGTTAAAGACAATATAAACGGCATAGGAACGGTTACTTATATAGACAAGACAAACAATAAGTTTGCAACGTTGGGGCACCCCGTAACCGATTCCGACAATAATATGCTTGAAATTAACGGCGGAACGGTATACAACGGATTGATTTACGACGTTAAAAAAGGCGTAAGGGGAACCCCCGGTGAATTACGGGGCGCTATAGAAAGCTCCATAATCGGCGAAGCGAAAGTAAACTGCCCTTGCGGTGTTTACGGCGTTTTGTCTGAAAAGTTTAACTGCGCAAATCTTTTAAAAGTAAGCAAGGCAAATATTGACGAAGTAAGCATTGGCACAGCGTACATTTATTCTACCGTTTACGGCAAAGAACCTAAAATGTACAAAATATCTATTGCGAAAATAGATAAAAACAATAAGGACAACCGTAACTTCGTCATTAAAGTAGAGGATAAGGAATTGCTTGAAAAAACGGGCGGTATAGTTCAGGGAATGAGCGGAAGCCCCATTATCCAAAACGGCAAACTGATAGGCGCGGTAACCCACGTATTCATCAACGACCCTACGCGCGGCTACGGAATAGGAATAGAAAAAATGTCAAGTTCATATTAAATAATAATTCCTCATATGCTAATATATGAGGAATTTGTCTTTTAACGTAAAATGTTGGGATAAAAAGTATTTTTTGGCGTTTTTAATTACGCTTTTATGCTCTATTATATGTGGCATAGTACTATACAAACCCGTTACAACTAACGTTTACATCAGAAATTTAGGGGCAGACTACGTTTTTAACGTATTTAACTTTAATAATACTCCTCTGTTTTTTACCCACCTTATTGGCGACGTTTTATATTTTTATATCTTTTTTCTGCTGTGTTATTATACCAAATTGAGATATCTTACCTTAGTGTTTCTATATTTGAGGGGGCTGTTTTTTGGTATTTACGTAGTAGTGTTGCTGTGCGCAAATTCTATAGGCGGGATTCTTGCGGCAATATTCGTATTTATTCCCGCAACGCTAATTTCGGTTGCGGTATGTTACGTTCTTACGGAAATCTGCAAATCCTTTGATAAACGCTACTGTCTTTTAGTTCCGCTGATTATTTCGCTTATCGACGGTGTGGTTTTAATGTTGCTTGTAAACGTCGTGTTCAGGGTGGTAATTATAATAGTATAAAAAAAATATTGCGTGACATACTTTTAATATGAAAAAGTTGTGTGCATTATTGTTATCGTCTTGCGTTGCCGTTTCGGGCGTCGCAACGGCTGGGTTCACTTTAGAAAAATCCGGTTCGCTTATAAATAATTGTAAATCCGCTTATTTGATGGATTACGGCTCGGGCGAATGTCTGTACAAGGAAAATGAAACGGCGCGTATGCCGATTGCAAGCGTTTGCAAAGTTATGACGCTTACTTTGGTTTTCGACGCGGTTAAAAACGGCGAATTGTCGTTTGCCGATAAGATTGCAGTAAGTGAAAACGCGGCGGGAATGGGTGGTTCGCAGGTATTTTTGGAAAAAGACTGCGAATACAGTGTGGACCAGCTTGTTAAAAGCATAATCGTATGCTCGGCAAACGACAGCTGCGTGGCTCTGTCTGAAACGGTTGCGGGCGGCGAGGAAGAGTTTGTTGCCAGAATGAATAAAAAGGCAGAGGAACTTGGTTGCCGCGATACGCTTTTCGCCAACTGTACGGGGCTTCCCCGCGAAACGCAGTATTCTTGTGCGAAAGACGTCGCGATTATGTTTTCAAATTTAATTAAAAACGAGGAATATTTTAAGTACAGCAAAATTTGGCTTGAAGATTTTCAACATCCCGACGACCGAACTATTTCAATGACGAATACTAATAAACTTATCCGTAAGTATTCGTTTTGCGACGGCGGAAAAACGGGATTTACCAACGAGGCGGGTTTTTGCCTTGCGTCTACCGCGGTTAAAAACAATATGCGGCTTGTAAGCGTGGTGCTTGGCGCATCGACAAGCGACGACAGATTTAAGTCAACTATTAATATGTTTGATTACGGTTTTGCCAATTTTAAAAATAAAATCGTGCTTGATGAAAAAGTAACTTTAAACGACGAGTTTGAAGTGCGCGGCGGCAAAAAGAGTAGCTTTTTAGTCAGACCCGAAAGAAACGGATACGTTTTCTCGGCTATCGACGCCGAACCGAACGTTAGCTATATTACCGTTGCAAACTCGATTAAAGCGCCCGTGGCGGAAAACGATGTGGTTGGTTATATTGAAATTTATAAGGATAACGTCCTTATAGACACCGTAAACGTAGTTGCGGCGGAAAACGTTGAAAAGGCGAGTTTCCTTGATTACTTTAAACAAAACGCTTCCGAATGGGCGTTGTAATAAATGTTAAGAGCTATAACGATAAAAATAAGCGCGGGGTTGACGCCTCGCGCTTTTATGATGCGTTAGATATGTACGCTTTGCCGCGCTAAGCGAAGCGTTAGCAACTTTTTCTTGCGGGCGGACTTTTGCCTTCAAATAATTGACTATTTTTCGCTTTTTTGATAGAATTAAAAGCGGAGGCTTGGCAATGAACACGCGCGAAACACTTAAAATTAATGCAAAAGGACATCTTGAAATCGGCGGAATGGACGCCGTTGATATAGTAGCTAAGTTCGGCACGCCGCTTTACGTTTTCGACGAGGCGCATATTCGCAATATGATGCGCGTTTATAAACGCACGATTGATGTTGAATACGGCGGTAACGGCTTGGTTTTGTACGCTTCTAAAGCGTTTTCATGTACTGCGGTTTACGCGATTGCTGGTCAGGAAAATATAGGGGTGGACGTGGTTTCTGGCGGCGAGCTTTATACCGCTCTTAAAGCGGGTTTCCCCGCCGAAAAAATTTATATGCACGGCAACAACAAACTTGCCCGCGAGCTTGAATTTGCGCTTGATAACGGGGTAGGCAATATAGTCGTTGACAGTTATACCGAAGCGGATTTGCTGGATTCTATTGCGGAGAGTAAAGGCGTTAAACAAAACGTTTTAATAAGGATTAACCCCGGCGTGGAAGCGCATACTCACGAATTTATTCAAACGGCGCGCACGGACAGCAAGTTTGGGTTTTCCACTTCGGACGGCTCTGCCGAAAAAATGGCGGCGCACGTGCTTGCAAAGAAAAATCTTATTTTGCGCGGCTATCACTGCCATATCGGTTCTCAGATTTTTGAAAAGCAGTCGTTCGTGCTCGCGGCTGAAAAAGTTACGGCTTTTATTGCCGAAATTAAAGGAAAACTTGGTTTTGAGGCGGATGAGTTGAATATCGGCGGCGGGTTCGGCGTTTGGTATAACGATGAAGACCCCAAATTACAACCCGAAGATTACGCGGGATATTTAAAAGCGCTTATTGCCGCGGTTAAGGCAAAATGCGAAGAATATGGTTTAAAGCGCCCCTTTCTTTTAATTGAGCCGGGGCGTTCGATAGTCGGAGAGGCTGGGGTAACTCTGTATACTGTTGGTGCAATAAAGGAAATTGCCGGCGTAAGAAAGTACATTGCGGTTGACGGCGGAATGTTTGATAACCCGAGATATGCGCTTTATCAATCGAAATATACGATTTTACTTGCAAACAGAGCCAACGAAAAGTGCACTGAAAAGGTTTCGGTTGCGGGCAAATGTTGTGAAAGCGGCGACCTGATAGCTGTTGACGCGCCACTTCCCGAAGCGCGCTGCGGTGATATTCTTGCCGTACTTACTACGGGTGCATACAATTACTCAATGGCAAGCAATTATAACCGAAATTTTGTGCCCGCCGCAGTTTTAGTTAACGAAGGGAAAGCGGAATATATAATCAAACCGCAAACGTACGAGGATTTAACCCGTAACGACGTTATGCCCGAAAGGTTTAATAAATGAGTGAATTAGTAGAAATTATAGCAGGACTTATAGCCGTTATATTTATTTTTGCTCCGCACGAGTTTGCGCACGCGTTTGCGGCTTATAAGTGCGGCGACCCGACGGCAAAAATGCAGGGCAGGCTTACGCTTAACCCTATAAAGCATTTAGACCCGGCAGGTTTTATTTTGTGCGCGTTTACGGGCTTCGGTTGGGCAAAACCCGTTCCTGTTTATCCTTACAATTTCCGAAATTACAGAAAGGGAATGTTTTTTACCGCAATAGCGGGCGTAGTTGCAAACTATATCGTTGCGTTCGTAGCATATCCGCTGTATCTCGTCGTATTCAAATTTCTTTATTTAAACAATATCAGCTTTTTCTATGCAAACCCTTGGCTTGACTTCATAGTGCAAATTTTTTACACCGTGCTTTTCTTTATTTACGCATACGGAATGAGCGTTATAGTTTTTAATTTGTTGCCGTTTTTCCCGCTTGACGGGTTTAGGGTGGTTGAGTCGTTTACCCGCGAAATTAATCCCGTACGCAGATTTTTAAGAAATTACGGTATGTATATTCTTATCGGATTAGTGCTTGAAAGCTATCTATGCGACGTTTTGTTAAAATATGCTAACGTACCGTATTTCGTTGCATACTTTGATATTTTAGGCTGGGTAAGTTGGTTTGCTCAAAATATTTTGGGGTTTCCTATAACGGCTTTGTGGGGATTGATTATTTAGTTTATGGCAAGTAATTACGACAATTTTGAATCGGTGGTAGATTATAATACCGTTTTGGACGACTTTGAGGGGCCTCTTGATTTGTTGCTCCATTTAATAAATATAGCGCAAATCAAAATAGAAGACGTTTTCGTTTCAAAAGTTACCGAACAGTTTTTGGATTATATCGAATATATGAAATCTCAGCCCCGCCGCGACGTTGATAAGGAAAGTGAATATTTGGCATTGGCGGCGCAAATCATTTATATAAAATCTAAAAGCATGGTACCGGTGGTTGAAGTTGCAGGCGAGGATTTAGGCGGCGACGAGGAAGAAAAAAAGGCGCTTATAGAACAGCTTAAACAACGCGAATACGAATTAATTAAGGGTGAAACGCCTAAATTAAAAGACTTGGAAACGGTTGGTTATATTTTTAAAGAGCCTGACAAGGCGCTTAATACCGTGCGCGTGGTTTATAAGGATTTTACAGTTAACGCGCTTTTGGAAGCGTTTGCAAAAATGATGCTCAAAAACGAGAGTTTGCAACGCGAAAAAGAGAAAATAAGGGAAATTCCCAAAGACGTATACACCGTTGAAGAAAAGGTGGCGTACATACGCGAACGCTTGACGGCTGAAAAGGAAGTTTTATTTGAAAACTTATTTACTTCCTATTCTAAAAACGAAGTAGTAACAACCTTTCAAGCGCTTTTGGAAATGCTTAAACACCAATTTATTACCGTTCGCCAGGAATTTTCGTTCGGTTCGATAAAAATTTTACTTAACCCCGATTGGGATTTGAAGGAAGTATCAGATGAACAGTTTGACGAATATAATTGAGGCTATAGTTTTTGCTTCGGGCGAGGCTGTGCCCGTAAAGTTTATAGTTGAAAAGCTGGGTTGCACCGTAAAGGAAGTAAATAAATCGGTGGACGAGCTGAAAGAAAAATTTGGCGAGGACAGCGGAATCCAGCTTTTAGTGTTTAACGGCAAGTTGCAGTTTGCCTCCAACCCTAAATATAAGCAGCAGATTTCCGAAGTGCTTATACCTATAAAGGAAAAGGAATTTACGAAAACTATTCTCGAATGCGCGGCGATAATCGCGTATAAACAGCCCATAACCAAGCCTGAGCTTGAGGATATAAGAATGGTAAGCTGTGATTACGCAATATATACGTTACTTGAACTTGATATGATTGTGGCGTGCGGAAGAAAGGACGCCGTGGGTAAGCCTATAATGTATGCTACCACGGATAATTTTTTGAAGAGATTTAAGTTGAACTCCATAGACGAACTGCCCGACTATGACGAACTTATGGCGCAGATTGCGGAGCTTAACAATACTTATCTTACCGACGACGAGGACGACGCAAATTATCTTTACAAAAAGGACGTTTATAACGAAAACACCGACCCCGAAAAGGCGGCGAAAACTGCGCCTAAAAAAGAAGAACCCGCGCAAATAAAGGTTGACGAGGATGGTTTTGAATTGCCGGATTTCATTTCCGAAGAGGACGGAGTTATTAAAATAGATTAAAACAAAATAGATAATAGTGAAGCCCGACATTTAAAAGTCGGGCTTTTCTCGTATAGTTTTAAATAATGCGGTGATATATGGCAAAGGTAAATTGTTACTGCGTATATAAAAAATTTTGTTACAAATAATAATCGTATGAGCGAAGCAGTAGTTTACGTTGCCGCAATAGGCTTTCTTATTGCAGTATTTCCTTTTCACATATATAACTACGTTTTCGTGAATACGCAAACCAAATACGTAAGCGTAAATGCAGGGGTATTTGCATTTAACTTTTTTAATGCAAATACGGTTGAAAACAATCCAAGCGAAATGCAAATTAACGGTAAAAACAAGAAAATCGACGCAAAAAAGCTGAATATTAGCCTTTATAAAATTTTCAATCAGGTTTGCGTTTATAAGGTGGTGCAACTTGGTGATTACGGTTTGGGCAAGGACGGAAACGCGTACGCGGCGCTTGCCCAGCACGCTTTTACTACGGCGATATATAAGTTTATCCAAGTTAACGGCAACTATTGCAAGCTAAGAAACTATACGATTTTTAACCAATCGCATTCGCATATACGATATTACGCCAAAGTGGTTACCATAATAAACCTTATGGTGCTGGCTAAAATATTTTTTATTATAATAATGGAGAAAATAAATGAACTCAAAAATTAAGAAAAACAGGGAAAAAGAATTTGACGCTCCCGCAATTTCTATTGAAAAAGTTGCCGAAGCCGATACTGTAATAGGCAAGTCTATTATCACGGTAAGCGGTACGGAAGTAATTCCTTTATCTTCGGTTACCGTTGTAAATTTAAGCGGAGGCGGGGAATACGGCGACGTAAAAACTTTTAAGGAGGCGGACGGTTTTCAGATGGCGGGCGGCAACGGCACTGTTATTTCGGTTAAGCCCAAGGGCTTTTTGATTGACGACGGCAAAGGTTGCAGACTTTTGAAAATGGAAGACGGCGCTATCGATACGCTGATAGAAAAAACGGGAGAACTCGTCCATAAACTTACAGACAATGTGTAAAAAATTATTTTTGGTTATTTGTTTATCCGTTTTGGCGTTATTCGGTAGTTTAAGTATTAACACTGAAAAAGTTTCCGCTTATGCGGCTTCGGAAATTGCTATGGAGCTTTCCACGCAGACGGTGCTTACACAGAGCAACGCTGACGCGAAAATGCCTATGGCAAGTACTACGAAAATTATGACTGCGCTTGTAATAATAGAGGATTGCAATCTTGACGAGGTTATCACCGTACCGGACGAAGCGGTAGGGGTGGAAGGTTCAAGCATATACCTAAAAAAGGGCGAAGAAATAGATGTAAGGGATTTGGTGTACGGGTTAATGTTGCGCTCGGGGAACGACGCGGCAACGGCGCTTGCAATACACCATAGCGGAAGCGTAGAAAAATTTGTTGAAGCTATGAATAAAAAGGCGGCAAGTATCGGGGCGGAAAATACCAACTTTACTAACCCCAGCGGTCTGCCGGACGAAAACCATTATACTACCGCGCGCGACTTGTGCAACGTTGCCTGCTGCGCTATGAAAAACGAAACGTTTAAAAGCGTAGTTTCAACTAAAAGCTATTCTGGCAAATTCCGTTCGTACGCAAACAAAAACAAAATGCTTTACAATTACGAGGGGGCAAACGGCGTAAAAACCGGTTATACCGTAAAGGCGGGTAGGTGCCTGGTTTCTTCCGCCGAGCGCGACGGGATGGGCGTAGTTACCGTCGTCCTTAATTGTTACGATATGTATGAAAGAAGTTCCGCATTGCTTGATGAGTGTTTTTCCGACTATAAACTGCTTGAAATAGACGAAAATAAGGTGTTTATGTCTGACAGAGTACTTTGTAAACTTGACAAAACCCAAAAAATAGTCGTTCCAAACAGCTTAAATATCACTTTTAAGGTGATTCCCCTTAAAACGCCTGAAATTACGGAAAACGGCAAAGTTATAGCATTATTAAATATTTACTGTGAAAACAGCTTGATTTTTGAGCATAATTTGTATAGTATAATAGACAACGAATAAAAGTTTTGGTGTCTATGAGAATTAATAAATTTCTCGCTCAGGCGGGGGTAGCTTCACGGCGCGAATGCGATAATCTTATTGCTAGTGGTAAAGTAGCGGTAAACGGCGTTACGGCAACGCTCGGTCAAGAAATTTCGGTCGACGAAGACGTTACTGTTAATGGGAATAAAGTAGTAATAAAGAAAAACGAATATTATCTTTTAAATAAACCTAAGGGCTACATTTGCTCGGTTTCAGACGATAAGGGCAGAAAAACCGTAATGGAGCTAATGCCGCAGAGTGTAGGTAGAATATATCCCGTCGGCAGGCTTGACTACGATAGCGAAGGGCTTTTAATTATGACGACCGACGGCGAACTTGCCCAAAAACTTACGCACCCTTCAAACGAAGTGCCTAAAACTTATCTCGTTAAAATAGAGGGCACTATTAACGAGCAGGATTTAAATCCTATAAGAAGCGGGATAGAAATAGAGGGTTATAAAACTAAAAAATGTAAGGCGCATATCGTTGAAACAAACAAGGCTTACACTAAAATCCATATAACCATAACCGAGGGTAAAAACCGCGAAATAAGAAAAATGTTTGCGGCAATAGGCAAAGAAGTCAGCCTTTTAAAACGCATAAAAATAGGCGAAATTACTCTGCGCGGGCTTGACCGCGGCGCGTACAGAAAATTAAGCGCGCAGGAAGTGGCTTATTTAAATTCATTATAAAAAAACCGCCTTTCGGCGGTTTTTTATACTATTTGCAACCTATTTTTTATATTTTTCCCCGTTATTTTGCACCATTGTGCGTGGGCAAAATCGTCGGATTTTTTGCATTTTAAAGCTGTTTCGTTAAGTTTTAAAAGGTTGCTACCCGCAGTTATTACCGGCAATCCGGAACTTCCCAAAGCGGACATAATATCGTTGCAGGCTTCATTTTTTACCGCCAGCGGGGTGAAATACAAGTCGTTTTTAAGATATTCGGCGCAGTCGCGGGCGTAAAGCCTTAAAAAATTTGCGCAAAGTATGCGCTTTATTCTCGACGAAGAGTAACGCTTAGACGTTAAGCGGGCAAGAATTTGGTTGTAAGTTTCTGCAAAGTCGCCGTTAGTCAACGCGTTTTCAAGCCCCTCGCCGCAACCGTATACGCCTTTTAATGCGTTGCTTTCTGTGCGGGAAAGTTCAAGCGCTAACGCAAACTCAAATTTTTCCGTTTCAGCGGAAAAATTCTTTAAATCTCTATAAACGAATGGCGGAACGTTGTCTTTTATAAGCGGAGACCCGAAGTTTTTTCTTATTGCGCTTGCCGAAGAATAATTTTCTTTAATTCCCTCGTCGTTGTAGTCGCTTCCTACCCGCCCTATGGGAATAACGTTTATATCTTTTCCGCAGCGCTTTACGGCTTTAATATACTCTATTGCAAGTATGTTGTTGGGCTTTGAAATAAATTTTGAATCCCCGCCGCACGCCTCAAACGCGCTGAAATAACTCTTAATATAGCTGTTTCCGTTATATAATCCGCTTTTAAGCGCTTCTTTGAAACTTTGGCTTTCTTCGCAAAGAACCTCGGCGGCTTTAAAAAGATTTGTTTTATCCGCCGTTTCGCAACCGAAACAAAGCGCGGAAACCTGAGGAATAGAAGAAATCAACTTTATAGCTCCGCTAGCAAAAATTTCCGCGGGCGCAACGGCAAAAGAGGCGGGCAGTTCCACTACGCAGTCCGCGCCGCCCTCGATGGCGTGGCGCGCCCGTGTAAACTTATCGGCTACGGCTATATCGCCGCGTTGTGTAAAATTGCCGCTCATCACGCACAAAATACGCTCGCAACCGCTCAGTTCGCGGGCGCGCTTTAAAAGATAACCGTGACCGTTGTGAAAGGGGTTAAATTCACAAATAATTGCGCAAATCTTCATTTTACTTCTTTACTTTACGTTTTTTCTGGTATATAATGGTAAAGTGTTTTAACTATTATATAACGGATTTAACAAAAAATAAAGTGTTTTAAGGAGAATTGAAATGTCGTTACTTGAAGAAATAAAGGCAAAAGCCGCCTCCCGCAAAAAAACCATAGTTCTTTGCGAGGGCGAGGACAAGCGTGTGGTAGAGGCAGCCGCGGCAATAACCAAAGAGGGCATAGCTAAAATAGTGCTTGTGGGCAACGAGGCCGAGTGCAAAAAGGTTGCGCCCGACGTTGACCTTGCGGGCATTACGCTCATAGACCCGCTTACCTCACCTAAAACAGCGGAATACGCAAAAATACTTTACGAAGCAAGAAAAGCTAAGGGTATGACGGAGGAGCAGGCTAACGAACAGGCTAAGGACAGGACGATGTTCGGCGCGCTTATGCTTAAAGCGGGCGACGTAGACGGTTACGTTTCGGGCGCTTGCCATTCCACCGCCAACACGCTCCGCCCTGGATTGCAGGTTGTAAAAACCGCGCCCGGAATTAAAACTGTTTCAAGCTGTTTTATAATGATTGCACCCGATAAATCCAACAAATATAATCCCGACGGCGTGGCGGTGTTTGCGGATTGCGCTATAAACATAGAGCCTACTGCGGAACAACTTGCAGATATTGCTATAACTTCGGCTAAAACCGCTAAGGACATTGCGGGGATAGAGCCTAGGGTGGCTATGCTTTCTTTCTCAACGAAAGGCAGCGGCAACGACGATAAATTTACTCAAACCGTGCCCCGCGTACAGCAGGCTACCGCATTGGCTAAACAAGCCGCTCCCGATTTAGCTTTGGACGGCGAATTTCAGTTTGACGCGGCGGTTGCGCCCGAAGTTGGGCAGCTTAAAGCGCCGGATTCTAAGGTGGCGGGTCACGCAAACGTGTTCGTATTCCCCAACATCAACGCAGGCAATATCGGCTATAAAATTGCACAGCGTTTCGGCGGATATATGGCTATCGGTCCCGTGTGCCAGGGCTTTGCAAAGCCCTTAAACGACTTGTCGCGCGGTTGCAGTGTGGACGATATAGTTGCTACGGTAGCCGTAACGGCTTTGCAAGCTGAATAAATTAAAACAATACTTTTTAGCAAATAATTTTATAAAGGTGAAAATATGAAAGTTTTAGTTATAAACGCAGGAAGTTCGTCGCTCAAATATCAGCTTATAGATATGGAAACCGAAAAGGTTTTGGCTAAAGGCGGCTGTGAGAGAATAGGAATCCGCGGTTCGCTTCTCGTTGCAAAGGGCAACGGTGAAGAGCGGGTTTATAAAGAGGCGATGCCCAACCACAAAATTGCTATCGAACTTGTATTGGACGCGCTCCGCGACGACGGTATAGGCGTTATAAAATCTATGGACGAAATCGGCGCGGTGGGTCACCGCGTGGTTGCCAGCGGCGAATACTTTAAAAAAGCTACGCTAGTTACCCCCGAAGTATTAAAAACGCTTGAAAAAACTTTCGAGCTTGCGCCCCTGCACAATCCTGCGGCGGCAACGGGGCTTAAAGCGTGTATGGAAGTTATGCCTTCAACGCCTATGGTACTCGTATTTGACACTTCGTTCCACGCGACTATGCCTGAAAAGGCGTACCTCTATGGTATAGATTATAACGATTATAAAGAATACAGCGTAAGAAAGTACGGCGCTCACGGAACAAGCCATAAATTCGTTGCTTCCGAAGCGGCGAAATACCTTGGCAAAAAGCCCGAAGAGCTTAAAATAGTAACCTGCCACCTTGGCAACGGTTCGTCTATTTCCGCAGTTGACTGCGGCAAGTGCGTAGATACTTCTATGGGATTTACTCCTTTGGCGGGCGTGCTTATGGGCACGCGCTCGGGCGATATTGACGCTTCTGCGGTGGAATTTCTTGCAAGAAAGAAAGGTTATTCGTACAGCGAAATGATTGAATATCTAAACAAAAAGTGCGGAGTTGCCGGTATTTCGGGCGTTTCAAGCGATTTCCGCGACCTTGAAAAAGGAATGAAGAGAGGCAACGAAAGGTGCGTTCTCGCGTTGGATATGTTCGCTTATCAAACTAAAAAGTTCGTAGGCGCTTACGCGGCGGCTATGGGCGGGCTTGATTGCATAGTGTTTACCGCAGGTATCGGCGAAAATACGCCTTACGTGCGCGAAGAAGTTTGCAAAGGGCTTGAATTTTTGGGCGTTAAGTTTAACGGCAGGGCTAACAAAGCGAAAAACGACGGAACTATCCACGAAATTTCCAAGGGCAATTCCAAAGTTAAAGTTTTGGTTATACCCACCAACGAGGAGTTGGTTATTGCAAGGGAAACGGCGGCGCTCGTATAATCGGTGCATAAAATTTATAAAATTATTACTCGCCGTCTGAAAATAAGTTGACAAAAGATTTGACGTTATATTATAATTTGTTAGTCGTATGATATTGGATATAAAAAGATTTATCGCTTTGGGCAAGTACGTTGGAAACTTTTCTTACGAGTACCTGCCGCCCGAAAATTTGTGCCTTGTGCCTATGTGTTGCATAGACGGCGCGGTGAAAGTTGAGGGTGAGTACGAAATTTTTGAAGACGACGGGGTTGCTATAAGGCTTACCGTCAGCTATAAAATTTCGGGGCAATGTTCTTACTGCCTTGAAAAAGCGGAAAAACAAGTAACTTATACGACGGATATCGAGTTCGTCACCCAAAAGGACGACGAGGATAGATACTATTACGACGGAATCAGGTTAAACCTGAAATCCGCAGTGGACGATGCAATACTTATCGGTCAGCCTCATATATTACTTTGTAAAGAGGACTGCAAGGGTATTGACGTTACCTGAATAAATCAAAGAAGAAGAGGTGTAGAAAAATGGCAGTACCCAAGGGAAAACAGTCCAAAAGCAGAACCAATAAGAGATTTGCAAATTACAAGGCAACGGCGCCCACGCTTGTTGAGTGCCCTCATTGCCACGAATTGAAAGAGGCTCACAAGGTCTGCGGTCATTGCGGCTACTACGATAAGGTAGAAGTAGTTTCGCAGGACGAAAAAAAAGCTAACTAAATTTTGCGGACTGCCTTAGGGCAGTCCGTTTTACTAATACCGAGAGAGGTTTTTTATGAAACATACCGATATAAAGCAACTGTTTGCGTCTCCCGAAACGTACGTTAATAAAAAAGTAACGGTGTGCGGTTGGGTAAGAACAGCCCGCGCTTCCAAATCCATTATTTTTATAGAGCTTAACGACGGTACTTGCCTTAAAAATATACAGCTTATAATAGAAGAAAGCGAAAACGCCTTTGAAACCGCAAAAACCTCGCTTGCCGTTGGCACGGCTTTGTGCGTTACCGGAAAAGTAGTGGAATCCGAAAGAAACGGTTATGAAATGATAGAAAATCAAATTACCGTGCTTGGCGAATGCCCGTCTGATTTTCCTTTGCAGAAAAAGCACCACACGCTTGAATATTTGCGTACGATTCCGCATTTAAGACCGCGCACGCGCTTTTTCGAGGCTATGTTTGCCGTGCGCAACGAGCTTTCGTATGCAATTCACAAATATTTTCACGAGCACGGCTACAAATACGTGCATACGCCCATTTTGACGGGTAGCGATTGCGAGGGAGCGGGCGAAATGTTTCGCGTAACTACGCAGCCTTGGAAAACGTCGCATAAGACCGAGGGTGAATATTATGCGGACGACTTTTTCGGCACAAAGGCAAGCCTTACCGTTTCGGGACAGCTCGAGGGTGAAATAGCGGCAATGGGTTTGGGTAAAATTTATACTTTTGGACCTACTTTCCGTGCTGAACACAGCAACACGCCCAGACACGCGGCGGAGTTTTGGCATATCGAACCTGAAGTGTGTTTCTGCGATTTGCACGATATAATAGAAATTGCCGAGGATTTTATTAAGTTCATTATAAGGGAAGTAATGAGAACTTGCCCCGAAGAGTTGGCGTTTTTCAACGAGCGCGCGGAAAAGGGGCTTATTGAAAAACTTGAAGCGGTAGTTTCGCACGATTTTGCTAAGGTTTCCTATACCGATGCGGTGGAAATTCTTAAAAATTCTAACAAGGAATTTAAATTCCCCGTAGAATGGGGTGCAGATTTGCAGACCGAACACGAAAAATATTTAACCGACGAGCATTTTAAAAAGCCCGTTTTCGTAACCGACTATCCCGCAAAAATCAAGTCGTTTTATATGAAGCAAAACCCCGACGGGCAAACCGTTGCGGCAACCGATTTGCT
Organism: uncultured Christensenella sp.; assembly: GCA_910578145.1. GTDB lineage: Bacteria > Bacillota > Clostridia > Christensenellales > Borkfalkiaceae > Coproplasma. The sequence goes on along the minus strand of CAJTPJ010000002.1, from coordinate 116,789 downwards.
CGTGCCCGGCGTTGGCGAAATTATAGGTTGTAGCGAAAGGGAAGCAGATTTGGGCAAACTTGAAGATGCAATGAAAAAACGCAATATGCCTTTGGAAGCGTACGGCGAATATATTGCCACGCGTAAATTCGGCAGTGTGCCCCACAGCGGTTTCGGTTTAGGGCTTGAAAGAATTCTAATGTACGTAACGGGCGTTTCCAACATCCGCGATACTTTGCTTTATCCCCGCACGGTAGGCAGTTTATAATAACTTATGAAAAACAGAATTTGTGTAATTTTTACGGGCGGCACCATTGGTTCGCGCGTTTGCGGCGACACCGTAGATTTACGTAACGACGATAAAAGCATTTTAATTGAAATGTACCGTTCGCGTTATGGCTATGGTGTGGAATTTGACGAACTGCATCCGCTTAACATTTTAAGCGAAAACGTCCAGCCTGCCGACCTTGAAACTATGGCAAACTGCGTGCGTGGTGTTAATAAAGAGGATTACGACGGCATTATAGTTACCCACGGCACGGATACGCTGTGTTTTACTGCCAATCTTTTCAGCCAGCTTTTTTGCGACATAAAAATTCCCGTGGTTTTCGTTTCAGCGCTTTATCCCTTGGACGACGACAGGAGTAAGGGTCTTGAAAATTTTGCGGGCGCTATTACTTTTATACGCAGCGTAGATTACGGCGGGGTGTTCGTAAGTTTTCAAAACTACGGTGAAAACTGTAAAATCCACCTTGCAAGCAGGTTGGTTGCGGCAACGCAAATCAGCGGCGAATACGAAAGCATAATGCGCGTGGTGCTTGGGGAGATAAAGGACGGTAAGTTCGTTTATAACGAAAATCCGCTAAATCCTACCTTAAACCAACTGCGTGCGCCGAGAAAACCTTGCGAAGCGCAGAAGCTGTGTATGGATATGGTGACTATACAGGCGCATTCGTTGCTCAATTTCGACTTTTACCGTTTTACCGAAGTTAAACCTAAGGCGGTAATGGTTCAGCTGTACCACAGCGGTACCGTTTGTACCGAGGGCAAGGAAGCAAATTTTAAAAACTTTTTGAAATACTGTAAAAGTTTGGGTATTGAAGTGGTAATTTCCACTATAGATAGCGGGGCTCGCACGTACGGAAGCGCACTTGGTCTTACGGAAATGTGTACCGCGGCTTACGATATCAGCTTTGAAATGGCAACCGCAAAGGTTTTGCTGGCGCTGGGTTCGGGCAAAAATATCGAGCAGGAGCTTGCAAAAAACAACTTCTTCGAGAAATTAAGATAAAGTATTAATAGCAAAAAGCCTAATTCCTATTGACAAAGTAGGAATTAGGCTTTATAATTATTTCGTAAAAACTAACTCTTAAACGGAGAAAAGATTTGGTTAAAAAATACGATATAACGGGAATGACCTGTTCAGCTTGTTCGTCCGGAATCGAGCGGGCGGTGGGCAAACTTGACGGGGTTTCATCTTGCGAAGTAAGCCTTATGGGCAAAACGATGAAAGTTGAGTTTGACGGCGGAAAGGACGGGGAAGAAAATATTTTGTCCACCGTAAAATCGCTTGGCTATGGCATTTACGAGGAGGGCGCAAAGCCGCAAACTAAAACGAACGGCAGAGACGGACTACTGTTTATCCGCTTTATAATTTCCGTGGTTTTATTAGCGCCTTTAATGTACGTTTCAATGGGGCATATGATAAACGCGCCCATACCGTGGTTTTTAAACCCGCACGAGGGCAACGCCAAATGGTTTGCGCTTTATCAGGCGGTTTTTGCGGCGGCAATAATATGTTTAAACTATCAATTTTTTAAAAACGGCGTGGTTGCGGTGTTTAAGAGGGTGCCCAATATGGATACGCTCGTCGCATTGGGTTCGGGCGTTTCGTTTATATGGTCGGTTGCGCTTACCGTTTTTATATTTCTTGATATTAACGCCGAGCACAACGCTATGAATTTGCATTTCGAGTCCGCGGCAATGATTCTTGCGCTCGTAACGGTGGGCAAGTGGCTTGAAGACAAGTCCAAAAAAAAGACGGGTAGCGAGATAGAAAAACTTTTAAAGCTCGCGCCTGATACCGTTACCGTTGAAATAGACGGCGAACAACGCGCTATTTCTGTTAAAGAAGTAAAAGCGGGCGATATATTAGTGGTAAAACAGGGCGAGTATATACCCGTTGACGGAAAGGTGCTGTATGGTAGCTCGTTCGTTGATAAAAGCGCGATTACGGGCGAAAGTTTGCCCGTTGAAGTTGTAAAGGGCGATTTCGTAACCACGGCGGCTATAGTAAAAAGCGGACTAATCAAAATCCGCGCGGAAAAAGTTGGTTCGGAAACCACACTTTCCAAAATAATTACAATGGTAAAGGAAGCGGGTGCAAGTAAAGCGCCCATTCAGAAAATTGCCGATAAAATTGCGGGGATATTCGTGCCCGTGGTTGTGCTTATTGCGCTTTTAACCTTTTTCGTTTGGTTGCTTGTTGACAGGGCGTTCGTGCCCGAGCACTGTGTAACTTACGCAATCAGCGTGCTTGTAGTTTCCTGTCCGTGCGCGCTTGGGCTGGCAACGCCCGTAGCCATTATGACTGCGGCGGGGAAAGGCGCTTCGCTTGGAATACTGTATAAAGACGCGGAAAGCCTGCAAAGGGTGTGCGGCGTAAACACGGTTTTACTTGACAAAACGGCTACTATAACGGAGGGCAAACCGCGCGTCACCGATTTTGAAACTTTCGGTTTTGAGCGTGAAAAGGCTTTGAAAATTGCTTGCGGAATAGAAAAAAACTCAAACCACCCGCTTGCACGATGCGTTGTGGATTATGCTGGTGATTGGGTTGAAGTAAAAAATTTCAACTATACCGTAGGCGCGGGGGCCACTGCGGAATATGAAAACGAAAAATATTTTTTGGGCAATTCTAAGTTAGTTAAAAATATTTCACGCGAGATTTCGCAAAAAGCGGAACAGCTTTCAAAACAGGGCAAAACCGTTATTTTTCTTGCAAACGGGCGGGGCGTAATAGCAATGACGGGAATTGCCGATACTGTTAAAGAGGGTAGTAAAGAGGCTGTTGCGTTGTTAAAATCGCGGAATATCCGCGTGGCTATGCTAACGGGCGATTCGCAGGTTACTGCAGAGTTCGTTGCCGAAAGCGTGGGTATTGACGAATTCGTTGCCGAGGTTATGCCCGAAGATAAGTTAAAAGCGGTTGAGCGCGTACAAAAAGCGGGCGGAGTGGTTGCAATGGTCGGCGACGGCATTAACGATTCACCGGCATTGAAACAAGCGGATATAGGCATAGCAATGGGCGGCGGCACCGACGTGGCTATAGATAGCGCTGGCGTCGTGCTCGTAAGCGAAGATTTGCGCACGCTTGACACCGTATTCGATTTAAGCCGCGCGACTATGCGCAATATCAAGCAAAATCTGTTTTGGGCGTTTTTCTACAACGTGGTAATGATTCCCGTAGCGGCGGGTGCGTTTTTCGTGTTTAACCCAATGATTGCCGCGGCGTGTATGAGTTTAAGTTCTATTTTCGTAGTCTGCAACGCGCTTAGGTTATTATTATATAAAAATAAAAGAATAGTAAAGGGAGATAAAATAATGAAAACTATCGTAAATATCGAGGGAATGTGTTGCGAGCATTGCGCAAAACGCGTGGAAGATAAGCTGTCAACGGTTAAAAACGCGGTTTCGGTGGATGTAAAATTGAAAAAGAAAATTGCCGTAATCCGCAGCCGCGAAAATCTTTCCGCCGATGAAATAAGCGCGCTTGTAACCGACGCGGGATATAAAGTAGTTTCAATAGAAACCAAGTGACAAACACAGTCAATTTGTGACAGTATACGCCATTATCACGTTTTGACATATTTGCATACGGGGCTTATAATTTTTTATGGGAGGTTACGTATGCAGGATACAATGCTTTTAGACAGACGCACAAAGGATTTAGTTAAGGAATACGTGCCGGAGGGCGACGTTCTCGACAGTATAGTTTGTTTTTTTTCCATTTTTGCCGACCCTACGCGGGTGAGAATGCTTTCGGCATTGGCTATTTCAGAAATGTGCGTAACGGACATATCGCGCGTTCTGGAAATAAACCAAACTACCGTTTCGCACCAGCTGCGGCTGTTAAAAAATCTTGGCATCGTTAAAAGCGAAAGGCAGGGTAAAATCATTTTTTACAGTCTTGTAAACGATACCGTAAACGACGTTATGCTTAAAGGCGTAGAATTTCTTGGTTGTTAAAGTAAAGTCCTGTCAATAGGCGGGACTTTTTTGGTGTGTAAATATTGCAAAAACCGACGGGATATGTTATAATTTAAGTTAGGGATTTATGGATATTATTAAAGAAAAGCTAAAACTTTTGCCTGATAATCCGGGCGTTTATATAATGCTTGACGAATATAAAAACGTAATTTACGTCGGCAAGGCGCGCGTTCTAAAAAACAGGGTAAGACAATATTTCCATAATTCTCCCAAGCCCGAAAAAGTAATGAAAATGGTTGCGAATATACGTGATTTCAACTATATCATTACCAATTCGGAAATAGACGCGCTTGCGCTTGAAAACAATTTAATAAAAAAATACAAACCCAAATACAATATTCTTTTAAAGGACGACAAAACTTATCCGTATATTAAGGTGAATATGCGGGAAGAGTTTCCCAATTTCAGCATTACGCGTAAGACCGCGAAAGACGGCTGTAAATATTTCGGTCCGTTTATGGGCGGAATAAGTTGTAAAGACATTCTTGATACGTTGCAACTTACGTTTGGGGTAAGGTTGTGCCATACGGCTACTACGGGCAGAAAGCGCGAATGTCTTAATTATCATATAGGAAGGTGCCCTGCGCCCTGCGCAGGCAGAATAAACCGCGTGGACTATACGGCGCGGGTTAAAAAAGCGTTAAGTTTCCTTGACGGGAATTACGGTGAAACGGCGGAACTTTTGAAAAGTAAAATGGTTAACGCGGCGGAAAATGAAAATTTTGAGCTTGCGCTTGACTATAAAAGTAAAATCGAAATGCTTTCAAAATTGGAAGCTAAGCGTATTACTTCTTTAAACCGTTATCTTGACGCGGATATTATTGCGTACGCAACCAATAATATGTATTCGGCGGTTAACGTTTTGGTAACGCGTAAGGGTATTATGCAGGGCGGTAGTAATTTTGCGCTGGACGAGGCGCATATAAACGACGGCGAAGCTCTTACAGCTTTTATAACGCAATATTATCAAAATCACGAAGTTCCGTCGGAAATTATTTGCGAAGAGTTTTGCGAAAAGGAATTATTGCAAAACTATTTTAAAGAAAAGTTTGGAAAGTCGGTTGAAATTAGTTTGGCAAAGCTGGGTGATAAAGCGCGGCTTTTAATGATGGCAAAGAAAAATGCCGAAGAATATCTTGAAAAATCGGTTGATAAAATCAAGCATAAAGACGATATGACGGTAAACGCCTGCAAGCGTTTGCAGGAACTTTTGTCGCTTAAACGTTACCCGCGCAGAATGGAATGTTATGATATTTCAAATATAAGCGGCGTAGATAAAGTTGGTTCGATGGTAGTTTTTATCGACGGCGAGGCGGACAGGAACAGTTATAGGCGGTTTAGAATTAAAACTGTTGAGGGCGCAAACGATTTTGCTTCGTTGCAGGAAGTGCTTACCAGACGGCTTGACAAATTGGGCACGGACGAAGAGGAAAAGTTTCCGCGTCCCGACCTGATAATTATAGACGGCGGAAAGGGGCAACTTTCTGCGGTAAAAGAAATATTTGACGGGCGCGACGTCGGAGATATTGAGCTTATTTCGCTGGCAAAGCGCGAAGAGGAAGTTTTTACGCTTTATTCCGATGAAAGCGTGATGATTTCGCATAGAGATTACGCGTTAAAAACATTGCAGCGAATCCGCGACGAGGCGCACAGATTTGCAATAACGTATTTTAGGAATATCCATTCCAAGCGCAATTTACAAAGTATTCTTACGGAAATAGAAGGAATAGGTAAAAAGAGAAGAATGGCGCTTTTGGAAAAGTTTGGTACGCTTGACAAAATTATGTCTGCAAGCGTTGAAGAACTTGCAGAGGTTGACGGCATTTCCGAAGCTAAGGCAAGGTTTATTAAAGAGTATCTAAAAGAAAACTTATGAAAAAGATAAATTATAAACTTATCGTTTCCGATTTTGACGGTACGCTGATTGACGATAACCAGCAGATTCCGCAAAAAGTTGTAAACGCTATAAACGAATACGTGGCTTGCGGCGGGATTTTTGCCGTTTGTACGGGTAGAATGCTGCGTTCGATTTTGCCGCGCGTGCGGGAATTGGGCTTGAAAGGTTTAGTTATTGCAAACCAAGGTGCGGTTATTGCTGACATAGAAAGCGGAAACGTTATTAAATGTAGCGGCATTCCCTATGAGAGCGTTGCCGAAATTTGCAGGAATATAGAAGAAATAAATTACCCTATAAATATATATAGCGGCGATAACTTGTACGTTGATATCCCAAAGGATAATAAATATTTACAGCTTTACGAAAAGATTGTAGGTGTTGAAAGTATTTACGTTGAGGGTAAAATTTCAAACTTTATTTTAAAAAATAAGTTAATTTGCCAAAAAGTTGGTTGTTTGGTTGCGGAAAGCGAGCGCGATTATTTATTTAACGAATTAAATAAGCGGCTTGGCGACAGGTTTGACGTAACTTGCAGCGCAAAAGTTTTGGTTGAAGTTTCCGCGCTTGGCGAAACTAAGGGCGAAGCGCTTAAATTTTTATGCGACAAACTTAATATTCCCATTGATAAATCAGTGGCGGCAGGGGATAATCTTAACGATTTATCAATGGTTAAAGCGGCGGGTGTTGGTGTTGCGGTAGGCAATGCAGACCCTAAGCTGAAATTGTTTGCAGACTTTATTTCCGTAACCAATAATCAAGGCGCAATAGCTCAAATAATAAAAAAATATGGGTTTGCATAGTACTATGTCTGAAATATTGGCGCCCGCAGGCGATAAAACAAGCGCAATAGCGGCGATAAATAACGGCGCTGACGCAATTTATTTGGGTTTAAAAGAATTTTCCGCAAGAAGCAGTGCGGAAAATTTTGACGTACAAAACTTTGAAGAGATTGTAAAATACGCTCATTTATTCGGTGTTAAAGTATACGTTGCGTTAAATACGCTTGTTAAAGACGGTGAAACCGATAGCTTTGTAAATGCCGCTTTGCGCGCTTGGAACGGCGGCGCGGACGCGCTTATTGTTTCCGACGTGTTTTTAGGCGCGTTTTTAAAGGAAAATTATCCTGAAATGGTTTTGCATCTTTCAACGCAAGCGGGCGTTTGTAACCGTTACGGCGCGGAATTTGCAAAGGAAAAGGGTTTTAGCCGCGTAATTTTGTCAAGAGAAACGGCTATTGAAGATATTAAAATTATTGCCAAAATTATTGAAACCGAGGTTTTTGTACAGGGCGCGCTTTGCACCTGCTTTTCCGGGCAATGCTATCTTTCTTCGTTTGCCGGAGGAAATAGCGGTAACCGAGGCAAGTGTAAACAGCCTTGCAGAAAGTTATATTCAATCGATAAAGACGGGTATTCGGATTATTCTTATAAAATATCGTTGTCCGATTTATGCGTGGGCGAAGATATTGCGCAACTTTTGGATTGCGGGGTGGTTTCCTTTAAGATTGAGGGCAGAATGCGCCGCCCCGAGTACGTTGCGGCAGCGGTAAAGTATTATAGAAATATTTTAGATAACCGCCCGTTAAAAGAAGATTTAAGCAATTTAAAACGGGTTTACAACCGCGGCAACTACACCAAGGGGCTTGCAAACGGACAGGATAAAAACTTTATTTCGTCTGCGGTGCAGGGGCATATCGGCGAATATGCGGGGGTGGTTAAAGTTGAAAACGGCAAATATATTTGCCTGACTACCGCACAATTTTCCCAAGGCGACGGCTTTAAAATATTGCGCGAAGGCAAGGAAGCCGGCGGCGCGGCTTACGGCGGCAAAGTTAAAGGCGGTTTCGTTCTTGCAACGAAATCACACTTTAAAAACGGCGATAAAGTTTTCGTTACAACGGATACCGCTCTCAACGCAAGGTTGTTAAGTCGTAAAAGGTTATTAAAAATTGAAGTTTGCGCCCGTTTCGAGGCGGGAAAAACAGCTTTTATAACGGTTAACGGCAAAACGTTTTACGGCGACGGAATTTTGCAACCTTCCATTAACCGACCGCTTAACGTAAGCGACATTGAAAAATGTTTTTGCAAGGTTGATAAATATCCGTTTGAGGTAAGTTTCGGCAAAATAGAAACGGGCAGCGTTTTCGTGCCCGCTTCTGAGCTTAACGCCTTGCGCCGCAAGGTTTATTCGGAATTTTTTGATAATTTAACTCAAAATAATAACGTTAAATATAGCAATAATATCCGTTTACCGCAGATAATTGCTGTAAAAAACAAAAAAATTGCGGTTATTTGCAAGGATATAAGTAATTTAAACGCGGATATCGGCATTTTAAAATTAGATGATTTAAACGCGGATATTTCGCGGCTTACGGCAGGATTTAAAGGTGAAAAATATTTATATTTGCCTCCGTTTATAACGGGCGCGGAAATTGAAAAAATAAAGCCTGTTGCCGCGCTTTTCGACGGATTGTACTGCGAAGGAATTTATGGTTTTAAACTTGCCGAAGAGTTTAAAAAATCGCTCTTCGTGGGTTGCGGGCTTAATATTTCAAATGCGGTTGACCTTAAATATTGCAAAGCGGAGTATATTTCGCTTTCAAAAGAACTTACGCTTAAAGAAAGCTCGGCGTTGGCCGTAGAAAACGCGTTTTATTTGAGTAGCGGCGATTTGAAAGTGATGGATTTGGTTTATTGTCCGTTTGGCAGAAAGTGCGCAAATTGCGACAAGCGCGCCGAATATGCTATGACGGACGAAAGCGGCAGGGTATTTACTTTGCGTAGATATAGTTTGGAGGTTTGCCGTTTTGAAGTATATAATTGCTTGCCGATTGCCGCCGACCCGTCGCTTGCAGGAATAATTACAGACTGTACTTTGCAAAACGACCCTAATTGCGTTGTAGAGCTTTGCCGCAATGGTGAAAAGCTGAGAAAGCATTTTAAAGAGTATACTCGCGGACATTCCGTTCAACCGATATTATAATTATGATAAATTCAACGGAAAAACTTGAACTTAATAAAATATTAGGCGCTGTTTCGGAATACGCCGTGACGGAGGGTGGAAAAAGCGTCGTAAAGGGGCTTATTCCGTCCGTTGACCTTTCCGAGGCAGAGTATCGTCTTTCGGTTACGCAGGAGTGCGATAAACTTTTGTACGTTTACGGCTTGGGCAAAATCGAAGCGTTTTCCGATATTACGGACGAGCTTTCCCGCGCTAAAAAAGGTTCTACGCTGTCTTGCGCAGAACTTTTGTCGTGCGCCGCGTTGCTTCGTTCGGCGAGGATTATATACAAATCCGTTGAAAAAGCGGACGAAAACGAAATAAAATTAGTAAGAAATTTAACTAAGAATTTATTTTTCGATAAGAATACCGAAGAGGATATAACCGAAAAAATTATTTCACAAGACTCCGTAAGCGATTTTGCAAGCGACAGGCTTTATTCTATCCGGACCCGTATTAAAAATTTAAACGCAAGAATACGCGAAAAACTTTCGGAATATGCCGCGGGAAAAGATTCGGAATTTTTGCAGGACGGCATAGTGACTATGCGTAACGACAGATACGTAATTCCCGTAAAAGCCGAACACAAAAACCACGTTCGCGGCTTCGTACACGACCGTTCAAAAACGGGCGCAACTTTTTTTATCGAGCCTGAATATATTTTGGAACTTAACAACGAGCTTATTACTCTTACCGTTGACGAGAAAGAAGAAGTTGACGCCATTTTAAAGGCGCTTTCCAAGCGGATTGGCGACGTTGCGGAAGAATTAAAAGCGGATATTGCGGTTTTATACGGTTTAGACGCCGCGTTTGCGTGCGCCGAATACGGTTATGCGCACAAGTGTACCCGTCCAAAAATTAACAAACGCGGTTACGTAAATATAATTAAAGGCAGGCACCCGTTGTTAGACAAGCAAAAAACCGTGCCCGTTTCCGTGGAACTTGGCGGTAATTATAACTTTTTACTGTTGAGCGGTGCTAATACGGGCGGCAAGACGGTAACTTTAAAAATGACGGGGCTATTTTGCCTTATGGCGGCGTGCGGGTTGTTCATTCCCGCGTGCGAGGGTAGTTCGGTTGGTATTTTCAGTAAAGTTTTTTGCGATATCGGCGATAGCCAAAGCATAGAGGAAAGCCTTTCAACCTTCTCTTCACATATAACAAATATTATAGAAATTTGTAATTTGGCGGACGGCGACAGTTTGATACTCGTGGACGAGCTTGGCGGCGGCACGAATCCCGACGAAGGGCAGGCAATAGCGAAAGCCGTTGTAAAACATTTGCTGGATTGCGGTTCAAAGGGCATAGTAACAACGCATTTTACACCGTTAAAGGAATTTGCTTACGCGGTAGACGGTATAGAAAACGCGAGTATGGAGTTTGATTCCAACACTTTAAAGCCGCTGTACAGTATTAAAATAGGCTTGCCCGGTGCAAGCAACGCGCTTGCCATATCGCGGCGGATGGGTATGAGCGAGGACGTTTTGGCGCTTGCCGAAAGCTATCTTTCCGAGGGGGCGAGAAGTTTTGAAAACGTAGTCCGCCGCGCCGAAGAAAGCCGCATACAAGCTGACAGAAAACTTGCCGAAATTTCTGCAATGCAACTTGAATGGCGGGAAAAACTTGATAAAATTAATGCGCAAATTGCTGAAATTAACCGTGAAAAGGAAAAAATAAACCGTTCGGCACGCACGGAAAGCCGCAGAATTATTGCGGACAGAACCGAGCAAGCCGAAGAAATTCTTGCGGCTATAGAGGAAATTTTTAAAAAAGAAGAGCTGAAAGAAGCCGATTTGATAGCGGCGCGCACCCTAAAAAACAAATTAAAGGACGCCGCTTTCGAGGAAGAGGGCGATAGAAAGCAGGTTGTAGAATATGCGACGGCTACCGCGCAAAATATTAAAGCGGGCGTTTCGGTGTTCGTAAAGAAGATGGAGTGCAGCGGGCGCGTACTTTCGTTCAACGAAAAGAAGGGTGAAGCTGAAGTTGAGTGCGGAAGCCTTAAAATACACCTTAAACTAAGCGAATTGCTGGTTACGGGCGTTGAGGAAAATAAAATACAAAAAGTTAAAGTTGTTAAAAAACTGCCTAAAACCCAGCCAGTGCTTGAAATAAACGTGCTTGGTTTAACCGTTCCCGAAGCCTTGTACGAAGTGGAAAATTTTATAGATAAAGCATTAACCGACGGGCTTGAAGAAATTAAAGTTATTCACGGCGTAGGCACGGGTAAATTGCGAAGCGCCATTGCCGACCATTTAAAAAAGCACAGGCAGGTGGATAGTTTTCGCGCCGGTAAGTACGGCGAGGGCGAAACGGGCGTTACTTTTATAAAACTTAATTAGTCAAGTTGCGACCATATTCGTAATATTATATAAATAGTATTTCGTTTTGGGAGTAAACTAATTGAAAAGCAAATTTTTTACCGTTATAACAAACCTCACTCTTATTTTAGTAGTTACCGTAGTTTCGGTCGTAGGCTACTACGGGGGTAAAGCTACCGCCGTAACTTACAAAAGCGAAAATTTGTACTCGCACGGCAATGAAGAGCGCGGCGAAGTAGGGCTTACTTTCAATGTTTACGAAAGCTCGGAAAACGTTTATAAAATTCTTGACGCGCTGGACGATTACGGAGCTAAGGCAACTTTTTTTATAGGCGGAAGCTGGGCTGACGACAACGTTGATTGCGTGCGTGAAATTTTTAAACGCGGGCACGAGTTGGGAAGCCACGGCTATTTCCATAAAGACCATTCAAAAATGTCCTACGACGCTAATTTGGAAGAAATAAGGCCGAGCGCGAGGCTTTTGGAAATGATTTGCGGGCAAAAGGTAAGTTTGTTTGCTCCGCCGTCGGGCGCGTATTGCGAAAACACGCTTACCGCCTGCGAGCTTTTGGAGCTTAAAGTTATAATGTGGTCGAGGGATACCATCGATTGGCGGGACAAGGACGTGGCAACCGTTGTCAGTCGCGCTACAAAAAACTTAAAATCCGGCGAGTTTATTTTAATGCACCCCAAGGATTGGACGGTGCAGGCTTTGCCTGAAATATTAAATTACGTAAGAGAAAACGGCTTGAAAGCCGCCACTGTTTCCCAGTGTTTAGGAGAATAATGGTACATTACAAAAAGTTTAACAACGGTTTAAGGTTAGTGGTTAACCAAATGTCGTCGCTGATGTCGGTTACGATGGGTATACTCGTGCATACGGGCGCTTCGGTTGAAAGCGATAAAGAGGACGGCATTTCGCATTTTATCGAGCATATGATGTTCAAAGGCACGAAAAAGCGTACTTCATTTCAAATTTCAGATGAAATGGACGCTATAGGCGCACAGATGAACGCGTTTACGGGCAAAGATTTAACTTGTTATTACGCCAAATCTACCACGGGTCACGCGGCGGAAGCGTTTGACATTTTAGCCGACCTGTTTCTTGAAAGCACTTTTCCCGACGATGAAATGGAAAGGGAAAAGGGCGTTATAATAGAAGAAATTAATATGAACGAGGACACGCCCGACGATTTGTGCCTTGATTTGCTTTCGCGCGCGTTTTTCGGCGAGCGCGGTTACGGGCGGAATATACTCGGCACGCATAAAAACGTGGCGGGCTTTAATAAAAGCGATATAGCCGCTTATATGGACGAGCACTATATACCCGACAATATAGTAATTTCAATGGCGGGAAATATAGATATATCGTTAGCTGAAGAAATGGTTTCAAAATATTTTTCGGGGCTTGAACAAAAGCGTTGCAAGCGCAAAGATATAGCCGTTTCATTGAAAGGCAAGTCGCTTGTAAAACCTAAGAAAATCGAGCAGGTGCATATCGGTATAGCCTACCCTACGGTAAAGCGTTACGATAAACTGTACGACGCTACGCAGATTATGAACGTAATTTTCGGCGGCGGCGTTTCTTCGCGGTTGTTTCAGACGGTGAGGGAAAAACTTGGGCTTGCGTATACGGTGTATTCTTACGTTTCAAGCTATGCTGAAACGGGCGCGCTTTCCATATACGCTGGTGTAAACGCTAAAAAATACGCGCAGTCTGCCGAAGCGATATACGGCTGTATTGACGAAATCAAAAAGAACGGAATTTCAAAAGAAGAATTTTCGCGCGGAAGGGAACAGCTTGTTTCGTCGTCCATTTTCTCACAGGAGAGCACGAGTTCGCAAATGCTCATATTTGGCAAGGAGTTGTTGTACGGGGATAAAATTTATAATTTCGAGGACAGGGTAAACCGTTTAAATGCGGTTACGTTAGACGACGTTCACGCAGCAGTGGAGTTTAACTTTGACGATAAAAATAAGGCTACCGCGCTGGTTGGCGCCGTGCGTAAACCGCTGTGTTAAAGTGCGGGTTCGAGCCTGTTTTCGATAAAAACAGCAAAGTTTTGATATTGGGCAGCTTTCCTTCGGTAAAGTCGCGGCAGATAGAGTTTTATTACGGAAATAAACAAAACAGATTTTGGCGGACGGTTTGCGGGTTTTTTGGAGAAGCGGCACCAGAAACGGTTTCTGATAAAATAGATTTTCTTTTAAGGCGTAAAATTGCGCTTTGGGATATTGTTACCGAGTGTGAGATTGTGGGCAGCCGCGACGACACTATAAAAAATTTTAAGGTTGCCGACCTTAAAAAGGTATTGCAAAAATCGCAAATTAGTTTTATAATAATAAACGGCGGCAAGGCTTACGATATTTTTCTGCGCAGTTATCCAAACTTGGAAATTCCGCATAAAAAGTTATGCTCTACCAGTCCGGCAAATACGAGGTTTAACGAAAGTGAGTGGCGCGACGTACTATCGGGAATTTTTGGCTGAACTTCAAGAATATTGCGACCCGCAATACCGCGAGTTTCATAAAAAACTTTTAAAAAACGATAATATAAATTTAATTGGCGTACGAATCCCCCAACTCAGAAAACTTGCTAAAAAACATTTGCAAAACGTGGACGGGCTTTTAGCGATGCCCGACGAATATTACGAAGTAACTTTTGTAAAACTTACCGCGGTTTCGTTGCTTGGCTGGGAGGAGTTTTTAAAACGGGTCGAGGGTTGCGTGGCGCTAATTGATAATTGGGCTACCTGCGATTGTTTTGTGCCCAAGTGCATTTTAAAGCACAAGCAAGAATTTTTGCCGTACGTAGAAAAATACGCGCTTTCCGACGGGGAGTACTACCAAAGGTTTGCGCTTACCACGCTTTTGCATTTTTACGTTGACGGAAATCACGCCGACGTAATACGCGAAATCTTGCAAAAGGTTAATACGAAATATTATTACGTACATATGGCGGCGGCGTGGCTTATTGCCGAAATGCTTGTAAAAGATTACGATAACACCGTTAAACTTCTGCAATCGGGGTTATACGATATAAAAACTCACAACAAAGCGATACAAAAGGCTTGCGAGAGTTTTAGGCTTACGAAAGAACAAAAAAACTTTTTAAAGGGTATGAAAAAATAATGGAAATTTCACAGCAGCTGACGGAAGAGTTTAAACTCCGTCCCGACCACGTTCAAAATATTTTAACGCTTTTGGACGAGGGAAACACTATTCCTTTTATTGCGCGTTACCGCAAGGAGATGACGGGCGCGATAGACGACCAGGTTTTGCGTGCGCTTAACGACAGGTACGAATATCTTAAAAACCTTGAAAAGCGAAAGCAGGAAGTGGCGGCGGCAATTACCGAGCAAGGTAAAATGACCGAAGAAATTCAGGCGGCTATAGATTCTGCGCAGACTATGACCGAAATAGAGGACGTTTACCGCCCGTTTAAGCAAAAGAAAAAGACCCGCGCCTCGGTTGCTATAGAAAAGGGTTTGCAGCCGCTTGCTGAATTTATTTTGGCGCAGGAAGGCGACCCCTATAAGGAAGCGGAAAAATACGTAAACGAAGAAAAGGGCGTTTCAACCGCTGCGGACGCTATTGACGGCGCAAAAGACGTTATTGCGGAAATGGTTTCCGATAACGCGGAATTAAGGAAAAAGCTACGTGCTTTATTTGAAAACCACGGTGAAATGCAGGTTAAAATGGTTAAGGACGACGAAAAAGGCACGTACTCTATGTACGCGGACTACGCCGAGCTTATTCCAGAAATTAAAAACCACCGTATTTTAGCAATTAACAGGGGAGAAAAAGAAGACTGTTTAAAGGCTAAAATATATTTTAATCCCGACATTGCAAAGCGCGTATGTACAGCCAAGTACGTTAAAAGCAACGGACAAGCCGATTGTATTAAACTTATTGAAGAGGCGGCTGACGACGGCTACGACAGGCTTATACAGCCTTCAGTCGAGCGCGAAGTGCGTGCCGTACTTACCGACAGGGCAAGCGAGCAGGCGATAAAAATGTTTGAGGTTAATTTAAGGCCGCTTTTGTTGCAGCCCCCCGTAAAGGGCAAAGTTACGCTTGGGCTCGACCCTGCGTACAGGACGGGTTGTAAGGTTGCGGTTGTGGACGAGACGGGTAAAGTGCTTGACACGTCGGTGGTTTATCCCATACCTAAAGTACATAAGCCTTCGGATATAGAAGAAGCGAAAAGAAAGATAAAAGAGCTTATAAAAAAGCATAAAGTAGATATTATTTCCATTGGCAACGGCACTGCCAGCAAGGAAACGGAAATTTTCGTAGCAGAGCTTTTAAAAGAGATTGACGAGCCCGTAAGCTACGCGGTTGTAAACGAGGCGGGCGCCAGCGTTTATTCCGCCAGCCCGCTTGCGGTGGAAGAATTTCCCGACTTCGATTTAACGTTGCGTTCGGCTATATCCATTGCAAGGCGTTTGCAAGACCCGCTTGCCGAGCTTATTAAAATAGACCCCAAATCAATAGGTGTGGGGCAGTACCAGCACGATATGGACAAAAAGCGGCTTGACAGCGTGCTTGGCGGCGTGCTTGAGGACTGTGTAAACAACGTTGGCGTAGACCTTAACACCGCAAGCGTTTCGCTTTTAAAGTACGTTGCGGGGCTTAATGCGGGTATAGCTAAAAATATAGTTAGTTACCGCGAAACCAACGGTAAGTTCAGCACGCGCAGCCAGCTTTTAAAAGTTTCAAAACTTGGCGCAAAGGCATACGAGCAATGCGCGGGTTTCTTGCGTATTACCGACGGTAAAAATATTTTGGACAATACTGCGGTACACCCCGAGTCCTACGAAAAAGCCGAAAAACTTTTATCGCTTTTCGGTTACGGAGACGAGGACGTTAAAAACCGCAATATTGCGGACTTGCCCGCAAAAGTCAAGGCTTACGGCGAGGATAAAGTTGCGGAGTACTGCGGTTTGGATAAAGCCACGATGCAGGACGTTGTAACCGAGCTGGTTAAGCCCGGGCGCGATATCCGCGACAGCTTGCCCCAAAGACAGTTAAGGCGCGATATTATGGGTATTGAAGACCTTAGCGTGGGTATGATTGTAGAAGGTACGGTAAGAAATGTAATTGATTTCGGCGCGTTCGTGGATATCGGCGTTCATCAGGACGGATTAGTGCACGTTTCCGAAATTACAGACAGGTACATTAAACACCCGTCGGACGTGCTTAAAGTAGGTCAGCAAGTAAAGGCTATCGTAATAACGCTTGACAAGCAAAAGCATAAAATAGGGTTGTCGTTGAAGCAGGTAAACCAAAAAAAGGCTAATTAACTTGACAAAAAGGTAATTTTTTAGTAAAATTTTATCAATAAACAGGAGGGTTTTAAAATGTTTGAAGAAGTGGCATCTCTGCTTGCCGAGCAGTTAAATCTTGACGTTTCCAAAATTTCCGAGGACAGCGAAATTATTAAAGACCTCGGCGCGGATTCGCTTGACGTTGTTGAAATGCTTATGACCTTAGAGGATAAAACGGGTAAAACTATTCCCGAGGACAAAGTTACCGGTATTAAAACTGTTGGCGACGTTGTAAAACTTTTGCAATCTCTTTAAAATTGAAAACGGAGCGGTTAACCGCTCCGTTTTTTTATATTATAATGTTGATAAGTCGTTTGGGTACGAGAATGAATTTTTTTATCGTTTTGCCTTCGATAAGCGGCGCTATATCACAGTTTGCCTTAACAATCTTTTCTATTTCGTCGGCGGGCATATCGGCAGGTACGGTAATTTTGGTTTTAATTCTGCTGTTTATTTGCACGGCGTATTCAAAATCGTCGTCGCCGCATTTGGATAAATCGTATTCAACCCAAGGTTCGTAAGCTATAGTGCCGTCGTG
Source organism: uncultured Christensenella sp. (assembly GCA_910578145.1). GTDB lineage: Bacteria > Bacillota > Clostridia > Christensenellales > Borkfalkiaceae > Coproplasma. The sequence continues at coordinate 99,455 of CAJTPJ010000002.1, read as the reverse complement.
TCCTAAAACCGTAGTCCAAATTTCTTCGGTGATAAACGGAATAATAGGGTTAAGAAGTTTTATAAGCCCCTCGGCGTACGTTTTGGGGAATTTATTACCTTCGGAAATTTCCTTGTAAACAGCGTTTACGAAAATCATCATTTGCGAAATCGCCGTATTGATTTTAACCGCCTCGTAATCTTCGGAAACTTTTTTAACCGTCTGGTGATAAATTTTTTCAAGGTTTTTATTGGGCTCGTCGGAAATAACTTCAAGTTCAAAGTACAGCCTGTGTATTCTGTCGATAAACTTTTTCACGCCCTCGATATTTGCGGTAGACCACGGCTTGTTATCGGTTATGGGACCAATAAACATTTCGTACATTCTCAACGCATCCGCGCCGTAATTTTTAACAATATCGTCAGGGTTAATTACGTTGCCAAGGCTCTTGGACATTTTGTTGCCGTCCTCGCCGAGGATAAGTCCTTGGTGGAAAAGTTTTTTAAACGGTTCCTTGCAGGGTGCAAGCCCCTTGTCGAAAAGGAAGTTATTCCAAAAACGTGAGTAGAGCAGATGCCCTACAAGATGTTCCTTACCGCCCATATAAAAATCTACGGGCATCCAATGTTTTAACAGCTCGTAATCGGCAAAAACTGCGTTATTGTGCGGGTCGCAGTACCTTAGAAAGTACCAGCTTGAACCTGCTGAACCGGGCATAGTGGTGGTTTCGCGTTTGCCTTTTTTGCCGTCAACGGTTACGTTTACCCAATCGGCGGCGTTTTCCAAAGGCGCGTTTCCGCCGTGCGCCTTGTAATCTTTCATTTCAGGCAAAACCAACGGAAGTTCGCTATCTTCCAATAAACAAACCGAGCCGTCTTCCAGGTGGATGACGGGCAAAGGCTCGCCCCAATATCTCTGACGGGCGAAAATCCATTCGCGCAGTTTATAAGTTACGGTTTTTTTTCCGCAACCGCGCCGCTTCAACCATTCAGCCATTTTATCAATGGCTTCCTGCTTATTCAGCCCGTTTAAAAAGTCTGAATTGATATGTTTTCCGTCGCCCGTCCAGGCATCTTTTTCAATATCGCCACCTTCGAGAACGGGTATAATTTCAAGGTTAAACTTTTTGGCAAACTCGTAATCGCGCGCGTCGTGTGCGGGCACAGCCATAATAGCGCCCGTGCCGTAAGAGGTTAAAACGTAATCGGAAATGTAAATAGGAAGTTTTTTGCCGTTTGCGGGGTTGATTGCGTACGCGCCCGTAAACGCGCCCGTTTTTTCTTTATTGAGCTCGGTGCGCTCCAATTCCGATTTGCCCGCGCAAACTTTTTTGTAATCTTCGATTATCCGTTTTTGGGCTGCCGTGGTTATTTTATCAACAAGTTTATGCTCGGGTGCGAGTACGCAGTACGTTGCGCCGAAAAGGGTGTCGCAACGGGTGGTAAATACGGTAAATTCGTAGTCCGTGCCGTCTACTTTAAACACTACGTTTGCGCCTACCGATTTGCCAATCCAATTTCTTTGCGCAATTTTAGAAGGTTCAGGCCAATCAAGCTCGTCAAGCCCTTCTAAAAGCCGTTCGGCGTATTTGTTGATATCAATTACCCATTGCCGCATATTTTTACGGATAACGGGGTAGCCGCCGCGTTCGCTCTTGCCGTCAATAATTTCGTCGTTTGCAAGCACCGTGCCAAGCTCTTCGCACCAATTAACGGGCATTTCAACGTAGCGGGCAAGCCCGTCTTTGACTAATTGTTTAAAAATCCACTGCGTCCACTTATAATACGAGGGGTCGCAGGTTGAAATAGTTTGCTCCCAATCGAAGGAAAGCCCAAGCATTTTAAGCTGGCTAATAAAAGTTGCAATGTTTTTTTGCGTAAACCCGTCGGGGTTATTGCCCGTTTTTATTGCAAACTGTTCGGCAGGCAACCCAAAGCTGTCAAAACCTATGGGGTGAAGCACGTTAAAACCTTGCATTCTTTTCATTCTTGCAAGTATATCCGTAGCTGTATACCCTTCGGGGTGCCCCACGTGAAGTCCCGAACCCGAAGGGTAAGGGAACATATCCAAAATATAATATTTGGGTTTAGAAAAGTCGCGCAAATCCGTATGGAAAGTTTTGTTTTCGTCCCAATACTTAATCCATTTCCGTTCAATTTTTTTAAAATCTGTATAAGCCATTGCGTAGATACCTTATTTTAGTAATTACAAATAATTATACAGTCAATCGCGCGAAATAGCAAATATTTTTAGGCAAAAAGACTTTTAATCTTGTTGACAACTGCGGTTATTTGTAATAAAATAAACCTATCCGTTAAAAGACAAGTACCGCCGAGGGGTTTACAGAGAGTGCGGGGCGCTGAAAGCCGCATAACTTCCAAAGAGAACGGGAAACCACTTTTATTTAAACGGACGTTTTAAAGTGGCTTTTGCCGTGCGGCAAAGGCAATTAAGGTGGAACCGCGCATACGATTATTGCGTCCTTAAACATAGTTTAAGGGCTTTTTTTATTGGAGGAATTTTATGGAAATAGTATTGAAAAACGGCAGCTCGATTGAACTTGAAAACGGCGCTACCTGCGCGCAGGCGGCGGCAAAAATAAGCGACGGGCTTGCACGCTCGGCAGTTGCCGCAAAAGTAAACGGCGAACTTAGCGACCTTTCGCGCGCGCTTAAAGACGGGGAAACGCTTGAAATAGTAACTTTAAAAGATAAAGAGGGGCTTGAAGTTTACCGCCATACCTGTGCTCATATTCTTGCGCAAGCGGTTAAAAACGTATTTCCTACTTGCAAACTTGCAATTGGACCCGTTATCGAAAACGGTTTTTATTACGATATAGATTTCAATACTCCCATAACGCAGGACGACTTTGAAAAAATAGAAACCGAAATGCGCAAAATTATCAACTCCAAAACGGTAATAGAAAGGTTTGAATTGCCGCGCGAAGAGGCGTTGAAACTTATGTGCAAATACGGCGAAACGTACAAAGTGGAACTTATAGAAGATTTGCCCGACGACGCGGTTATTTCTTTCTATAAGCAGGGTTCGTTTACCGACCTTTGCCGCGGACCGCACCTTCCCAACACGGGTAAAATTAAGGCGTTTAAATTAACTTCGCTTACCGGAGCGTATTGGCGCGGCAACGAAAAAAATAAAATGCTTACCCGTATTTACGGCACGGCGTTTGAGAAAAAAGCGCAGCTTGAAGAATATCTTGTGGCTGTAGAAGAGGCTAAAAAGCGCGACCACAACAAATTAGGGCGCGACCTCGGCATATTTATGACCAGCGACGTAGTTGGACAGGGTTTGCCCATTCTTATGCCCAAAGGCGCGAAAATTTTGCAAATATTGCAGCGCTTCGTAGAGGACGAGGAGGCTAAGCGCGGGTTTATGATTACCAAAACTCCCAATATGGCTAAGTCCGACCTTTATAAAATTTCCGGACATTGGGCGCATTACCGCGATAAAATGTTCGTTTTGGGTGCTATCGACGAAAACGGCGAAGCTCCCGACGGCGGCGAAGTCATGGCGTTAAGACCTATGACCTGCCCTTTCCAATACCAAATTTTCAAAAATGGGCTTAAATCTTACCGCGATTTGCCTTGCCGCTATTCGGAAACGGCAACCGAGTTCAGAAACGAGGCTTCGGGCGAAATGCACGGGCTTATAAGAATTAGACAGTTTACTCTTTCAGACGGACATATTATTTGTACAAAAGAGCAGATTGAAAGCGAATTTAAGCGTTGTCTTGATTTGTCGTACTATATTCTCGACGCGTTGGGTATGAGAAAGGACGTAACCTTCCGCTTTTCAAAACGCGGCAAAGCTAAGTCGGATAAGTATATTGATAACGACGAAGCGTGGAATAAAACCGAAGCTATGATGAAAGTCATTCTCGACGACTTGGGGCTTGATTACGTTGAGGCAGACGACGAGGCGGCTTTCTACGGACCTAAACTTGATATTCAGGCAAAGAACGTTCACGGAAAAGAAGATACGCTTATAACTATCCAGATTGACTTTGCTGCCGGCGATAGCTTTGAAATGCAGTACGTAGACGCCGACGGCGTAAAGCAGACGCCCTACGTTATACACAGAAGTTCGATAGGTTGTTATGAAAGGACGCTTGCGCTGTTAATTGAAAAGTACGCGGGCGCGTTCCCGCTTTGGATGTGCCCTACGCAGGTTAAAGTTTTGCCCATAACCGACAGAACGCTTGAATACGCCGAGGGCGTGGCGGAAAAACTTATGCTTGCAGGCATTCGCTGCGAGGTGGATAAACGCAATGAAAAAATCGGTTACAAGATACGCGAAGCTAAAATGGAGAAAGTGCCTTACGTGTTAGTTGTTGGCGACAAGGAAGCGGAGGACGGTACGGTAAACGTAAATAAACGCGGCGTTGAAGCAAAGGATACCGTTAAATTTGACGCTTTCTTAAAAAAAGTTGTAAAAGAAGATAGCGAAAAGGTTATTTTTTAATTAAATCGTTTGACAAATTAAACGTATACTGTTAAAATATCATTGTTAAAGCAAAGGTTACCCCTTTCACCGACGGAAATATCCGTTCGGCAAGATAATGATTTTACAGGCGTTAAACGTCTTGAATTGTTTCGGGTTGCTTTTGCAACCCGAATTTTTTTCGGAAAAAAATTGTGAGGTATAAACTTATCAAAGACTTATATTCCGTAAACGAGGCTATTCGCGACAAGGAAGTTAGAGTTATCGGCGCAGACGGCTCTATGTTGGGCGTAATGTCGGCTTTTCAGGCGCAACGCCTTGCAGCCGAAGCGGAACTCGACCTTGTTAAAATTTCCCCGAACGCTGTTCCTCCCGTATGTAAAATTATGGATTACTCCAAATTTAAGTACGAGCAGTCCAAGCGCGAAAAGGAAAACCGCAAAAATCAGTCGATAGTGGAATTAAAGGAAATACGGCTGTCAATGACTATTGACGTCGGCGATATAGCCGTAAAAACAAAGCAATGCCTTAAATTTCTTGAAGCGGGAAACAAAGTTAAAGTTTCCATACGAATGAAGGGACGTGAAAACGCACGCGCTTATCAAGGCGTTAAGGTTATGCAAGACTTTTTCGAGGGGCTTGACGGTAAAGCCGTACAGGATAAAAAGCCCTCTACCGAAGGCAGAATGATTATTATGATGCTTTCGCCCGTAAAAGAAAAATAAATCTATAAATTATTTGGAGGATAAAAATATGCCCAAGCAGAAATCCCATAGCGGCACTAAAAAACGTTTCTGGCTTACTTCGACCGGCAAGGTAAAAAGACCTCACGGCGGTAAGAACCATAAAGCGGAAACCAAAAACAGAAAGAGAAAGAGAAATTTGCGTAAGGTAACGCTTGTTTCTACTACTCAGGAATCTACGGTTAAGTCGATGATTCCTTATAAGGGTTAATAGGGAGGTTTTAAATTATGCGTATTAAAAGAAGTGTTAACGCGTTAAAGAAGCGCAGAAAGATATTCCGCCTTTCCAAAGGCTATTTCGGAAATAAATCCAAGTCGTACAGAATTGCACGCGAAGCGGTTATGAAGTCGCTCAACTACGCTTATATCGGCAGAAAGCTGAGAAAGCGTGATTTGCGCAGTCTTTGGATTGCCCGTATCAACGCGGCGGCAAGGCTTAACGGGCTTTCCTATTCCAAATTAATGCACGGTCTTAAAACCGCAGGCATCAACCTTAACAGAAAAGTACTTGCAGAAATCGCAGTAAGCGACGCACAGGCATTTACCGCGCTTGCAGAAAAAGCGAAAGCGGCGTTATAATCAAATTTTAAGCCTTTTTACAAGGCTTAATTTTTTATATGGTAATTACTTCAAAATCAAATCCGCTAATAAAAGAAATCGTTGCGCTTTCAGATAAGAAATTTCGCAGTAAATTGGGTTTGTATATCGTTGAGGGTACTAAAACCGTTAACGAGTGTATTGCCGCGGGCTGTGAAATAACCAAAGTAGTCTGTTCGGAAGAGCTTATCGCAGACTATCACGACGCAGTTGCCGTTAGCAGGGATATATTTGAATATATTTCGTCTGAAAAAACTCCGCAGGGTGTTTTAGCAGTAGTTAAAATTCCGCAAAATTTTTTAAAACCGCCCGAAAGTAGTTGTTTATTGCTTGACTGTTTGCAGGACCCGGGTAATTTAGGCACTATTATACGAACTGCCAACGCTGCTGGATATAAAGATTTGTACCTTATTAACTGTACCGACCCTTATTCGGCAAAAGCGGTGCGGGCGAGTATGAGCGGCATTTTCTTTATAAACGTTTACAGGGGTGAGCGCGCGGAAATTCTTTCAATGCTTGACGGATTGCCTTTGATTTGTGCGGATATGGACGGGGAAAATATTTTTTCGTTCGTACCGCCGAAAAAGTTTTGCCTTTGTATAGGAAACGAGGGCGGCGGCATAAGCGACGAAGTAATGAAAACGGCGGATTATAAAATAAGCATTCCTATGAGCGGCACTTGCGAAAGTTTGAACGCCGCCGTTTCCGCAGGAATTGCTATGTACCAATTAAAATACAATTTAAAGAGGTAAAACTATGTCAGGACATTCCAAATGGCACAATATACAGGCAAAAAAGGGAAAAACCGACGCGGCTCGCGCGGCTGTGTTCACCAAAATAGGCAGGGAGCTTGCCGTTGCCGCTAAAGGTAACCCCAACCCCGACACCAACTCTAAACTTGCCGACGTTATAGCTAAGGCTAAAGCCGCAAATATGCCTAACGATAATATTAAGCGTTCGATTGCCAAAGCGGCAGGCGAGATGGGCGATAAGGATTATAAAGAACTCGTATACGAAGGTTACGGCGTGGCGGGCTCGGCGGTTATAATTAAAACGCTTACCGATAACGTAAACAGAACTGCAGGCGATATCCGCTCTACTATGGGCAAGTGCGGCGGACAAATGGGGCAAAACGGTTGCGTTTCGTATATGTTTGATAACAAGGGTGTATTCGTGATTGAAAGAACGGTGGCTCTTGACGAGGACACTATGATGGAGTACTGTCTTGAAGCCGAAGCGGAAGACTACGTGGTTTCAGACGACGTTTACGAAGTTTATACCACTCCTGAGCAGTGGTCGGCTGCAAGAAAATATTTCGAGGATAAGGGCGTAACTTTCCTTGAAGCGGAAATTAAAATGATTCCGCAAAATTATATTGCGTTGGACGGGGACAAGCTGGAAACGTTTATGAAGATGCTTGATAAGCTAAACGAGCTTGATGACGTTCAGGACGTTTACCATAACGTTGAACTTCCCGAAGACGAAGAATAGTAATTATAATTAAAAAGTGTGGCGGTTGTCACACTTTTTTTATTTCTGCCGTATAATATGCTGTGCGTTACGCAATCTACTATTACAAGCGTAACGCTTTATTATATATCGCCCGTTTGTTAAAGCGCATTTGGTGCGCCTTAATGAATGGGCAGGGGAGTATCCGTTAATTTGGGTACTCCCCAACGTATTTTTTTTGGATATTTTAAATAGAATATTATATGCTTGACAAAATAAAAAAACTATTTAAAAATTCAGTATTTTTTGCGTTGTGCGCGGCTGTAGTAATTGCCGCGACGATAGTTATGGTTAAAGAGAAAAGCGCAACGGCTAACGATAAGGAGCCTATGGTACTGACTCTATGGCAAATTGATAGCTTTGAGGGCGGAAGGGGTTCGCGCGCAACTACGTTACAAAATATAGGTGAAAAATTTTCAAAGAAAACGGGTTGCTATTTAAGCGTAACTACGCTTACGGCTGACGCGGCGCGTATGAATATTGAAAGGGGCACCGTGCCGGACTTAATTTCTTACGGTGCGGGTACCTACGGGCTTGAAAACTTAATTGGTGGTAGAACGCCCTATTACACTTGGTGCTACGGCGGCTATTGTCTTTTATCTATTGATTCTAATTGCGATTTCACGGACGCGAGTGCGGAAAATACCGTAATTAACAGCGGAACGGGTAATTTTGTTAAGGCTGCGGCAATGTTTGTCGGATTGGATAAATCCGCTTATGATAAGCCGACGGGCGCATACGTAAAACTTATAAACGGTGAATATAAATATCTTTTAGGCACGCAAAGGGATATTTTTAGATTGAAAACCAGGGGTGTGGCGTTTTCCGTTAAGCCAATAACGGAATTTAACGATTTGTTTCAAAACATATCCGTAACCACTGCCGACGGCAAAAAAATTTCTGCTTCGGAAAATTACATATCGTTTTTGCTTGAAAATTGCGACGTTTCAAAAGTTGGGCTAATGAGCGCGGTTAAGAAATTATACGACGACGAAATGTCGGTAATGGAAGGGCTAAATTACAATTATAAAATTACCGCGCCCATAAGCAAAACTATGCGCGACGAGATAGAAAGCGCCATTTTAAATAGTGATGAAAATAAGCTGAAAACTCTACTTAAATAATTGTAAAAAAAATAAAAAAATGCTATCATATAGGAGGTAGGCTTTGCAGTTTGCGGATAATATTTTGAAAACGGTTAAAACGGACGGTAATTTTAGTTTTTCTAAGCATACGACTTACGGTTTGGGCGGATTGGCAAAAATTGCGTATTTTCCTATTAATATAGAAGAGAGCAAAGCCGTATTTGACTACGTTACTTCCAATTACGATAATTTTTGTATTATCGGAAACGGCTCTAACCTTCTTGCCTCTGACGATTATTATAATGGCGCGGTTATTTGCACTAAAAAACTTAACGGAATTAGTTATGAAAACGGTGTTTTAAAGTGTATGGGAGGGGCAACAGTAAGTTCTGTATTGAGCTACTGCAAAAGCGCAGGGCTCGGCGGCTTAGAATATCTTGCGGGGATTCCTGCAAGTATTGGCGGGCTTGCCTATATGAACGGCGGCATAAACGGATTTCATTTGGGCGATAACGTACAGTCGGTATTGATTTATGACGGTGATTTGAAAGAATTGTCTAATAAAAACTGTAATTTTGGCAATAAGCATAGTACTATGCGTGACATAAACGCTTTAATCTTGTGCATTGATTTGCAAGTTAAAAGTTCAAACGTTAAAGAAATAGAAGAAAAATATAATTATTTTATAAATAGAAGGCGCGAATTACCGCAAGGAAGAAGCTGCGGTTGCGTTTTTAAAAACCCCGAGGGATTGGCTGCCGGCAAACTTATAGAAGAAGCGGGGTTGAAAGGCTTGCGGTGCGGTAACGCTTTCGTTAGCGGGGAACACGCAAATTTCATTATTAACGACGGCGCGGGCTCGCGCGAAGTTTATCTTCTTATCGGCGAAGTTAAACGACGGGTTTATGAAAAATGCGGCGTACTACTTGAAGAAGAAGTGGTTTACATAGGTGAATTTAATGAAACTAACGGCTGATTATCATACTCATACTCCTTATTCGCACGGAAAAAATACCGTGCTTGATAATGCGAGGGCGGCAAAAGCGGCGGGACTTTCCGCCGTGGCAATAACCGACCACGGCTTTAACCACTTGCTTTTCGGGCTAAAACGCAAAAAACTCGCTAGTTTAAGGTCGGAAATTGAAGAAGCAAAAAGGCTTATCGGAATTGACGTTTTAATGGGAATGGAAAGCAATTTAATTTCTGTGGACGGCGAGACGGATATGAAAAAAGATGATTTGCAGTATTTTGATATATACCTTTGCGGAATTCACGAGGTTTTGAAATACAAATCGGTTTGCGATATGCACAGCATTATGCTTAAAAACTATATGGCTTATAAATTTGGCAAAAGGCCTTCGCAAAAAGTTATTGAAACAACCACAAAAGCGTATATAAACGCAATAAAAAACAACCCTATAGATATTTTAACGCACATCAATTATAAGTGTTACTGCAACCTTGAAGAGGTGGCGAAATGTTGTGCGGACTACGGAACTTATATTGAAATTAACACGAAAAAGCGGCATATTTCAGCCGAGGAGCTTAATTTAATGGCTTCTACGGGCGCAAGGTTCGTAATCGATTCGGACGCGCATTCTAAAGACAGGGTAGGCGATACGAAAATAGCCGAGGAGCTACTTGGTCATGCAAGCGTGCCGCTTGAACAAATTGATAATATCGACGGCAGATTGCCCAAATTCAGGTTTGCACAGTATAAGGCGGAAAATTTATAAATGATGAATTTTACCGAAGAAATTAAAAACGAGATTATATCCGCCGCCGAAAGTTCGTGCGGGGATGCTCTTATTTCGGCTTTTATAAGGACGAGCGGCAGCATAATTTCCCGAAACGGTCGTTTCGGGTTTGAAATAGTTACCGAAAACGAGAAAACCGCCGAATTCATTACCGAAATTCTTGAAAATAAATTCGGTTTACAACTTACCGTTTCAGGCGCGAAATTTGATTTGTTGAGCGGAAAGGACAAGCTGGCGTTTGAGTGTGCCGATGAAAAATCGGAAGCCTTGCTGCATCGCTTAGGTATAGTTGGCGAAGACGAGGACGGTAAATTTTTGACTTTTGACTTAGGTGGTGAGCTCTTAAACGGTGATAAAGAAAAAACCGACTTTATCAAGGGCGCTTTTTTGGGCGGCGGAAGCTGTACGCTTCCCGAGGAAGGGGTTTTCAGTAGAACGGGATATCATTTTGAAATTGTATTTTCTAACAAACTTACTGCCGACGGGTTTTGCGAGCTTTTGTGCGGCTTTGAAGTGCTTTCCAAATTGGTTGCCAGAAAAGATAAAGTAGTGGTTTACGTTAAAAGCAAAGCGGTTATTTCGGATATTTTGGATTTGATTGGCTGTGAGAAGTGCCTTGACAAACTTAACAGGTTAGTGGAGTTTAAGGACAAGCAAAATAACGCTAACCGCGTTAACAACTGTTCGGTTTCAAATATAGATAAAACGGTTACCGCTTCGGTTAACCAGGTAAAAGCAATAGAAATAATTGCGCAAACCATAGGGTTGCAAAATTTGGATAAAAACCTTTTCGAGGTTGCCGAATGCCGTTTAGCGGATAAAAACGCGTCTATGCAGGAGTTAGCGGAGCGGCTTGGCATTTCAAAAAGTTGTTTAAACCACAGAATGAGAAGAATCAACGAGCTTGCGCAAACGCTTGGGGATTAAAGGAAAAAATATGACTGATTTCGTACATCTTCATCTTCATACCGAATATTCGTTGCTTGACGGCGCGTGCAAGATTGACAATCTTATAGACCACTGCAAGAAAAACGGCATTGACACCGTTTGTATTACCGACCACGGCAATATGTACGGCACTTTGCAGTTTGCGGAAAAGGCGTTTCAGGCGGGCTTGAAGTACATAATAGGTTGCGAATTTTACCTTACTAACGATTTAAACGATAAAACCGTTAACATATCAGAGCATTTAATTCTTTTGGCAAAGAACAAGGCGGGTTATAAAAACCTCGTACAGTTGGATTCAATGGCTTTTGTAGACGGTTTTTATTATAAGCCGAAGATAGACTACAAGGTTTTAAAGGAGCATTCCGAGGGGGTAATATGTCTTTCCGCGTGCCTTGCGGGCGGCATTCCGCGCAGGCTTTTGTCGGGCGATTACGAAGGTGCCAAAAAACTTGCACTTGAACTTAAAAGCGTTTTCGGCGAAGATTTTTATATAGAGATACAGGACCACGGCATTGAGGAAGAGCGTGCTGTGATGCCGCTTTTAGTTAAACTTGCAAATGAAATAGGCGCGGAGATAGTTGCAACTAACGACGTGCATTATCTAGGAAAAGAAGACGCGGAAATGCAGGACGTTTTGATGTGCATTCAAATGAAAAAGCAGCTTGACGACCCGAAAAGAATGAAGTTTTCCACTAACGAGTTCTATTTTAAAACGGGCGACGAAATGGCGGCGTTATTTCCAAATTTCCCGCAGGCAATAAAAAATACGCGAGTAATTGCCGACAAAGTTACCGAGCCGGCGTTTAATCTTGATAAAAAAGGCTATCCCATCAAGGATACCACGCTTATACCCGAATACGACCCCGAGGACGGTTCGTCCGCCGAGGAATATTTGCGTAAACTTACGGCGGAAGGCTTAAAAAAGAGATACGGTGAAAAACTTTCAAGCCGCGAGCTTGAGCGCGCCGAGTACGAACTCGGCATAATTTGCGGAATGGGGTATGCCGATTATTATTTGGTTGTTTGGGACTTTATTAATTGGTCCAAAGAGCAAGGCATTCCGGTAGGACCGGGGCGCGGCTCGGGCGTAAGCTCGATAGTTGCGTATTCTATCGGCATAACCGACGTAGAACCGCTGCAATACGATTTGCTGTTTGAGCGTTTTCTTAATCCCGACCGCGTTTCTATGCCCGACTTTGATATAGACTTTTGTACGGACAGGCGCGAGGAAACGATAGAGTACGTGCGTAGAAAGTACGGCGTTGAAAACGTATGCCAGATAGTGACTTTCGGCACTATGGCGGCAAAAAACTCTATTAAAGACGTAGGGCGCGTTATGCGCGTTCCTTATTCCGAAACTGATAAGCTGACTAAAATAATGGATGGCAAAACCTCTATAAGCGACCTTTTGGGAAGGCGCATTGCAAGCGCTAAGGCAAAAATGGATAAGGAAACCGACGAGGACAAGAAAGCCGACCTTGAAAGTAAGTGGCAGGAACTTAAAGCCGCTAAAAACAATGAATTTTGTGAAATTTACGAAACCGACGACGTCTTGAAGCGCGTTATCGATATGGCGCTTAAAATAGAGGGTATGCCCAGACAGACGGGTATGCACGCGGCTGGCGTAGTAATTTGCCAAAAGAGGATTGCAGATAACGTGCCTTTGTCGCGCAACGGCGAGGATATAACGACGCAATTCGTTGCAAAGGAAATTGAAGCGCTGGGAATGTTGAAAATGGACTTCCTTGCGTTAGTTACGCTTACAGACATTAAAAAGTGCGTGGATTACGTAAGGGAAAACCATAACCGCGAAGTCGATTTTACCGTTATTGGGTACGAAGACGCGGGCGCATATTCGCTAATTGCCGAGGGCGACACCGACGGCGTGTTCCAGCTCGAAGCCGGCGGTATGAAAAGGTTTATGAAAACGCTTAGACCGGACACGCTTGAAGACCTTATAGCTGGCGTTTCGCTTTATCGCCCCGGGCCTATGAAGTTTATAGATTCGTTCTGTGCGAGAAAGCACGGGCAGGAAGCGATAGTTTACGATTGCCCGCAGGAAGAAAAAATACTTAAAGTCACATACGGCATACCCGTTTATCAGGAACAGGTTATGCAAATTTTTCAGGACTTGGGCGGTTTTTCGCTTGGCGAAGCAGACCTCGTGCGACGCGCTATGGGCAAAAAGGACAAAAAAACGCTTATGGCGCAAAAGGAAAAATTTATTAACGGCGGCGTAAGCGATATTAACGGCAGTAAAATAGTGGGTTGCGTTTACAACGGTATTTCCGCAGAAACCGCAAACAAGATTTTCGGCGATATGGAAGGGTTTGCTTCCTATGCGTTTAATAAATCACACGCGGCGGCTTATGCAACGTTAGCTTACCAAACGGCGTGGCTAAAAAAATATTATTGCAAGGAATTTATTTGCGCGCTTTTAAACAACAGGCTTAATAAAATAGAGGAAATAACCAAGTACGTTTTATATCTTAAAGAAAGAGGAATGAAAGTTTTCCCGCCCGACATAAACAAAAGTCGCTCGGTTTTCAAGGTTGAAAACGACGGCGTGCGTTTCGGACTTTCGGCGCTTAAAGGCGCAGGGCAGGCTTTGATAGACGAAATAATAGCCGAGCGCGAAAATAACGGGCTTTTCAAAGATTTTCCCGATTTCGTTATGCGGTGTATTGATTCTTTAAATTCGCGCGTGGTCGAGGGGCTTATTTACGCGGGTGCATTTGATGAAATGGGTGTTAAACGTTCGCAACTTGCCGAAGTTTACGAAGGGCTTTGCTCGCGGGCGAAAGCTATAAGCAAGGAAAAGAACAGCGCACAAATGAGCTTATTCGGCGATTTTATAGAAGAAGAAAAAGTTGAAGTTGAATATCCGCAAATTGCCGAGTATGAATTAAACGAAAAACTTTCTAAAGAAAAGGAAGTTTTGGGCGTATACGTAAGCGGGCACCCGTTTGAAAAATATATGAATACGATTCCCGGCTGTAACTTCGACTGTTCTTTTATGGATGATTACGTCGAGGACGAGGACGGAAATCGTACCTATAACCGTTTTCAGGACGGTATGCGTATTACTATGTCTGGCATAATAGGTTCGTATAGACGTACGACCACCAAACGGACGGGTGCGTTTATGGCGTTTTTAAATCTTGAAGACGTTTACGGTAGCCTTGAATGCGTATGTTTTCCTGCGGTTTATGAAAAAGTTAAACCGTTTATCGGCAACGATAAAATAGTTAAAATGACCGGTAAACTTGAATACGACAACGAAAAGGGTTTTTCTTGCATAGTTGACGACCTTACGGAAGTGGTAACTTCCGCTGCTAAAAGCGAAGATAATTCTTTAGACGAGCCGCAGAAAGCTAAGGAAGAAGTACTTTGGATAAACGCGACTCCGTTGAGCGACGACGAGTTTAACGACCTTTTGACTACGCTTTCAAACTACGAAGGGAATACCGCGTGTAAAATCTTGCGCGGCGACAAAAGGTATAAATTGCCCGACGGAGTTAACTATTGCAGGGGGCTTTTGGCTGAACTATATTCGCTTTTGGAACAGAGCGACGTAAAATATATTGATTAACAAAAATTTTATAAAAACTCTTGTATTTTTGAAAATACTTTGTTATAATATATACTGAATGATGAGGTGTTTCGTGCGTTATTATTGGGGGCGGGCTTTATAACCGAGCGCACGGATATTACGGAGGTTTTTTTGGAATGAAAAGAATTGGTTTGCTTACTAGCGGCGGCGATGCTCCCGGAATGAATGCTTGTATTCGTGCAGTGGTAAGAACTGCGCTTTATTTCGGTATGGAAGTTTACGGCATTGAGAGAGGCTATCAGGGGCTTGTAGACGACGAGATGGTAGCAATGGAAATGCGTTCCGTTTCCGATATCGTTCAAAGAGGCGGTACGAAATTAAGAACCGCGCGCTGTCTTGAAATGCTTACTAAAGAAGGACAGAAAAAAGCCGTTAAAACATTGGAAGCCCGTGGAATCGAGGGGCTGGTTGTAATTGGCGGCGACGGTTCGTTTCGCGGCGCTAAATGTCTTTCGGAAGAATACGGCGTACCCACTATAGGTATTCCGGGCACGATTGACAACGACCTTGAATACACTGATTATACGCTTGGTTTCGATACGGCTGTAAATACCTGTATAGACGTTATAAACAAACTTCGTGACACTATGACTTCTCACGAAAGAATTTCTGTCGTAGAGGTTATGGGCAGGCGTTGCGGCGATATCGCGCTTTACGCGGGAATTGCAAGCGGCGCGGAAATTATAGTCGTTCCCGAAGTCGTTTTCGACCTTGACGACATAGTAATGAAAATTAACCGTTCGAGAGCTAACGGCAAGCACTCTAATATAGTCGTAGTTGCCGAAGGCGTTTGTACTGCAGACGAATTTGCTAAGCAGTTGCAATCTGTAACGACTTATTCTGTACGGCCTACGACCATTGGTCATATCCAACGTGGCGGTTCGCCGTCTATGGCGGACAGAATGCTTGCCGCACAATTCGGAAACAAAGCGGTAAGGCTTTTGAACGAGGGAATTGGCAACAGGGTTGTAGGAATACGTAAAAACGAAATTATCGATATGGATATTATCGAAGCCGTAAGTATGAAAAAGAAATTTAATTACGAGCTTTACGAAACCTTGCAGATGATTTCTATGTAACTATTTCATAGCCGCTTTAAAGCGGCTTTTATTTTGCGGAAGCCAAGTTTTATCCGCGCAAATTCGGTAATTTTAAAGGAAAAATCAAATGATTTTAACTATATGTCTAAGCCCTTGCATTGATGTAAACGTTGAAGTTGACTCGCTCAACGTGGGAATGAGCCATAAAATTATCAGCAAAAGAATATTTTTTACGGGCAAAGCGTTAAACGTTGCCATTGGTATTGCAAGACTTAAATCCAGCGTGTTTGCAACGGGGTTTATGTACGAAATTAACGGCGGGCAATTTGAGCAGGAACTGCACCGCGAGGGTGTTCCGTATAAATTCGTTTGGAATAAGGGGCGCGTAAGGGAAAACTATAAATTTATCGACCGTAAATCTATGCTTACCGAGGTGGACGATATCAGCCCCGAAGTAAACGCCGAAAAGCAGGCAGAACTTATCGAACTCATTAAAAAACTTTCAGCGGATTGCGAAGCGGTTGTAATTTCCGGTGGTTTGACAAAGGGTATGACGCCGGATTATTACGGTAAAATTTTATCTGCGGTACCGGTTGGCGTAAAAAAAATAGTGGATACTGAGGGCGAACGGCTTATATCGGCACTTAAATGCGGTGTTGACCTTGCTAAACCTAACGTTGACGAGCTTGAGCGAACGCTTAACAGAAAGTTGAAAAATAAGTCGGATATGATTGCGGGCTGTAACGAAATTATATCCAAGGGCGCAAAGCGCGTGCTGTTGTCGTTGGGTAAAAACGGGGCAATCATAACGGACGGAAGTACTAATTTGTACTGTAAAAGTGTGAACGTTGCGATGAATTCAACGTTAGGGGCGGGCGACGGTATGGTTGCGGCGGCTTCCGACGCGCTTGTTAAAGGCGGTTCGCTTGAAGATATTTTAAAGTGCGGCGTTGCCGCGGGAACGGCGGCAGTTACTTTGCCGGATACTATTTCTTTCAATAAAAACAAATATGACGAGATATTAAGCACGCTCACCGTTAAAGAAATTTAATCAAACGCTTGAAAAATGACGATTTATATTGTATAATAATTTCAGGAGATACGAATATGTGGAACAGTCAAAAACCTTTGGAATTACTTCTTTCAATGCCCAGCACTTTGAATAAAGAAAATATTATTAATTTGCAGGCGGTTATCGACGTTGATAAAATAATAAACAGCCAAATTCATAATCGCGATTTGTGCGGCGAATATGCGCCTTTCTGCGATTTTTGCGATAAAAATTTAAGTTATCCCTGTGCGCACGCTTACGTTAAAATGAAACAGTTCGAAGGGCTAGACGTTGAAGTAGCGCAAGAGGTTTTTGAAGAAGAGGCGGCTCCTGCGCCGGTAGACGAACCTGCGGAAGTTGTAATAGAAGAGCCTATTCAGAAAAAAGAGATTAATAAAGGCATAAGAATTTGCCAATTAAGACGCAAGCGCTAATATTAAACCCCGTCGAAAGCCGACGGGGCGTTATAATTATTTGTATACATTAAGTTTAAATTTTTGCAAAAAATAAAATTAAGGAGATAAATGATGAAATACGTTTGTGAAGTTTGCGGTTGGGAATACGACGAAGAGCAGGGCTATCCCGAAGACGGAATTGCGCCCGGGACAAAATGGGAAAACGTGCCCGAGGATTTTGAATGCCCGTTATGTTTTGTCGGCAAAGACCAATTTACCAAAGCGGAATAATATTTTAGCGGCGGAAAAATCCGCCGCTATTTTTTTTGTTTACAATTATTTTATTACACGATTATAATATATAATAATGTAATACAGCTTTGATTACTTATAGATTGACATTGCTACCCTATTAATGTTAAAATAAAAGAAAAAAACCACCTATAAGGTGGTTTTTCTGGAGCTGCTAACCGGACTTGAACCGGTGACCTCGTCCTTACCAAGGACGTGCTCTACCTGCTGAGCCATAGCAGCAATAACTGTTACCTTTGATATTATATTTAAAATTAATAATAATGTCAATATATTTTACGTCATTTTAATTAAAAATTTGGAGAAACATTGAACGGTTCTGAATTTACAAAAACTGCGGTAAAAACTTCCGTTGTAACGATACTCGTAAACGCCGCGCTTGCAATTTTTAAACTGTTGGCTGGTATATTCGGCGCTTCAATCGCGCTTATCTCCGACGCCGTGCATTCGGCTTCGGACGTCTTTTCAACTGTAATCGTACTTATAGGCATTAAAATTTCGGCAAAAAAAGCTGATAAGAAGCACCCGTTCGGGCACGAGCGCTTTGAATGTGTTGCAGCTATTATTCTTGCCGTAGTACTTGTCGCGACGGGCGCGGGAATAGGTTATTCGGGAATAAACAATATAGTTTCAGGCGACTATCAGATAGCGGAAATACCAAAAAACATTGCGCTTGCCGCCGCTATAGTTTCCATTGTGGTAAAAGAGGCTATGTTTTGGTATACGATTATTGCCGCTAAAAAGATTAATTCGTCCGCGCTTAAAGCCGACGCTTGGCACCATAGGTCTGACGCGCTTTCGTCGGTGGGCAGTCTTATAGGCGTAGTGGGGGCAATGTGCGGCGTGCCCGTTCTTGACAGCGTTGCGTGCATTGTAATATGCGCAATGATTCTTATGGCCGCTTTTAAAATTTTTATCGACGCCATAAAGAAAATGACCGACGAGGCATGCGACGAAAAAACCGAAACGGCTATTAGGGAGTTTATTGAAGGTTGCGACGGGGTTAAATGCGTTGACGACCTTATGACGAGAATGTTCGGCAATAGGATTTATGTCATTGCTGAAATTGCGTGTAGCGGCGATTTACCGCTGTACGATGCGCACGAGATTGCAGAAAGCGTGCATAGAGGAATAGAGGAAAACTTTCCGCTGGTAAAGCATATAACCGTGCACGTAAATCCTTTTAATCCCGAACCAGAGCCTGAAACTGAAACAAATGAAAACGGCGGAACTTAACGTTCCGCCTTAATTTATTTATATATTTCTTATAAGCCCAACGACTTTGCCGAGTATTTGCACGTCGTCGTAAACAAAATCTTCCATATCGTCGTTTTCGGGGTGGAGAACGTACTTTCCGTCGCGCTTAAAAAAGCGTTTTACTGTTGAACTGTCGTCAACCAATGCAACGACAATATCGCCGTTGTCGGCGGTTTGCTGTTTTCTTACCACGACTTTATCACCGTCGAACATTCCTATTTTGACCATTGACGAACCTTTTACGTTTAACATAAACAAATCGTCGCCGGAAAAGAAATTTTCAGGCAAAGAGAAGTAGCCGTCGTAACTTTCCGCGGCAAATATAGGTTGTCCTGCGGCAACCGTTCCCAAAAGAGGCACGGATACGGATTTGCTTTTCAGTGAAATTGCACGGCGCTTAACGTCAGACTTTTCAAGAAGTCCGCGGTCTTTTAAACGGTTAATAATATTAAAAACTGTAGCGGTGGACTTAATTCCGCACGCCGCGCATACTTCGCGCACGCACGGGGCGAAACCGTTTTCAGTCATATATTTTTGTATGTAAGAGAATACGGCTTCTTCATTTTTAATTTTTTCGGTTTGTCTTACGGATTTACTCATTGCAATTATATTATAACAGATAATTTTACAAAAATCAAACAAAAGTTTGCTTAAATTACTTGAAAATTTTATCGTTTTGTATTAAAATTAAGCGGAGGTACTGCTATGGAAAAAAACAAAAGAGATTGCGTGCTTTACGACAGAGAATGTAACGGATGCGGGGAGTGCGACGTTTGCGACCTTGACCCGTTTAAAATTTGCGATAACTGCGGCAAATGCCTTGATATCCGTGACGATGCAGTTATAAAAATAGATAAAATAATAACGGAGGGAACTGATTAATCCTCCTCGCGTTTTAGTTTGACTTTACCTGCAACTTCGCGGCGGTTATCGTCGCTTATCGCGGCGTAATGTTTACGCGTAGTATTTACGTCTTTGTGCCCTAAAACATCGGCAACGATATAAATATCTCCCGTAGCCCTGTAAAGCTGCGTACCGTAAGTGGAGCGCAGTTTATGCGGCGAAATTTTTTTAAGGGGAGAAACAATTTTGGCGTATTTTCCAACTAAATTTTCAACGGCGCGGACGGTTATGCGCCCTTTTTTATTTGAAATGAATAGGGCGGTTGGGTCTTTCAAATCTTCATAATTTGCTTCTTTATAATCTAAATAACGCTGTAATGCTGCCGCAACGTCGTCGTCGAAGTATAAAATAGATTTACTGCCGCCCTTGCGAGTGACGATAAAAGAATTATCTTTGAAATTTATATCCTCGTTATTTAACCCCACAAGTTCGCTTATACGTATGCCCGTACCCAAGAAGAGCATAAGAATAGCGCAGTCGCGCACGCGGGTTTTATCGTGATAAGCACGTTGATGGGGGGTGAGCCCGTCGCCCGTTTCAGCCGCATCAATAATATTAAAAATTTCGTCCGAATCAAGTCTGATAATAGGCTTATCGTGTAGTTTGGGAGTGGATACCTTAGCCGCATTGTCAACGCTTATCATATTTTTATTAAAAAAATGCTTAAACATTGCACGGACTGCCGAAAGTTTTCTCGCTTTCGCGCGTTCGTTACAGGTATGTTCCTTGCCGCCGTAATAGTAGTGGGAAAGAAAACCGAGAAAATATTCTATATCGTTGCCTGAAACATTTTCAAGGTCGTCAAGAGTAATATCTTTAACTGTTTTGCTTTTGTGGAATTTCTTTTCCACAAGGAAATAAAAGAAAATTTTTAAATCGTGCGCATAGTTAAGTCGCGTCAAAGCGGAAGTTTGACTATCTATGGCTAAAAAATAATCGTAGCAGAATGCGGGCAGTTCTTCGTCAAGTAAGCGCTCGATTTTTTCCATATTTTTATTGTTTCTTTGTATATGATAATTTGACATTTTATTAAGAAGAGTGGTATTTTATCCTAATTATAAAGTATATGCAACACTTCGTAAAACCCAACTTTTACGAAGTGTTAACCTTAAAATAATCATATCACAGAGTAATAAATATTGTCAAGCGTTTAAAATGCGCTAAATTGTTAAGATTTAATTCAACTTCGCTTTTCAATAAATTTTAATTAAAAACACCACAAAACACAGTTTTAATAGTTTTAAAATGCTATTATGTCAGACATAGTACGAAAAAGACAGAGAAGTTTTTCCCTGTCTTTTTCGTTTATTTTATTTCTGAATTAAACTTTTTAAATTCCAAATGTTATTTGCGTATTCGCCTATTGCGCGGTCAGCGGCAAATATTCCTGCGGAAGCTATGTTGTTTAATGACATTTTGTTCCATTTGGTTTTATCGGATGAATACAAATTAGAAATTATATGTTGTGTATTGCTATAAGCCGCGAAATCCGCCATACACATATACGGGTCGGCAACGGGCGAGCCCGTAAGCAGATAGTTTGCAATATCCGCAAACGATTCGCCGTTAAATCCGATAATAAGCGATTCGATAATTCTTCTAAGTTTAGGCGATTCGTTATAATACTTGCTGGAACTATAACCGTTGCGCCAAATTTCGTCAACTTCGTTTGATTTGAAACCGAAAATGAAAATATTTTCGTTACCGACAGCTTGAGCCATTTCAACGTTTGCGCCGTCTAAAGTCCCTATGGTTAAAGCGCCGTTAATCATAAACTTCATATTGCCCGTACCACTCGCCTCTTTGCCGGCAAGCGAAATTTGTTCGGAAATTTCAGAAGCAGGCATAAGTTTTTCAGACATAGTAACGTTGTAATCTTCCATATAAACGACGTTTAATTTGTCTTTAATTGCGGGGTTGCTTCTAATTTCAGCGGCAAGGAAATTTATAAGTTTAATAATTTTCTTTGCCATATCGTAGCCGGGCGCCGCTTTTGCTCCGAAAATATAAGTCTTAGGCACGATATCAAGGTTAGGATTTTCCTGTAAATCAAGGTACGTATCGATAATATTTAAAACGTTTAAAAGCTGGCGCTTATACTCGTGAAGGCGCTTTGCCTGCACGTCGAACAGCGTTTCGGGATTAATAATAAGTCCCTGCTTCTTTTTAGCAAACTCGGCAAACTGTTTCTTTTTAGTAAGTTTTATTTCTTCCAACCGCTTTAATACCGTGGCGTCGTCTTCAAACTTTTTAAATTCCGCAAGTTTAGGCGCGTCAAGCTCGTAGCCTGCGCCAATGCAATCGTTTAAAAGTTCGCAAAGTTCGGGGTTAGATTGATTAAGCCACCTTCTGTGCGCAATTCCGTTGGTAACGTTGGTAAATTTTTCGGGTGAAAAATCGTAAAAGTCTTTAAATACAGAATTTTTAATAATTTCGCTGTGCAATGACGAAACGCCGTTAACGCTGTGTCCGCCATAAACCGACAAATTTGCCATTTTAATACGGTCGTGCTCGATTATTGACATTCTGGAAATCTTAGCCCATTCTCCAGGGAACGCATTCCACAGCTGTTCGCACAGTCTTCTGTTAATTTCTTTAATTATCGAATGTATTCTGGGTATAGTTCTTGCTATCAAATCTTCAGACCAAGTTTCTAGTGCTTCTGCAAGCACGGTATGGTTCGTATAGGCGCAAGTCGCCGTGGTTATCGCCCACGCAGTTTCCCAATCGTAATAATACTCGTCGATAAGTATACGCATAAGCTCGGGAATTGCCATTGCAGGGTGCGTATCGTTTAAATGAATAGCCGCAAGTTTGGGTAAATCGCGCAAGTCGCCGTATCTATGCCTGTGGTCCTCAACAATGTTTTGTATGGAAGCCGAGCAAAGGAAATATTGCTGTTTTAATCTAAGCGATTTTCCTGCGTTGTGGTTATCCGCGGGATAAAGTACTTTGGTTAAAAGGTCTGCGTCGTTATCCTCAGTCATTGCTTGATAATATTCGCCTTGCGAGAATAACTTCATATTAAAGTCCTGCACGGGCTTAGCTTTCCACAACCTTAAAACGGAAACCGCGTCGCTACCCTTACCAGAAACCATCATATCGTACGCCACTGCCTGAACTTCGTTGCAGTTTACGTAGTTGGTTTCAAGCCCGTTTCTGGTCCACTTTTCTTCAATTTGTCCGTTAAATCTTACAATAAAAGACTTATCCGTCCTTTGCGTAAGCCACGTTTCACCGCCGGGCAACCACACGTCGGGCAGTTCAATCTGCCAGCCGTCTACTATTTTTTGTTTAAAAAGCCCGTATTCATAGCGGAGCGAATAGCCCATAGCGGGATAATTACCCGTTGCAAGTGCGTCCATAAAGCAAGCCGCAAGCCTGCCCAAACCACCGTTACCAAGTCCCGCATCGGGCTCTAACTCGTACAAATCATCAAGTTTTACACCGTACGAGGTTACCGCCTTTTCAAAAACAGAGGTAAATCCAAGGTTATACAAGCTGTTTTTCAGCGAACGCCCCATTAAAAATTCCATACAGAGATAATATACTCTCTTTGCACGTTTAGCCTTGGCTTTTTTATGAAACTGCTGCCTTTTCTCAAGTAAGATATCTCTTACAACCATTACAACGGCTTTATAGACCTGGTCCTTTGAAGCCTCGGCGGGGGAAACGCCGAAATATCTCGACAGTTTTCCTTTAATTAAATCCTTAGCTTCCTTTTCGGTGATAGCGTTAGTGCTCATTTCGTTCTCCTGAAGTTGTAAAATTATTTAAGCATATCCAAATAAAGAGCTGCATATTCTTGGGCGGAATGATTCCAACTGAAATCGCTGTCTATTGCCCTACGCATAAGTTTTGCCCACTCTTCTTTGTTTTTATAATCTGAAACCGCCTTGCGAATAACGTACATCATATCGTGTGCGTTATAGTTTGTAAACGTATAGCCGTTTACAAGCGGTTTAATGCTGTCGTAAAGCCCACCCGTTTCCCTTACTACGGGTATAGTGCCGTAGCGGCAGGCAATCATCTGCGACAGTCCGCAAGGTTCCGACTTGGACGGCATAAGGAATACGTCCGCGCCGGAGTATATTTTTCTTGACAAGTCGCCGTTGAAAACGATGTTAGCGCTTAATTTATCGGGATATCTCGAAGCCAAATTTCTAAAATATCCCTCGAAATGCGCGTCGCCCGTGCCAAGAATAACAAACTGTATATCGTCCTGCAAAAGCTCTTCTATTACCGTGGTAACAAGGTCAAGCCCCTTGTGCGAAACAAGCCTTGAAACCATTGCGATAATAGGCGTTTCGGGCTTTTGCGGAAGCCCCAAAAGTTTTTGCAATTCCTTTTTGCAAATCGCCTTATTGGAAAAATCGTCGGCGGTGAAATTAGCGTATAAATGCTTGTCAAGCGCGCTATTATAACCTTCTACGTCAATTCCGTTTAAAATTCCGCACAGCTTAAATTCGTTGCGTTTTACGATAGGGTCCAACCCGTGAGAATAGTATTCGGTTTTTATCTCGTTGGCGTACATAGGGCTTACTGTTGAAAATCTTTCGCTACACTCTATTGCGCCTTTCATAAGGTTTATGCAGTTTTTATATTCAACGAGATGCTGGTAACTTCCGTAAATATCAAACAAGTCGCCCAACAAATCAAGCGAGTACCAACCCTGATATTCAATGTTATGAATGGTAAACAGCGCCCTGATATATTGATATTCCTGCCTGAAACAGTAGTTGGTTTTCAAATAGATAGCCGCCAACGCCGCTTGCCAATCGTGGCAGTGCATAACGTCGGGATAGAAATTTAAAAACGGCATAATTTCAAGCACGCTTCTTGAAAAGAAAGCAAATCTTTCGCCGTCGTCGTAATACCCGTAACAACCGGGGCGCTTGAAATAAAATTCGTTATCTATAAAATAGAACGTAACGCCGTCCTTTTCATACGAAAATATGCCGCAGTATTGGTTACGCCAAGCAAGATGCACGTAAAGATTGCCAAGATAATTAAACTTTTCGCGGTATTCCTTTTTAATATCGGAATAAAGAGGAATTACAACTCTTACGTCAAAATTACCCGTTGCCGCAAGCGATTTTGAAAGCGAACCCACCACTTCCGCCAATCCTCCCGTAGCAATAAAAGGCGTTGATTCGGAAGCAACGAAAAGAATTTTCTTTTTCTCCTGTTTAACGGCGGGTTTAGACGCAGGTTTTTTCGCCGCGGTTTTAGGTGCGGCGGAAGTTGCTGTTTTAGTAGTTTTTTTAGCCGTAGAGCCGCTTGAGGTAGTTTTTTTCGTAGTTGAAGCCGTAGTTTTTTTAACCGTTGTTTTTTCAGTAGCCATATTAATTTCCCCCCGTGTTGCCCTAAATTAAAGAGCTTTTATTTATAAAATAAGGTTGAATTTCGCATCCTGCAAGCAATCTGTTGTCGCGGATAACCGAATTTTTGTCGCTGACAACGTATGCAAGATTACAATTTTCACCAACGATGTTGTCCGTCATAATAATGCAGTTTTTAACTACCGAACCCCTGCCTATCTTAACTCCGCGGAAAAGAATGCAATTTTCAACCGTGCCTTCTATAACGCAACCGTCGGAAATAAGCGAATTTTTAACTTTTGCGGTTTCCGCAAACTTTGCGGGCGCACTGTCGTTAACTTTGGTATAAACGGCCCTATCTCCAAAAATTTCGCTTCTTACAGACTTTTCAAGCAAATCGAAATTGGTTGAAAAATATTTAGGCAGCGAAGTTATGCTGGAATAATATCCCTCCAACTTGTAAGCGTAAAGATTCAGCGTGGAAACGCCGGGGCTTAAAATATCTCTGCCAAAGCTGGTGTGTCCAAGCTGGATTGCGTCCTGTATAAGCCTTAACAAAAACGACGTTCTTGCAACCATTACGTTGATGTAATTCTTTTTTACGCCGTTGGTAACGGGGTTTATTTCCACACCCGAAACGCGTCCGTCGTCCGCGGTATTTAAGGTGATATAATAATGCGATTTAACCGCTTCGTGCTCGTGATATACAAGCGTAATATCCGCGTTTTTGCTTATGTGATAGTCAATTACTTTGCTGTAATCAAGTTTGTAAACCGCGTCGCTATCCGCAAGTACGACAAAATCTTCCTTGCATTTTTTAAGGAACGCCGTTGCGCCCTTAACCGCTTCAAGACGGTTTTTATATAAAGTTTCGGTTTCGCCGCTATAAGGGGGCAACAGAATAAGCCCGCCCTCTTTTCTGGAAAGGTCCCAATATTTTCCCGAACCCAAATGGTCCATAAGCGACTGATAATTATTTTTGGTTATCATTCCTACGGTAGTTATACCGGAATTAACCATATTTGAAAGTGCAAAATCCACAAGACGGTATCTGCCGCCGATAGGAATAGAGCCCATTGACCTTACTTTTGTAAGTTCGGGCACGTTTTCCTCGTTCATACTTGAAAATACAATTCCGACAGTTGAAGCCATTTTCCTTTCCCCCTTTTATACGTTGGTATCCACAATTTCGCCCGCGCCGACTTTCCCGTTTTTCTTAACGGTAATTCCGCGGCCAAGCACGGCTATACCCGAAGTTTTGCCGCCTACTTTCGACGCCTCGGTTATGGGTGCGCCAATAACTGCCTTTTCGCCTATTACGACTTCCTCGTCTATAACCGCGTAATTGATTTTAGCGCCCGCTTTAACGACGGTATTGCCCATAAGCACGCTGTCAACAACTTCCGCGCCCTTTTCAACAACGCAGTTAGTACCGATAACGGAATTAATTATTTTTCCTTCTACTTCGCCGCCTGTTGCAACTATTGAGTTAACCACTTCGCCTGTAATGTACGCGGGCGGAGCAAGCGGGCTTCTCGAATGAATAATCCTGTCACGGTCTGCAAGCTCGAATTTGGGGACTACGCCA
This sequence comes from uncultured Christensenella sp., assembly GCA_910578145.1. Classification (GTDB taxonomy): domain Bacteria; phylum Bacillota; class Clostridia; order Christensenellales; family Borkfalkiaceae; genus Coproplasma. The sequence continues at coordinate 72,899 of CAJTPJ010000002.1, read as the reverse complement.
AGCAAATCCATATTAGCTTCCCACAGCGAAGTTATAGTGCCAACGTCTTTCCAATAGCCTTCAAATCTATACGAATACATTTTTTCGCCCGCAGCAAGCATATCGGGAAGCACGTTTTTACCAAAATCGTTTTCAGACTTGGGATTTTGGTTGTCAAGTTCAAGATATTTAAAAAGTTTTTCCGCAGTAAAAATGTATATACCCATAGAGGCAAGGTCGCTTTTAGGGTTTGCGGGTTTCTCTTCAAACTCGTAAATAGTGCCGTCGGGGTTGGTATTCAAAATACCAAATCTGGAAGCCTCCTTCAAAGGCACTTGCATACAAGCTATCGTACAATCTGCCTTAGCGGCTTTGTGCGCGCTAAGCATTTTGTCGTAATCCATTTTATAAATGTGGTCGCCCGAAAGTATTAAAACGTACTCGGGGTCGTACATTTTCATAAACCTGATATTTTGATAAATGGCGTTTGCCGTGCCCTTATACCACGAAGTATCCGTCTTAGCTTCGTACGGCGACAGTATATGCACGCCGCCGAAAGTTCTGTCAAGGTCCCACGGCTGGCCGTTGCCAACGTATTCGTTGAGTACTAACGGCTGATATTGCGTAAGTACGCCAACGGTATCTATACCTGAATTAATGCAGTTGGAAAGCGGAAAGTCTATAATTCTGTACTTTGCGCCAAACGAAACCGCAGGCTTTGCAATATTGCTTGTCAATGCATACAGTCGGCTTCCCTGTCCGCCGGCAAGAAGCATTGCAACACACTCTTTCTTTTTTAACATTGCTGTTCCCCCAAGTTTAAATTAATTTTCTTTTATTAAATACAAGCAAGTAAGTCTTGGAATATTCATTATCAACGAATACTCTTTTTGACCTTCCGGCTGTTTTACCGTATTAAATATTTTCTTTTTCAAAGCGCCGTTACCGCCGTACGTTTTATCGTCCGTATTTAAAATTACGCGGTACTTTCCCTTATTTATACCTATCTTATAATTCTTTAATTCCACGCCCGAAAAATTTAATATCGCCACCAAAGTTTCGCCGTGCTTTGAATATCTTGAAAATGCAAATAAATTGTTAAATTTATCGTCAACAACCAGCCACTCAAAGCCCCGCCACGAAAAATCGATTTCGTGTAAAGGTTTTAAATCGCGGTAAACACCGTTAATATCTTTTACAAATCGCCGCATTTGCGAATGTTTTTCGTACTGCTTTGCAAGAAACAAATCCAGCCCCGTATCGTAATCCCATTCTTTAAACTGCGCTACTTCGTAGCCCATAAAATTCAGCTTTTTACCGGGGTGCGCATACGAATATCCAAGCAAAAGCCGTTCGCCAGCAAACTTATCGTCGTAACTACCGGGCATTTTGTTTACGATAGAACCTTTAACGTGAACCACTTCGTCGTGTGAAAGCGGTAATATAAACTTTTCCGAAAACGCGTACACCAGCGAAAAAGTCATTTTATCGTGGTGGTAATTTCTGAAATAAGGGTCTTGTTTGCAATAAAACAAAACGTCGTTCATCCAACCCATATTCCACTTATAATCAAACCCTAAACCGCCGTCTTCAATCGTGCCCGTAACTTTTGGAAACGCCGTAGATTCCTCCGCCACAGTGATAGCACCTGGGAACGAGGTTTTAATTATGCGGTTAAATTTTTTAATGAAATTTATTCCCTCTAAATTTCGGTTATCGCCGTATGCGTTGGGCGTAAAATCGCCCGCGCGCCTATCGTAATCGAGGTATATCATAGAGGCAACCGCGTCAACACGCAAACCGTCTATACCGTAAACGTCAAAGAAAAAATACGCGCTGGACAGTAAAAAGCTGTCTACCTCGCCTCTGCCGTAGTCAAACCTGCGCGTGCCCCAGCAGTCGTGCTCCATTCTGTCCCAAAGCGGACACTCGTAAAGCGGCTGACCGTCAAACTCGTATAATCCCCATTCGTCTTTGGGGAAATGAGCAGGTACCCAATCGAGTATAACTTTAATACCGTGCCTATGAAATTCGTCCACAAGCCGCTTAAAATCTGAGGGCGAACCGAGCCGAGACGTAACGGCGAAATACCCCGTAACCTGATAACCCCAACTGCCGTCAAACGGAAATTCAGTAACGGGCATAAACTCAACGTGGGTATAACCTAAGTCGCGCACGTATGGCACGAGTTCGTCGCAAAGCTCCGAATAAGTATAATAAGAATTATCGTCGTGCCGTTTCCACGAAAGTAAATTCACTTCGTAAATATTTATCGGACCGTCGGGGTCGTGCGGCGTTTTAAGCGCAAGGGTTGCCGAACGATTTTGCAAGTCGCACACTACCGCAGAAAAAAGCCGTGCAGAATCGTAAAAGTATGCGTACGGGTCCGCCTTAGTTAAAAACCTGCCGTCACGCGTTTCAATAACGTAATTGTACGTATCCCCTGCGCAAGCGTTTGCTATCGCCTGATAACTTTCGCCGTCCGGTAAAACCGACGCTTTAACGCGCTTTTCCTCGCCGCAAAAATTGCCTGAAAGCGTTACGCTTACTGCGTGCGGAGCCCAGACCCTGAACGCGTAAGTATTTTCATCTATCTTATGACAACCGAAAAAATCGTAAGCGTTAAAGTCCTCGCCGTTATGAAAATTTTTTAATTTTTCAATCACACGCGCGTCGCTTTCCATACGCTTTTATTTTATCACAATTATCACGCTTTTTCAATACTCAAACTAAAAAAAATGCAAATATTTTACAATAATTACACAAATTAACAAAATTAGAACCGCCTGTTCAAATTAGGCGGTTCTTTACTTAGTCTATATAATATGAAAGTAACTTTAAGCTATCTTTTTGTAATTTATCAAGCTCTTCGGGAGACAATTTTTTATATGCCGAAAGCGCAAGCGTATAAATATAATTTGCTACGAAGTCACGCTTTTCCCCGTCGAGAGTTTTAAGTTTTTCAACTACGGGATTGGCAGTATTTACAATAACGGTTTTCGCTATTTCACCGTCGCTCATTCCGTAAAACTGTCCTATTTCGCTATACCTGCGCATATACTCGTCTACGGTAATAATGGCGGGTACTTCCTTGTTTTTAAGTTCTTCCGTCTTTATCGTCAACTTATCGTCCGAAAGCGCGGTTTTGAAAATATCGATTATTACGCTGTCATCCGCACCCTCGCCGCTTTTCAACGCGCCGTTAATATCCGCGTCAATTCGCATAAATCTGTACTTATCCGCCGCGGAATATTCCATAAAGCTGAGAAAATGAGGGTCAATAAAATTATCGCAAATTATCGCGTTAAGCCCCTCGTCTTTAAACATTTTAACATACTGCGCCTGCTGTTGCAAGTCGGAAACGTAGTAAACAGTATTAGGCTCTTTTTTGTCAGTTTCGGTTTGCTCTACCGCATCGCCCGTCAAGTCGTTCAAAGTAATAAACTTACCGTTTATATCTTTGTAAATTATAATTTCTTTAACTTTTTCATAAAAATCCTTGTCTTTAATGCACCCGAATTTAACAAAATTTGCAACGTCGTCCCAGCACGCTTCAAACTTTTCTCTGTCGTTTTTGAAAAGCGCAACCAGTTTATCTGCGACTTTTTTAGTGATGTGCTTGCTTATTTTTTGAACTTGCTTATCGTTCTGCAAAAAACTGCGGGAAACGTTTAACGGAATATCGGGACAATCTATTACCCCGTTTAAAAGCATAAGAAATTCGGGAATTACTTCCTTAATATTGTCGGCAATAAATACCTGATTACAGTAAAGTTTTACTTTGCCGCGTTCAAGTTCTACTTTGTTTCTTACTTTGGGGAAATACAAAATACCCTTAAGTTTAAACGGATAGTCCATATTAAGGTGAACCCAGAAAATAGGGTCGGTATAATCCATAAAAGTATCGGTATAAAATTTTTTGTATTCCTCGTCCGTACAGTCCTTGGGAGTTTTTACGTACATAGGTACCGTTGAATTTAACGGCTGGTCGTTGCCATCGCCCTTGTAATTAACGTAAACATTGTAGGGCATAAACGAGCAATATTTTTTTACGAGGTTTTTAACTGCGTTTTCTTCAAGAAATTCCTTCTCTGCCGCAGAAACGTGCAAAACTATTTTAGTTCCGCGCGTTAATTTATCGCACTCTTCTATAGAATAAGTTGCGTTACCGTCCGATTCCCAATGCACCGCGGGTGCGTCTTTATAGGATTTCGTAAAAATTTCCACGTTTTCAGAAACCATATAAACCGAGTAAAAGCCCAAACCGAAATGCCCTATAATTCCGTCGCCGCCGGCGTTTTCGTATTTTTTAATGAAGTCGGAAGCGCCCGAAAAAGCAATTTGCGTAATATAATTTTCAACTTCTTCCGCCGTCATACCTATGCCGTTGTCTTCTACGGTAAGCGTTTTAGCTTTTTTATCAACGGAAATTTTTATGCAATATTCTTCGTCGTCCGACGTGGCTTCGCCCATATTTACCAACTTTTTAAGTTTAGTTATGGCGTCCACACCGTTTGCCACTATCTCTCTTAAAAAGATATCTTTGTCGGAATAGAGCCATTTTTTTATAATGGGCATCATATTTTCACTTGAAATTTTAATGTTGCCTTCTCTTTTCATAAGTTACCTCTAAAAAACAATTTAAATACAGTTATTCTATAACCGCCTTTTAATTGAGTTAAACAAAAAACTCCGCCGGTTACAGCGGAGTTTTATATTTTATTTAATTACTTGTTGTTTTTAGCGTTTGCAAGCAAATCGGCAATGGAAGTACCGCCTATGCTACCTTCGTTCCAGGTAGAAAGTTCGTCTTCAGAATTAACCGCTCTTCTGGGAGCGCGACCGCCTCTCTTAGGCGCTGCTTCTTCGCCCTCGTTTTCATCACCGTGCTTTCTTCTCTCGTTTTCGGGAAGAAGCGCTTTGATGGAAAGATTCATCTTTCTTGCAACGGTGTCAACCGCAATAATTTTAGCGTCTACTTCGTCGCCAACATTAAGCACGGTTGCGGGAGTTTCAATTCTTTCGTGTGTAATCTGGGAAACGTGAACAAGTCCGTCAATTCCCTTTTCAACTTCAACGAAAGCGCCGAAAGGTACTATTCTTACAACTTTGCCGTGAATTACGTCGCCTTCGTTATACTTGCCGTCCGCAAGGTCCCAAGGCTGGGGCTGAAGCTGTTTATAACCTATGGAAACTTTTTTGTTTTCAGGGTCAATTTTCAAAACGATAAATTCGTAAGACTTGCCAATTTCAAGAACATCGGTAACGTTGGAAACGCCCGTCCAAGAAAGGTCGGAAATATGAGCAAGGCAATCGAAACCGTTTACGGAAACGAATGCGCCGAAACCCGTCGCTCTTTCAACCTTGCCTTCAACAACGTCGCCAACCTGAATGTTAGCAAAAAACTCGTTTTCTTTTTCAAGCCTTGCTGCGTCTTTGGCGTCGCGCTCTTCCTGTAAAATAACGCGCTGTGAAGCGATAATTTCTTTCTTATGTCCGTTTCTCTTAATTTCGATAGCGCGGAGTCTTAAAGTTTTACCCTCGTATTTAGCAAGGTCTTTGACGAAACCGGGACGAATTTCTTTTGCGGGAACGAAAACCGAATAAGTACCGAACTGAGCGACGAGTCCGCCCTTGTTAGAGCCCGTGCATACAACCGAAAATTCCTTACCGCCCTCTATCTCGGCGCTGAGTGCCTCTTCCTGCTGTAAAACCTTAATCATCTTCTGCGACAATTTAAGGCTGGGTTTGAGCTCTACGACAAGCAATTCGATAGTTTCGCCTATCTTTGAAGCGTAGTCAGCCGCGTTGTAGTCTTCGCAGTCAAGCTCGTCTTTACTTAAAGCGACTTCCTTCTTCGAGAAAGGCAGGAGAATTTGCAAGCCCTCCGCAGTAGCCTGCGAAATGGTTGCCTGAACAGTCTGTCCTCTCCTGAACTTCGACTCGTTGTCGATTTTAGCAACTACGTCGTCCATAGTAGGATTAGTTGCCTTAACTTCTGTGTTTTCTGCCATCTTAAAAAGAACCTCCCGGGTTTGCTCGTCGGGTGTTGACGCCCCCGAGACAATACCTAAACTCTTATAATTTTTTATTTTTGTAATATCTAAACTTTCCGCAGAGGAAAGCCTTAGTACGTTTTTGCAGTGCTTTGCGGCAATTTCGTACAGTTTGTTGGTGTTACTGCTGTTAAGCCCGCCAACAACGACTATCGCTTCACACTTTTTCGACAGTTCTTCCACCTCGTTCTGTCGTCTTATAGTAGTATAACAAATCGTCTTAAAAACTTCAACTGTTTTTTCACAGACTTTTCTAATATTTTTAATAATTTTTTCAAATTTTTGCTCTGAAAAGGTCGTTTGGCACACTACGCACACGTTTTTTTGAGCAAAACCCGAAAAATCGTCGTCAGGTGAGCTAACTACCGTCGCTTTGTTGTCGCACCAACCGAGCAATCCAATTACTTCCGGGTGGGCCGGTTCGCCGATTATGACGATATGCTTACCCTGCGCATACTGCTCTTTAACTATGCTTTGCGTGCGTTTCACAAAACCGCAGGTACAGTCTATAACTTTTATACCCCTTCTTTCGCAAATACCGTAATAATTTTGCGGCACTCCGTGCGAGCGAAATACAACGGTACAGCCGTCGGGAAGCTCGTCAAGGCTGTCTACGGTTATCAGCCCTTTGTCGCGGATAGCTTTAACCACCGTTTCGTTATGAATTATTTCACCTAGCACGTACGCGTTTTCAGGATTAAGGTTCATAGCCGTGTCCACGGCGCGCCGTACTCCCGTACAAAACCCGCTGTGCTTTGCAAGAATTATTTTCATTTCTTCTTTTTCTTGGAATTTAATATTTTTTCAAGTTCGCGGTATGCAGCCGTCATCTTTTCAAGCAGAATTTCGTCCGCCCGCGCCACGTCGTCGGGGGTAAGTTTTTTATCGTAGAATTCTGTAAACTCAAAGGGCTCGCTGTAATATACGTGTGATTTTCTAAACGCTTTCATCTTTTTGGTTTGCACCATTAAAACTACGGGCGTGCGCGTTTTAATTGCAAGCGCGGCGGCACCGCTTTTGAATGGCAGAAAAAGTTCGTCCGTTTTGTTGCGCGTTCCCTCGGGGAAAATGCCCAAAATTTTCCCTTCTTTCAAGTATTTCATCGCCTGCATTATAGCACGGGCATCGTTACCGTCGCGGGAAACGAGAATACATTCGCACTTTTTGGTAAACCATCTGCCTATTTTCTTTTCAGCTAATTCTTTTTTAGCCATAAAGTAAACGGGCTCGTGCGTGCAGATTGCAAGCGGCACTACGTCGAGCACGCTTTTATGGTTGCCGACGATTATATAAGAACGGTCGTCAAATCTTTGCGTATGTCCGTGCTTTTTTATGGGGTAAACAAGGCTTGCAAACCCGAAATATACCCCCCGCATAAATCTGAACCATTTATAAAGTTTGGTTTTTTTCTCTTTCATATCTTTTCCTGAATTTTATTTACTATAAAATCGGCTACCTGCTCCGCCGTCATAAGCGAAGAATCTATAAAAATCGCGTCATCCGCCTGCTTTAAAGGCGCAATTTTACGCGTTTTATCCTGTAAATCTCGCTTTATAATCTCATTTTTTATTTGGTTGAAATCGGCGCTTTGCCCCTTTGCCAAAAGCTCGCCGCACCGCCTTTCTGCGCGAACGTCGTCGCTCGCCGTAAGATAAAACTTATATTTAGCGTTGGGGAGCACGTTTGTGCCTATATCCCGTCCGTCGAGTATGCACGAAGTGTTTGCTGCAATTTCACGTTGCAATTCCACCATTTTGTTTCGTACGCTTTCTAACGCGGAAACCGTGGAAGCGAGCATAGATATTTCGTTTTTTCGTATTTCGGCGGAAACGTCGTTGCCGTTAAGCAAAGTAAGTTGCTTTCCGTCTTTATATTCCACTCGCAAATCAAGCCGAGCCACTGCCTTTTCCACTTCATTAATATCATTGATATTAACGTCATCGTTTAAAAACTTTAAAGCGCAAGCGCGATACATTGCGCCCGTATCCAAACAAAGTATATTCAACTTATTTGCAACCAACTTTGAAACGGTGCTTTTACCACCACCCGCAGGTCCGTCTAACGCAATATTTATTACTTCTGTTATATCCTTTCTTAAAGTCGCCGCGCCGCGGAGATAAACGTGAACGGGCGTTTTGTCGTTTTCAACCAACAACATAACTCTTATGCAAAGAGGCAGCGCCCCGTTTATTTCGGGCTCTTGCGCGGAAAATAGCGGTGCGCTGAAAAAACCTGCTTCCCTTGCAGCTTTGGCAGGATAGTACGAACGGATATCGGCAGTATTAGTAAACTGAATACTAATAACTTCGTCGCCGCTTAAAGCGTTGCGCCTGTAAATCTCATTTAATAGTTCGCCAACCGCCGACTTTACTTCTTCCGCCGCGTCTTTGGTTATTGTCGTTGCTCCGCGTATTGCTTTCATAACGTTTCCCTTAAAATATATTAGTGCCCGCAGCGTAGCCCGTTGAAAACGCTATTTGCAGGTTATAACCGCCTGTAAAAGCGTCCAAATCAAGCACTTCGCCGCAAAAATATAATCCTTTAACCAATTTGCTTTCCATAGTTTTAGGATTAATTTCTTTTACGTCAACCCCGCCTGCCGTTATTATCGCTTCGGTAAAATCTCTAAGCGAAGCCACGTTCATTTCAAAATTTTTAACTGCGGAAATTATTGCCGCACGCTGGGCCTTAGTTACGCCGTTTACTTTTTGTTCAACGGAAATTCCGCTTCTTTTAAGCGTTTCGCCGATTAAAGCAACCGGTAAAAGCTCTTTAAGGCAGTTTGCAATCGTCTTATTTTTGTAATTTTCAAAATCTCTTATCAGTCTTTTATCTAACGCTTTGTCGCCGAGCGCAGGTTTTAAATCAAGCGAAAGTTTTACTTGCTTTAAATCAAGCCTGTTAATTATGCTCGACGCCGATAAAACCGTGGGTCCTGAAATTCCGAAATGGGTAAATAACAGTTCTCCAAAAAAGTCTTTTATTTTTTTATTGCCAAAAAACACGCTTAAATTTACGTTTTTTAACGTAAGTCCCTGCATTTGCTTAAAATAATCGCCCTTTAAATTAAGTCCGCAAAGCCCCTGTCTAATCTGCACGATATGGTGCCCCGCTTCTCTTGCAAAATTATATCCGTCGCCCGTAGACCCCGTTGCCGGATAACTCAGCCCGCCCGTGCATACTACGACTTTATCAAATGAATACTCGCCCTTTACTGTTATTATGTGTGATATAGTACTATGCAAAAGTGTAATTTTCTTAACTTGCTCATTAAAATTAAAGGAAACACCAGCCGATTTACAGTATTTTTCAAGACATATTATAACGTCGCTCGACTTGTCGGAAACGGGAAAATACCTATTGCCTCGCTCTAATTTAAGCGGCAGTCCGCCGTCTTCAAAAAATTTAACGCACCTTTCGGGAGAGAACGCATAGATAGCGCCCGTAAGAAATTTAGGGTTTGAAACTACGTTCGTTAAAAATTCGTCGGGTGTGCATTCGTGCGTTACATTGCACCTACCTTTACCCGTTATATATATCTTTTTTCCGCTTTTTTCATTTTTCTCGAAAACGGTAACTTCATTACCGTTTTTTGCGGCAAAGTACGCCGCCGTAAGCCCTGCGGCTCCGGCGCCGATTACTGCTACTTTACTCATTAATAAACCTCACGGCGCGGGCAAATAGTCCGCGCCGTTATATTATACGGGATAAACTTTGTTAGGATTTTTAGCTAAATCGCTATCAATACCATCGTTTTTTGCCTTACGCCATTTAAAAAAGTTTGTTGAAACTTCGGGGAAAAGCGCGTACGAAAGCACGTCTTCTTCCTGCGTGTAAAAACCGTCGTCTTTAACTTTTTGCGTAAGCGACTGCATTTCGTTTTCAATCAAATCCGCAGGACGGCAAGTAATTATTTTTTCACCGTCTTTCTGGCAAGCCTTAACTACTTCCGGGTTCTTTTCGCCAAGCACTGCGCCGTATTTGCCCAACATAAGGTCTTTAAACTGCGCCGTAATGGTTTTATACCTGCCTAAAAGCACGTTCCACACGGCTTGTGTGCCCACGATTTGGCTTGAGGGAGTTACAAGCGGCGGATATCCGCAGTCCTTTCTGACAACGGGTACTTCGGCAAGACATTCGGTAAGTTTTTCTTCCTTGCCTGCCTGTTTGAGCTGGTTCATAAGGTTTGAAAGCATACCGCCCGGAACTTGGTATAAAAGCGTATTTATGTCTACTCTGCGAACTTTCGGATTTAAGAAACCGTCCTTTTCAAGCCTTGCCGCAACTTTGTTGAAGTGCGTAACCGCAGGCAATAATTTTTCCATTTCTATACCCGTATCGTACGGAGTATCTTTTAAAGTTGCCAAAAGCGGCTCGGTTGCGGGGTTAGACGTGCCGTTCCCCAAAGGAGATAACGCGCAATCCACTATATCCACGCCCGCCTGTATAGCCATTAAATAAATCATATCGCCCGTACCCGTGGTATTATGGGTGTGCAAATGCACTTTAGTTTCAGGGCGAAGTTTAGATTTAAGCTCTTTTACAAGCTCGTAAGCAGTAAACGGCAACAAAAGGTTTGCCATATCTTTTATACAAATATTGTCCGCGCCCATATCCTCAAACTGTTTTGCTAGGTTAACAAAGTATTCGGTGGTATGAACGGGGCTGGTCGTATAAGAAATTGCGCATTCGCATACGCATTTTCCGCCCGCGCCGTATTTTTTTATTGCTTTTACCGAAGCGTCAAGGTTACGCGGGTCGTTTAAAGCGTCGAACAATCGTACCACGCCCACGCCGTTTTCTATGGATTTTTCAATAAACTTTTCCACGACGTCGTCGGCGTAATGGCGGTAACCCAATAAATTTTGACCGCGCAAAAGCATTTGTATAGGCGTTTTTTTCAGATATTTTTTTAAATTTCTAAGTCTGTCCCACGGGTCTTCGTTCAAAAACCTTAAACAACTATCAAACGTAGCTCCGCCCCAAGCTTCAAGGGAATAATAACCCGCCTCGTCAAGAAGAGAAAGCACGGGCTCCATTTCGTCAAATCTCATACGCGTAGCCGCGTGCGATTGGTGCGCGTCGCGCAATATCGTATCGGTTATCAAAACTTTTTTATTTTCCATAATTCACCTCAAATTATGCGATTGCACTGAAAGCGCTTACAAACGCTTCGCCAGCAGTTCCGTCAACGTATCCGCCGAAGCAAGCCAGCAACACGCCCGCCGCTATAGCCGAACCTATAACTCCAGCAACGTTGGGCCCCATTGCGTGCATAAGCAAATGGTTTTGCGGGTCGTACTCCCTGCCTACGTCCTCCGAAATTCTTGCCGCCATAGGCACAGCCGAAACGCCAGCCGAACCTATAAGCGGGTTAATCTGCCCCTTGGTCACTTTACACATAACTTTAGCAACCAGCAACCCGCCAATAGTTCCCACAACAAACGCAAACAAGCCGATTGCTATAATTTGCAACGTTGCAACGCTAAGAAAAATTTCACCTTTCGCCTTGCTTCCCACGGCTATTCCGAGGAAAATGGTAACCGTATTCATAAGCCCGTTTTGTGCCTGCGTAGAAAGCCTGTCAACCACACCTGACTCTTTAAATAAATTGCCAAGCATCAACATACCCAAAAGCGCTATTGAATCAGGCAAAATTGTACCCACCACCAGCGTTACTATTATGGGGAAAAGTATTTTTTCAAGTTTACTTACCTGGCGAAGGGGCTTCATTCTTATAGCCCTCTCTTTTTTGGTGGTAAGCAAACGCATTAACGGTTTTTGTATAATTGGAATAAGCGCCATATACGAATACGCCGCAATAGCTATAGTAGGCACGTAATCCGAGGCTAAACGCGAGGTTACAAGTATTGCCGTAGGTCCGTCTGCGCCGCCAATTATGGCTATTGCCGCCGCCGCGGCGACTGAAAACCCCAGCGCCGCCGCAAGGAAAAACGCAACAAAAATACCGAGCTGTGCACCCGCTCCTATCAACATACTTTTAGGGTTTGCGATAAGCGGACCGAAATCAGTCATAGCGCCTATGCCAAGGAAAATGAGCGGCGGGTAAATTACTTTATCAACGCCGAAATACAAATACCACAAAAGCCCCCTATTCGTCACTGCATCGTAGGAATTATTTCCTTCGGGATGAGTGCCCCATAATACGGGCTCGGCGCCGGGTATATTTATCAAAAACATACCAAAAGCAATGGGCAAAAGCAGCATCGGCTCAAATTTTTTGACTACGGCGAGATACATAAGTATAAACGAAATCAACAGCATTATATAGTTTTGCAGGCTGCCCTGCATAAACCCCATCGATTCGAATAAATTCCCGAAAATCTCGCCAAAGTCTACCGCAAGTAAACTTTGCATATTTCCTCCGCTCAGCCAATCACCGCAAGCACTGCGTTAGTTTCAACGTTTGCGCCTTTAACTACGCTTATGGTAATTGTACCGTCGCAAGGAGCGGTTATTTCGTTATCCATTTTCATAGCTTCAAGCACTATCACGGGCTGGTCTTTTTTAACCTGAGCACCGTCGGAAACAAGGATATTTTTAATAAGCCCGGGGAAAGGCGACAACACCTTTTCTCCGTTTGCGGGAACCGCCGCTTTGGGCGCGGCTTTAGGTGCTTCCGCAGGTTTGGAAATTACGAAATTATCAGGACTTCCGTCCACTTCTTCAACGCCTACGGAATAAGTTTTTCCATCGATAGTAACAACAAAATTACGCATATTAAAACTCCTTTAAATTCTCTTAATTCTCTTTACTTTAAATTCGCATTGCGGCTTTTCCTCACTGTAATAAGCCATTATCGCCGCAATTATTGCCGCTTTAACCTCGTCGGGAATTTCATCGCCGTCAACGGTTTCAACGCTTTCGGAAGTATCTTCGGCCTTCTTTCTTGAAAGTTTTTTTTTAATTTTCCCAAACAACCCGTGCATAAACGCTAAGTTGTTGGTTTTGCGCATAAGCAAACCTTCAAGCCAAATTATCATAATTATTATCGCAATACCGGCAAAAACTATCGCAAACCCGATAAGGGCGTAAATAGCACCCTCGGCAAAGCGGTTTTCAAAATACCAATTCCCGTCGCCGCCCGCGACGAAATCAAGCAAAGTATTTACCATATCCGCCTCACTTTACAAGCATCTGCAACGACGCGATAAGATATTGTTTTACGAACGACGGTTGGATTATATTATCTATATATCCACCCTTAGCCGCGTTTATGGGGTCGGAGTTTTCGTCCGCGTATTTCGCGGCAAGTTTTTCCTTGTTTTCGCAGTTGCCAAATTCTATTTCCGCGCCCTGCAAACTATCGAAAAGCGCTATTTTTGAGTTTGCAAACGCGTAGCAGTAATCATAACCCATAGATTTTGCGGCGAACACCGTATAGCCCAAACCAATAGCTTTACCGTAAACTATTGAAATTTTAGCAGTATCCATACAGTCGAGCATAGAAACGTACTCGCCGAGCTCTTTTATAACCAAACCGTCGTTGATAGCCAAATCGCTCTTAATGCCAAGCGTATTTACGAAGTTTACGTAAGGCAAACCGTAACAGCAAGCAAATTCCGAAAAATCCTTAATTTTCCTTACGTTTTCAGCGGTAAGCTCTACGCCGTCCGCGCCGTCGAACACGACCGCCGCAACGGCAATTCCGCCCACGCGCGCAAGAAAACAACGCGTTTCGGGGCAATAACCCGCGCCAAGCTCTACGGCGGTATCCTTATCGAACACTTCCAAAATATTTTTGCCGTCCGGTTTTTTATCCAAAGCAGGAATACTTTCGTTAAGTTCCCCGCCGTCTATAACGGGCGTGGAAATAATTTCGCTTATTCCTATTATCGATTTTTTTATTTCGTCGAAATTTTTAACGGTAAACGTAGCTAATTGCGCGCCTTTCAGCCCCGAAGCTCCGCCAACGGCAAATTTGGAAAGATTTTTACCGGATTTTGCGGAAAGCACCAACGGGCTGTTCGTGCACAACGCGCTTTTTTCCTCAATAAAATAATTAAAGTCGCAAAGCCCTGCCAACAACGCTATTTGCCCGTAAACTTCACCGTTTACAATAAGATATTGGGGAATACTGCCCTTCATTTGCGAAGCCTTTAAAATAAGAGAAGCAACGCCCTCTAAAACGTTAACGCCCTCGCCCGTCTGTATACCCAAAGTTGATAATAAATAAATCACCGGAGTTGACGTTTTTTCTGCTTGATTTAAACATTTTGCAATTTTTTCGCAGTTGGCTTTACTTACTCCGCCAGAAAAAACAGCGGCGTTTTGCGCAACGATATAAAAAGGATAGCCGCAAATGGTAGCAAAACCCGTTACAACTCCCTCACCTTCGGCGTTTTCGCCGTAGAAATCGTTTTTGGAGAAGCTGAAACAGGAAAGCTCCACAAAGCTATCCTCGTCTATAAGTGAATTTATATCCTCTCTTATTTTTTTACCCGCGTCGAAAAGCTGTTTCTTCCGCTGCTGCAACAAGCCCAATTTATCCATAAATTTAACTTTTTCTCCTTGAATGCCAATTTCCTACTAATACATTTTATCATAAAAAATTGCAAATGCAAACCTTTTGACAAGTCAATTATTTAAAAATAAAAAATAAACCCCCGCAGGAGTTTATTTAAGCTAATTTGATTTGAATTTTAACGCGCCGCCTTAGTTTTGCCGCGTGCCGTTTTATTTTTTTTGCCTTTAATTTTAAATTTAGTTTTGATAAAATCGTCAATCTGTTCGTAATACTTGCACACGAGATAGAATGAAAGCGCGACGAGAGCCAAAAGCGTAAGCCATATCAATATCCCCCACCAAGTGGTAAACGGAATTAAATCGAAAGAATACGCAGTGGAAAAAATTGAAATTAGTCGGGTTGCGGTTATCATTACAAGGAAAAATCCCCAAGTCATAGAGGATAGCCCGGCAATAAAACACAAAACGTCGTCGGGAAAAAGCGGCAAAAGGAACATAAGGGACAAAATCAAGTAATCCTTACCCTTCAACTTTTTAAGCCATTTGTCAAGACTTTCCTTGCCGACTATCCAGCAAACGGCTTTATAGCCTACCCATCTTCCTATTGCGAACGCGGCAACCGAGCCCAAAACTATGCCGACGAAACTGAAAAGCGCGCATTTTAACGGTCCGAACATAGCCACACCAACACCGACGGCAACCGAGCCCGGCACGGGCAACAAAACCACTTGTAAAAAACTGAAAACTATAAATATTACCGCCGCCCACGCTCCCGCGCCACCGATATACTCGCGCAAAGCGTCAACGCTGTTTATTTTCGTTAACAAATCGCACGCGCAAAGCACGAAAAACAGAACTGCGCATATGTCCAAAAATATCAAAGTACAGACTATCAGCCGATAAAGCGAAGTTTTACCGAAACCATAAAAAATTATGCCCGCAACCAAAAAAAGCGAGCAAATTATCCCCGATAACGCGAAAAGCAAATTAAAATGCACTATTATAAAATCTGCGTTTTTATACAGCAGACCGTATGCGATAAAAAGAAAAGCGACTGCACTCATCAGTACAACCGCCAAAATATTTATTGTATGCTTTAAGGCTTCTATGCGGTTCATTATTACTATTATTATATAGTATTTAACTGCTTTTTATAATTGTCTTTTAAAATTTTTAACTGCGTCCGTAGCCAATTTATCGCAAATATTGTTGTATTCGTTATCGGCGTGCCCCTTTACTTTTATAAAACACACCTTATGTACTTGCGTCAACTTTAAAAGTTCCTGCCACAAGTCGGCGTTTAAAACGGGCTTATTGTCGGATTTTACAAAGCCGTTTTTCACCCAGCCCGCAACCCAACCGTTGACAAATGCGTTTACCACGTATGCGGAATCGCTGTAAACTACGACTTCGCACGGCTCTTTAAGGCATTTAAGCCCCTCGATAACCGCCATCATCTCCATTCTGTTGTTTGTAGTAGAGCCGTCCGCGCCTGAAATACGCTTTTCAAAGCCGTTAAACATCAGCACCGCGCCCCAACCGCCCACACCGGGGTTTACCGAGCACGCGCCATCGGTATATAAAGTTACTTTTTTCATAATTTACGACCGTTTAATTCCTTAAAACAAGCGTGCGCCGCACCTTCAATCAATTTATTAAGCCCGCCGTCTTGCAAAACTTTCACTATTTCTATAGCAGGATTGCCATTTTTGCAGGATTGCACAAGCAGTTCGTCAAGCGAGTTTTCGCCCCTCTGCACCATTTCCGCCGCCCCCAAAAGCGTTTGAACCGCAATTATTTGCGCCTCGTTTTTCGTTAATCCCAATTTAACGCCCGCGCCTACCATTCCGTCTATAAACATAAGCGGAAACACTATATTTCCGCCGATAGTGGAAATTGCGTCAAGTTTATCTTCGCCAACGCTTACAACCGTGCCCGTATAGCCGAAAATATTGGTAATAAAATCGGTGTCGTCGGTGGATTTGTTAAAATCGTTCATATCTATGCCTATTAGTCCGCTGCCTATGGCGCAAGCGGGGTTAAGCACGCACCTTGCAACTTTTATAAGCCCTATCCCCAGCGCGTTTTTTATCGCGCTTTTGGTTGCCGAAGGAATTAAGGAAATAACTTTTTCAGGTCTGATTCCCTCAATATTTTTTGCTATTTCGTCAAATTCTTTTAAACTGCACGAAAGTATAAGATATTCGCAATTTCGCGCCACGAACGAGTTGTCGGTTGTGGTTTTTACGCCAAGATAATTCAATTTATCAAGCGCTTCTTCGTTTTTATCGCTGACTATAATCTTTTTTTCACGGATAAAGTCCGATAAAACCACGCCGCGTAAAACGGTTTCGGCGTTTGCGTTACAACCTATAACGCCTATTTTAAATTGCTTTTTCATAAATTTGCCTCCGAAAACAGTTGACTAAATAACTGCGATGTTATATAATCTACGTTGCATAGGAGAGTAGCTCAATGGTAGAGTCGCGGTCTCCAAAACCGTCGGTTGCATGTTCGAATCGTGTCTCTCCTGCCAATATCCAGCCTTTCATAGGTTGGATATTTTTATTTTAAATTTTGTTTTATTTTACCGACAACCCGCTTAAAAAAGCGGGTTGTCTTATTTTAACCGTATTACGTGTAACATAGTACTTCGCAAATTAAACTTTTACTTCGCCCTTTTGCCCCAAAAGCGCTGAATTTTGCTGTAAAATAGGTTTAACCTCGTTTTCAATAAATTCAACGACCTGTGCGGGCGCTCTGCCTATAAAGTTTTTTGCGTTTAATATTTCGTCAAGTTTAGCGTGAACCGCGGCAAACGTTTTATCCTCTTTAATTAAGTCGATAAGGTTGTTTTCTTTGCCTAATTCCTTTACGTTTTTACCCGCCTGCATAGACAATACGCGAATTTTTTCGTGCAGTTCCTGCCTGTTTCCGCCCGCCTTTACGCACTCCATCATTATATTTTCAGTTGCCATAAACGGAAGCTCGGCGGCTATATGCTTTGCCACTACTTTTTCGTAAACCACAAGGTTTTCCGATACGTTCATATATATGTTGAGTATTCCGTCAAGCGCTAAAAACGCTTGAGCGTTAACTATTCTTCGGTTTGCAGAATCGTCCAAAGTCCTCTCAAACCATTGCGTACCCGCCGTAAAAGCGCTGTTTGTAGGAAGCGAAATAACAAACCTTGCAAGCGAACCAATTCTTTCACTGCGCATAGGGTTGCGCTTATACGCCATTGCCGACGAACCGATTTGCGATTTTTCAAACGGCTCTTCAATCTCTTTCATATTTTGCAAAATGCGTATATCGTTTGAGAATTTATAAGCGCTTTGCGCAATTTGCGAAAGCACGCAAAGCACGTTATAATCGAATTTTCTGGGATAAGTTTGCCCCGTTACGCCGTAAACCTTGCTAAACCCAAGTTTTTCAACTACTTTCTTTTCAAGCTGCTTAACCTTATTTTCGTCGCCGTTAAACAGCTCCATAAAGCTGGCTTGCGTGCCCGTAGTACCCTTTACGCCGCGGAGTTTGAAAGAATTTTGCAGGTTTACAAGATTGTTATAGTCCATAGTTAAATCCTGCAACCACAGGGTTGCGCGTTTACCAACCGTGGTAAGCTGCGCGGGCTGTAAATGCGTAAACCCAAGCGTGGGCAAATCCTTGTATTTTAAAGCAAACTTTGAAAGTTTGTCCATAACGTTTACAAGTTTCGCCTTTATAATTTCCAAAGCGTCCCACAAAACTATTAATTCCGAATTGCAATCCACGAAACAGCTAGTTGCGCCGAGGTGAATAATAGGCATTGCGGATTTAGCCAAATCGCCGAAAGCGTGAACGTGCGCCATTACGTCGTGGCGGACTTCGCGTTCGTACTTTTCCGCGGTTTCAAAATTTATATCGTCCGCGTACTTCTTCATTTCGTCAACCTGCGCTTTGGTTATATTAAGCCCAAGCTCCATTTCAGACTCGGCAAGCGCAATCCAAAGTTTTCTCCACAACTTAAAACGCTTTTCGTCGGAAAAATTTTCCGACATAGCTTTGCTTGCATATCTCGTAATTAAAGGATTTTGATAAATTGTATTATCCATAGTATTCTCCGATATTTAGGCTTTAACGGGCGCAGGATAATCTACGCCGTACGTTTCAGCCGTTACTTTTTCCATAACCTGCGCGTCTTTCGGCTTATCGTTCCAATCGGTGCGCACTTCCGCAATTTTATCCACTACTTCCATTCCGTCAACTACTTTTCCAAACGCCGCGTACTGCCCGTCGAGAGAAGAAGCGTTGGCGTGCATTATAAAGAATTGCGAACCCGCCGAATTAGGATTATTAGCGCGCGCCATAGAAATTACGCCGCGCTCGTGCTTTATATCGTTATTTTTAAACCCGTTTAGTGTAAACTCGCCCTTTATACAATAGCCCGGACCGCCCGTCCCAACACCAGCAGGGTCGCCGCCTTGAATCATAAAACCGCTTATTACGCGGTGAAAAATCAAGCCGTCGTAAAAACCGTTTTTAACCAACGAAATAAAGTTGTTTACCGTATTAGGCGCTTTTTCGGGGTAAAGCTCTACCTTTATCTCGCCGCCGTTTTGCATTTTGATTGTAACCAAAGGATTTTGCATATTAATATTACTCCTCGTATTTTTCTATTTTAACCCCTGCCTCTTCAAACAATCTAAGCGAAAACTCGTCGGGATAGCCGTCTTTATACACTACACGGGCAATACCGGAATTTATTATTATTTTCGCGCAGATAACGCAGGGCTGGTGCGTGCAATAAAGCGTGCAGCCTTCAACACTGCACCCTACGCGCGCCGCCTGAATAATGGCGTTTTGCTCGGCGTGGACGGCATAGCAAAGCTCGTGCATAGTGCCGCTTGCGATATTTTTCTTTTTGCGCATACATTCCTTTTTATCTACGCAACTTTTAATACCCTGCGGCGCTCCGTTGTAACCCGTTGCGATAATCCGCTTATTTCTGACTATCACCGCGCCCACATGCCTGTTTTCCTGATAGCAACTTGACCACGAGCCTATTTGCTCGGTCATTTCCATAAATCTTCTGTCCCATTTATCCATAAAGCGTACCGCCTAAGTTTGTATTTAAATTTTACCATATTTTTATATAAATTGCAATTTTTTCCCTTTAAATGTTTAACTTTATTTTGTCAAGTTTATAAAATAACCGTAATAAAAAATTGAAAGTTTCGGAGGAACTTAAATTATGACAATCAGACCTTTATTCGATAAAGTAGTCGTTGAAAACCTTAAAGCCGAAGAAAAAACCAAAAGCGGTATTTATCTCACGGCTGCTTCGCAGGAAAAGCCAGCTACTTGCCTCGTAGTTGCGGTAGGCCCCGGCGGTATGGTAGACGGTAAAGAAGTTAAAATGCAGGTTAAAGTCGGCGACAAAGTTTTGCTTGCAAAATATAGCGGAACGGAAGTAAAAGTTGACGATAAAGAATACGTTATCATTCGTCAGAGCGATATTCTGGCGGTTGTCGAATAATTTAAAGGAGATTATTTATTATGGCAAAACAGATTAAATACGGCGACGAAGCCAGAAAATTGCTTGAAACGGGCGTAAACGTCGTTGCCGATACGGTTAAAATCACTCTCGGACCCAAGGGCAGAAACGTTGTTTTGGATAAAAAGTACGGCGCTCCCCTTATCACAAACGACGGCGTTACAATTGCAAAAGAAATAGAGCTTGAAGACCCCTTTGAAAATATGGGCGCGCAACTCGTTAAAGAAGTTTCCACAAAGACCAACGACGTTGCGGGCGACGGCACCACTACCGCCGTCGTACTTGCACAGGCTATCGTGCGCGAAGGACTTAAAAATCTTGCCGCGGGCGCAAACCCTATGATTTTGAAAAAGGGCATTTCCAAAGCTGTTGAAACCGCGGTTGCCAAAATTCAGTCGGTTTCCAAACCCGTTGAAAACAAATTAGGCATTTCGCAAGTAGCTTCAATTTCCGCAGGCGACGAAAAAATAGGCGAGCTTATCGCAAACGCAATGGAAATCGTAGGGAAAGACGGCGTAATAACCGTTGAAGAAGGCAAAACTATGAACACCGAGCTGACTACCGTTGAAGGTATGCAGTTTGACAGAGGCTACGCTTCCGCTTATATGGTTACCAATACTGACAAAATGGAAGCTGTGCTTGACAACCCTTATATACTTATAACCGATAAAAAAGTTTCGTCTTTGCAGGAAATTCTGCCTATTATCGAACCCATTGCACAGCAAGGCGCAAGGCTTTTAATAATTGCCGAGGACGTTGAGGGTGACGCGCTTGCCGCTCTTATCGTCAACAAATTAAAGGGCGTGCTCAACTGCGTTGCAGTAAAAGCGCCCGGCTTCGGCGACAGACGGAAAGCTATGCTTGAAGATATTGCTATTCTTACGGGCGGCACGGTTATTTCCAGCGACCTTGGATATGAATTTAAGGACGTTACTACCGAAATGCTTGGCAGAGCCGCTCAAGTTAAGGTTGATAAGGACAACACCACCATTATAGACGGCGCGGGTTCGTCTGAAAATATCAAATCACGCGTAGCGTCGATAAAGGCGCAGATTGCCGAAACTTCCTCCGACTACGATAGGGAAAAATTACAGGAAAGGCTTGCCAAACTTGCCGGCGGCGTTGCGGTGATTAACGTTGGCGCGGCAACAGAAATAGAGATGAAGGAGAAGAAACTCCGCATCGAGGACGCTCTTGCGGCAACCAGAGCGGCTGTTGAAGAGGGCATCGTGCCTGGTGGCGGCGTGGCATTACTTTCCGCCGTTCCCGAACTTAAAAAGTTGGTTGCAAGTTTGCACGGCGATGAAAAGACGGGCGCGATGATTGTTATGAAAGCTGTTGAAGCGCCCGTGCGCCAGATTGCCGCAAACGCCGGTTACGACGGTTCGGTAGTCGTAAACAGTATTTTAAGCTCCAAAAAGCCCAATTACGGTTTCGACGCGTTGAAAAACGTGTACACCGATATGGTGGAAAGCGGTATTATCGACCCCACTAAGGTTTCGCGTTCGGTTCTTCAAAACGCGGCTTCAGTTGCGGCAACGTTGCTTACGACGGAAAGCATCGTAACCGACATACCCACTCCTCCCGCCGCAACGCCTATGGGCGGCAACCCCGATATGGGCGGAATGTATTAATAGCAAATTTAAATTAAAAAAGCGGGCTTTAAGCCCGCTTTTTTGTTATAAGTGAGTACATTTTCATATCCTCAACTTGCCCGTTTTTATACGCATTATAACGCAAAGTACCCTCGCAAACGAACCCCGCCTTTTCAAGCGCACGGCAAGATGCCGCATTGCGCGCAAACGGCTCGGCAAAAATGCGAATAATATCCGAATTTTCAAACACAAATTCGCAAATCTGCTTTATCGCCGAAGTAGCCAAACCGTTATTCCAAAACTCTTCGCCTAAATAGTAGCCTATTTCCGCCGTTCTGAAATGAATATTTTCCTTTCTGAAAACGCCTATACTCCCCGCAAGCCGCCCGCCACATTCAATCGCGAAAGCAAAAGTCGAGCTTGCGTCCGCGCTTAACATAGAGTTTATATAGTATTGAGCGTCGCTTTCAGTGTACGGAAAAGGCAAACCGTCGCGTAAATTATCCAATATTTTTTTATTGTTAAGCAGTTCAGACAAGCTTTTTGCATCCTCTGACCGCCATTTTCTTATTATGCAGTCCATTTTAACCTATTTTATCAAGTATTCTAGTTAAGGCGTACTTGCCGTGCTCGTACGTGAGCCCGCCTTGAAAGTACGCGATGTATGGAGGTTTTACGGGCCCGTCGGCAGAAAGCTCTATGCTCGCACCCGAAACGAACGTACCTGCCGCCATTATTATTTTATCGTCGTAACCCGGCATATCCCAAGGTTCGCAGGTTACGTAACCGTCTACGGGCGACGCGTACTGCACTTCCCTAATAAAATTTACCATTTTTTCTGCATCGTCAAATTCTATGGCGCGGGTTATATCGTAAGGTGTTTTATCCAGCGACGGATAGTTTTTAAAACCGAGCTCGCCCATAGCCTGACCTATCAATAAACTTGTTTTTAACGACTGTGCAACGGTGTGCGGCGCCAAAAACAGCCCTTGATAAAAGTTTCTGTATCCGCCGTCAAACGAGCCTACCTCTAAACCGATAGACGGCGCGGTAAGCCTTTTACCTATTAAATCAACAAATTCCCGCTTTCCGCAAATATAACCGCCCGTAGGCGCAAGCCCGCCGCCCGCGTTTTTTATAAGCGACCCCACTATAACGTCGGCGCCCACTTGCGTGGGCTCTTTCTTTTCCACAAACTCGCCGTAACAGTTGTCAGCGAAAATACAACCGTTAAAACCGAGTTCGCGCACGAACTCACACGCTTTGCCTATTTCTTCGCAAGAAAGCGCGTCGCGAAGCTCGTACCCGCGGGAACGCTGGATATAAACGACTTTGACTTTATCGTTAAGTTTTTCCCTTATGCTTTCGTAATCAAAATCCCCGTTTATAAGGTTACAATAGTCGAAATTTATATTAAAATCCTTTAAAGAACCGTTGTTTTCTCCGAAAATTACGCCGCGCAACGTATCGTACGGCATTCCACTTATACAAAACAGAGTGTCGTTAGGGCGCAGAAGCCCGAAAAGCGCAACGGTAAGCGCGTGCGTGCCGGACAATAAATGCGGCGAAACTATGCCGCACTCTGCACCGAATGCCTGCGCGTATAATTTACCAAGGCAATCCCTGCCCTCGTCGTCATAACCGTAACCCGTAGTACCGTTAAAATGCCTTACTGCAATTTTATTATCGCTAAACGCGTTTAAAACCTTTACCTGGTTAAAATAAGCAATTTCGTCTATCGTTTTAAATTTATCAGATATTTTGTTTTCACAGCGTTCAATAAATTTTGCGCAGTCTTTCATAAGTTTAAAATCTCCAAAACCCTATCTGCCGTAGCGTCCTCAGGCTTTAACCATACTATTCCGTTAAGTTTTTTAAAAAAAGTTATTTGTCTTTTGGCATAATGACGGGTATTCAACTTTATTATGTCACGCATAGTACTATGATTATCGCAATTTTTTAAACAAGCAAGCACTTCTTTATAGCCTATTGCCTGCATTGATTGGCAATTTTCATCAATTCCGTGACTTAAAAGCCTTTTTACTTCTTCAACGAGTCCGCTTTCAAACATTTCGTCCACGCGACTGTCAATTCTATTATATAATTCTTCGCGCGGATAATCTATTGCAACGGCAGTATATTCATATCTTGGAATAAATCCGTCGCTCTGCTCTGATTTTCGGCTTCCGCTTACTTCGTATATCTCCAAAGCTCTTATAACTCTTTTAACGTCGTTAACGTGCAACTTTTCAGCAGTAGCAGGGTCAACTTTCTCCAACTTTTCAAACAACGCTTCTTTGCCGTTTTCCTCAAGAAAGCGCGCGTATTTTTCACGGATTTGCGCATTTGCCGTAGCGTTTCCGTAGCCAAAATCAAACAGTAACGCATTAATATAAAAGCCCGTACCCCCGCATATTACGGGGGTTTTACCGTTTTTAAGCAAGTTTTCCACTATTGGCAAAGCCGTTTCGCGATAGTCGCCCACGTTAAACCCTATTTTGGGGTCTACGACGTCAATCATATGATGGCGTACGCCGCGCATTTCTTCAGGAGTTGGTTTTGCCGTGCCGATATTTAGCCCCTTATAAATAAGCTGCGAATCGGCTGAAACTACTTCGGTATTTAATTTTAGCGCGCAATCTACGGCAAGTTTCGTTTTTCCCGAAGCCGTAGCGCCGCAAATAACGAGAACTTTTTTCAAAACTATACAATCCTTTTGAACATTTTCTCGATATCTCTTTTAGCGAGCGCAACGCATACCGGCCTGCCGTGCGGGCACTTTAAGCCGATATTTCCGTCAAGCATTTCAAATAGCGCGTCAACTTCCTGTTCAGTTAACCTCATTCCGCCTTTTACTGCGTGCTTGCAGGCGCAAGTTGCAATTTTATCTTTTAAAATATCTTCAACGCTTACGCTTTTTAAACTGCTAATCTGCGCAAGAATTTCGTCCATAAACGCGCCGATATCTATGTCCTGCAAATTCACCGGCACTTCGTCCACCCTAAACGAACAATAACCAAAAACCGAAAGCCCAAAGCCCATACTGCGCAAAAGCTGTAGGTTGCTTTCCAAAAACTGAGCTTCAACGCTGTTAACACTGAAAATGTACGGAATAAGCATAGGCTGCCGAACTATGTTTCTTTCCCTCATCTTTTTGCGCAGTTCGTCGTATATCAGCCTTTCGTGCGCGGCGTGCTGGTCAATTAGATAAACCGTTTCGCCGACTTCATACAAAAGATAGGTATCAAATAAACTACCGCGGAATTTACAACTTTTACAGTCTATTTTTTGCTGGGTTTCCCGTTCCTTTTCGCGAAATTCCTTTTCGGCTTTAAAAAGCCCGTAGTTTTCAATGCTCGGCAAAACCGTTCCGTCAGTAACGGTCATTTCAGCCACGGACTGTTTAGGCATATAATCGTTGAAAGTTAAATCGCGCGTAGGGTCAAAATCCTGCGATTGCGGCAAATCGTTCGCCGCAACGCTCGTCGGCTTTTCAGAAATTTTTTCATAAGGCATTACTAACGGCGCGGTTTCAGGCTGGGAATATATCTTATTAACGCATTCGCCCGAAGTAGATTTTATTTCTGGAATCCTCTTTTCTCCTACAACGAAATCGGCAGCTTTTACAGTGCCGTCAAGCACGGATGAAACCACTGAGTACACTGCTCCAAATACACGCCTGTTATCTAAAAACCGCACGTCCGCCTTGTTCGGGTGCACGTTTACGTCAACAAAGTCACCCGAAACGCCGATATTTAAAACGTAAAACGGAAACTGTCTTTTCATCATATAGCTTGCGTAAGCGTTGTTTATCGCCGTAGCAATAGTGTTATTGACTATATATCTTCCGTTTAAAAATACGCTTTGGTAAGTTTTATTGGGCTTGAAAAAGTTTTGGTTGCCTATAAATCCGCTTACCTTAAATCCGTCCTTCTCGGCGTCTATCTTGTAGCACTGAGATAGCGTTTTAGCGCCGTAAACCTGCGCCACCGCCTCGTCAAGCCCGCCGCCAAACGACTGTAAAACCAGCTCGCCGTCAACATAATATTTAAATGAAATCGACGTATTACCGAGAATATACCTCGTTACGAAATTAGTAATATCCGCCTCTTCCTTTTTGTCAGTCTTTAAAAATTTTGCTCTTACGGGGGTATTGTAAAAAAGATTGCGTACGCTGATAACCGTGCCTTTGCCCAAAGCCGCAGGCGATATCTGCCCCACGTTTCCGCCGTCGCAGGTAATTTTCCACGCTGCGTTTCCCGCGGTAACCGAAACTATTTCCACCTTGGAAATTGCAGAAATACTTGCAAGCGCTTCGCCTCTAAATCCAAGCGTTTTAACGTCGTCCAAATCTTCTACTTTAGAAATTTTACTAGTCGCGTGCGGAGCAAACGCGGCGGGCAGGTCGTCCCGCTCTATTCCGCAACCGTTATCAACTATTTTAATAAGCTGCCTACCGCCGTTTTCCACATATATCTCAATATCGGTCGCGCCCGCGTCTATACTGTTTTCAATAAGTTCTTTTACCGCGGAATAAGGTCTGTCAACTACCTCGCCGGCGGCAATACGATTATATATATTGCGGTCGAGTATATTTATTTTTTTCATTTTTTCACTTTTTCCACAAGGTCGCCCAAAATCATAAACGCCTGCATAGGCGAAAGATTATTTAAATCGATATCCTTTAAAATACGCTCGGTTTCGCTGGGAATAACTTCGGATTCGCCGGTTTCTTCCACGTGCGACCTGTCCCCTTTTTCAACGGATTTTAAAATTACTTTCGCCCTTTCGGTAACCGAGGCGGGAACGCCGGCAAGCGCCGCAACTTCTATACCGAAACTGCGGTTGGCTCCTCCGCGCATAATTTTCCTTAAAAATACAACTTGCCCGTTAAGCTCTCTTACGGCGATTTTATAGTTTTTAATACCATCGAGCTTGCTTTCAAGCTCGGTAAGCTCGTGATAATGGGTTGCAAACATAGTTTTTGCGCCTATTTGCGCGGTTATATGTTCGATAACCGACCAGGCAATACTCAGCCCGTCGTACGTTGAAGTTCCCCTGCCTACCTCATCTAAAATAAGCAAGCTGTTTTTAGTGGCGTTTCTTAAAATGGTTGCAACCTCTATCATTTCAACCATAAAAGTGCTTCTGTCGGAAATAAGGTTGTCGCTTGCGCCCACGCGCGTAAACACCCTGTCCGTAAGCGGAATTTGCGCGGATTTTGCAGGCACGAACGAACCGAGGTGCGCCATTATAGTTATAATTGCCGTTTGCCGCATAAACGTGCTTTTACCCGCCATATTGGGGCCGGTAATAATCAACGTGCGGTTTTCGTCGCTGTCCAGCAGCGTATCGTTGGGAATAAACTTATCCTTTGAAATAACTTCGACTACGGGGTGTCTGCCCTCTTTAATTACAAGCGGTTTGTCGCTTGCCACCAATTCGGGGCGAACGTATTTGTTTTCCTTTGCAATTTCCGCAAACGCCACCAGCAAATCTAAACGCGCCACGGCGGAAGAAATCCTTTTGAATTTATCTATAAATCCAAACAAATAACTTTTAATTTTAGAATAAATTTCAGCTTCAAGCCTTAGCGATTGGTCTCCGCTGGTTAAAATTTTCTCTTCAAGCTGTTTAAGCTCGTCGGTAATAAACCTTTCGCCGTTTGCAAGCGTCTGTCTGCGTTGATATTCAAGCGGCGCTTTGTCAACCATAGACTTAGTAATTTCGATATAGTATCCGAAAACGCGGTTATACCCTACCCTTAAATTGCGTATGCCCGTTTTGTCGCGCTCGCGCGATTCCAACTCGCCAATAAGCCCCGTACCGTTTTTAACTATGTTTCTAAGCTCGTCCAAGCGCTCGTTAAAGCCTTCTTTTATATACTCGCCGTCCTTCATATTCGCCTGCGCGTCGGGGCTTATCGCCTTTTCTAGCAAATTGCAAACCTCGGACAAATCGCACAAATCGTCCAAAATTTCACGCATCACTGCCGAGTTAAAGCCCGTTAAACTAAACCTCAAATTGGGCACGACTTGCAACGAACGCGAAAGATTTAAACAGTCGCGCGGGTTTATGGTGTTGTTGCTTACCTTGCCGGCAATACGTTCCACGTCTTTTATTTCTTTAAGCATATCCACTATGCCGAGGCGTGCTACGGTAGCCGCATACAGCTCCTGCACGCCGTCAAGACGCTCGTCAATTAACTTTTTATCGTAAAACGGATATAAAAGGTTAGAGTGCAAATATCTTGCGCCCATAGGCGTTTTCGTTCTATCCAAAAGCCACAAAAGCGAACCGTATTTAGTGCCCTCGTTTAGGTTTTTGGTAATTTCCAGATTTCTCTGCGCCGCGGCGTCCATCTGCATAAACTTTTCGTTTACAACGTACTTGATACCGTCTATATTTTTAAGCGAATGCATTTGCGTTTCTTTAAGATATTCCAAAAGCGCGCCCGCCGCACTAACCGCAGGTTTATGCTCGGAAATTGAAAACGCGGATAACGTTTTAGCGCCCAACTGTTCGGAAAGCGTTCTTTCCGCCGCAGCAAACCCGAAAGCCCATTCGGGATAATTTGAAAAACGGGGCACCACTCCGCGTGTAATTTCGGGCATATCCTTTACGGAAAGTACCATATCGTCGTTGCCGATAACTTCTTTTACGTCAAGTACCGCCATTTGCGCCACGCTTTTATTTACGCACTCTTCGCCGTAAAATTCGGTAGCACGAAACTCGCCCGTCGTAATATCCGCCCACGCCAGCGCCACTACCGAACCTTCTTTAAAAGCGCAACAAATAAAATTGTTAGCCCGCTCGTTAAGCACGTCGCAATTTAGCGTGCCGGCGGTAACAACTCTTACCACCTCGCGGGCAACCATACCCTTTGCCTGCGAAGCGTCTTCTATTTGCTCGCAAATTGCAACTTTTTCGCCCATAGAAACCAGCTTGGTTATGTACGCCTCTGCCGAATGATGAGGCACGCCGCACATAGGCGCGCGCTCGGCAAGCCCGCAATCCCTGCCGGTGAGCGTAAGATTGAGCAACTGCGAAGCCTTTTTGGCGTCGTCGAAAAACATCTCGTAAAAATCGCCGAGACGGTAAAAAATAAGGCAATCCTTATACTTTTCTTTTACGGTAACCCAATGTTGCATCATTTGTGAAAGCGCCATAATATACCAAACCTTAAAATTTAAACTAATTCGCCCGTAAGCGAAATACCGTTAGCGGCGGTTATTTTTACGTTTAAAAACTCGCCCAAAACGCTTTTTTCGCTTTTAAAATAAGCCATTCTGCCATATTCATCCCTGCCGCAATACGCGCCTTTTTTTACGTCGTAATCCTCGCAAAGCACTTCTATAATCTTACCTACGTACGTTGCGGATTGCTCGCGCGTTTTGGAATTTACAAGCGCGATAAGCTCCATAATTCTGCGTTTGCACACGTCTTCGGAAACCTGTCCGTCCATTTTCGCCGCCACAGTACCTTCCCGACGGGAATAAACGAAAGAAAACGCCGAAGAAAAGCCTACTTCATTTACAAGATTTAAAGTCGCCTGAAAGTCCTCTTCCGTTTCGTTGGGAAAGCCTACTATAAGGTCTGTCGTTATAGCGCAGTTCGGCACGTACTTTTTAAGCGTTTTTACTTTATCGAGATAGTCTGCGGAAGTGTACTTCCTGTTCATTTCTTTCAAAACCTTGTCCGAACCGCTTTGTACGGGCAAGTGCACGAGATTGCATATTTTCGGGTTCGCGGCTATAACTTGCGCAAGCTCTTTTGAAAAGTCCTTGGGGTGACTCGTCATAAACCGCAGACGGAATTTCCCCTCGATATTTGCAATTTTTTGCAAAAGTTCGGGAAAAGAAATATCTTGCGTGCCGTTTCCGTAAGAATTTACGTTTTGCCCCAGCAACGTAATTTCTTTATATCCGTCCTTGATAAGTTGCCGCACCTCGTTTACGATATCCTCCGAACGGCGGCTACGCTCCCTGCCGCGAACGTAAGGCACTATGCAATACGTGCAAAAATTATTGCAACCGTAAGTTATATTAACCCACGCGTTGGGGTAGCTTGTCCTAAGTGAAGGACATTCCTCGTACACCTTTCCGTCATCGTCCAATATTTCTATAACGGCTTTCTTTTGCGTTTGCTTTTTTAGCACGTACTCTTTTAATTTGTTTAAATTGTGAGTTCCGAAAATTACGTCCACGAAAGGAAATTTTTCGTGCAGAACGTCGGCTTTGCCTATCTGCTGAGTTAGGCAACCGCCCACGGCGATAATCATATCGCGCTTGCGGGCTTTCAACTTTTTAAGCATTCCAATATTGCCGAACGCGTGATTTTCGGCGTTTTCCCTTATACAGCAAGTGTTAAATACGGCTACGTCGGCGTTTTCTATATCGTCGCAGGCTTGATACCCGAGCGAAGACAAAATGCCCGCTATTTTCTCGGACTCGTGTACGTTCATTTGGCAACCGTACGTCGTTATGTGATAATATTTGTTCATATGCTACAATATTATATAATTTTTACTGCAAATTTTCAAATAAATTTGCAACAAATATTTAATTTTATCAATACTATTTGAGATGAAAAAGTTTTTAAAAGTTTCGCTGATTATAGTTTTGGGTTTTTTAATAATATTCGCCGCGCTGTTTTGCACTTACTTAGTTATTACTAAAGACGCTGTTTTAGATAAAAATAAACTGTCAAACCCGCACCAGACGGTAATTATTTACGACGACGAGGGTAACGAAATAACTAACGCTTCGATTTCAAACAAAAACAAAAGCGTTAAACTTTCCGAACTCAGCGATGACTGCATTAACGCGTTTATCGCTTCGGAAGACAGAAAATTTTACTCGCACAACGGGCTTAATTACGGCAGAATGGTTAAAGCGCTGTTTAAAAATATTGCGGCGGGCTCGTTTAAAGAGGGCGCTTCCACTATAAGCCAACAGCTTATAAAAAATACGCACCTTTCAAACGATAAAACCATAAAGCGCAAACTCAACGAAATACGGCTTACCAAACAGCTTGAAAAAGAATACACCAAAGACGAAATATTGGAAACGTATTTAAACACTATTTACTTCGGTCACAACTGTTACGGGTTGCAGAGCGCGGCGGAATTTTACTTTGGGAAAAAAGCCGAAAACCTTACGCTTACCGAAAGCGCCACGCTCGTAGGTTTGCTCGCTTCGCCCAACAACTATTCGCCCTTTAAAAACCCCGAAAAAAGCATTAAAAAGCGAAATACGGTACTAAACGCTATGCTGGAATGCGGGTTTATAAACGAAAAAACCTGCGCCGAGGCAAAAGCTCAGCCGTTAAACGCGCAACAGCCCGCTTATTCGGGCGCCAACTCCGACTATATTAACGCTGTTTTCGACGAGCTCGGCGATATAGAAATCAACGCTTACGATTTGACCGACGGCTGCATAATAAAAACTTATCTTGACCAAAGGCTTCAAAAGCACGTAGAATCGCTTGAATACGGTTGCGATAACGCCGTTATAGTAACCTCGGCTTCGGGCGGCGTTAACGCATATAAATCCACTATTAACGGCGCAAGGCGGCAGCCCGGTTCAACTATAAAACCTTTTCTCGTTTACGCGCCCGCCATTGACGAGGGCATAATTAGCCCGTTTACGCGAATTTTAGACGAAAAAATTAATTTCGGCGGGTACTCGCCCGAAAATTACGATAAAAAGTACCACGGCTACGTAACCGTGACGGATAGTTTGAAATTCAGTTACAACGTCCCCGCCGTAAAAACGCTTAACACGCTTACCGTGCAAACCGCAGAAAAGTATTTAACGCGTATGAATATTGTTCTTGACGAGGACGAAAAAAATCTTTCGCTGGCACTCGGCGGTATGAAGTACGGGTTTTCGCTGAAAGAATTAAGCGACAACTACTCAGTTTTCCAAAACGGCGGAATTTACTCGCCTTCGCGATTTATTAAAGAAATTGTTACGAAAGACGGCAAAACGCTTTATAAAAACGAGTTTTCAAAAAGCCGCGCGTTTTCCGAAGGCGCTTGCTCTTTAATGAACGAAATGCTTATTGAAACCAGCAAAAACGGCACGGCAAAATTTCTTGCGGACTTACCGTACGACGTTGCAACCAAAACGGGAACTTGCGGTACCGAAGACGGCAATACCGACGCTTACGCCATTAGCTACACCTCCGACAAGCGCGTTTGCGTATGGCTAGGCGATAAAAATAATAAAAAGCTATCTATAACAGGCGGCGGCAGTTGCTGTAAATTAGTAAAAAGCATTTTAAACGAACTTTATACCGATACCACCCCCGAAAAATTAGAAGTTTCAAACGGCACTTCCACCGTTAACATCGACGCCGAAGATTATTACGAAAACAACAAAATTACCGTTGCCGACGAGCTGTCGCCTAAACTAAACGTATTAACCGTAAAAGTTTTAAAAGGGCGCGAGCCTAAAAATCAAAACACCAAGTTTTCTTCGCCGGAAATTGCTATGCCCGAAATTTTTGTTAAAAACAACGCCGTAAACATACGGTTATGTCAGACAAAGTACTATGCATATATCATAAAACGCGGATTCAACGGCAAATTTACAACAATTTACGACGGAAAATGGAAAGAAATTATAACTGATTCACCGGAAGCGGGAATATATTCTTATACCGTTACCCCTTACTTCGTAAGCGAAAACAAAAAAATATGCGGCAAGGAAATAACCTTACCGCTTGTAAGTATTGGAAACGACGGCAACTCGCCGCAGATAAAAATACCTGATATCGCCAATAAAAATTGGTACGATTTATAGCTGGATGATTTCCAGAGTTGAAATCGCTTCTTCCACAAGTGCGTTAAAGTCCAATTTGTTTTCTTCTTCTTTAATGCTTGTAAGCGACGGTTTAATTACGGGGTGTTTGGGCAGAAACACGGTACAGCAGTCCTCGTACGGCTGTATTGAAATTTCAAATGCACCCATATCTCGGCTGCGCTCTATAATTTCATCCTTATCAAAGCCGCATAAAGGTCTTAAAACGGGCAAGGTTTCAACAACGCTGTTGGACGAGGTAATTCCCTCTACCGTTTGGCTTGCCACTTGCCCAAGGCTTTCGCCCGTAATTAAGCACTGCGACCCGTTTTTTATAGCTACTTTTTCAGCAATTTTCATCATAAAACGCCGTAAAAGCGTAACCATATACTCGCCGTTGCACTTTTTATGAATTTCTTCTTGAATGCGCGTTACGGAAACGATATACAATTTCGTGCCGCCCGTATATTTCGCCAACACTTTTGCAAGCTCTATAACCTTATCGCGCGCCTGCATATTAGTATAAGGGTAGCTATGAAAATGAATACAATCCACCGTCATACCGCGCTTTGCAATCATATGCCCCGCCACAGGGCTGTCAATCCCGCCGGAAATAAGCAACGTTCCCCTACCGGAAGTACCAACGGGCATACCGCCTGCGCCTTTAAAAAATTCGTTAAAAACAAGCGTTGAACCGTTTTCGCGCAAATCGATATTAACGATAAAATCAGGATTGTGCACGTCAACCGATAAATTTTTAAATTTTGAAAGCAGTCTGCCGCCGATTTCGGCGTTAATTTGCATAGAATCTTTGCAAAACGCCTTATCCGCCCTGTGCGTAGAAACTTTAAACTTGCCACATTCACCGCAAACGCTTTCCGCCGCCTTGAATATATTCTCCATATCCGTTTGCACTTTAAGCGCAACGCTTAAAGAATGGATACCGAACACTTTTTTAAGCCGTGAAATTATCTCGTCGGTTTCAGCCCCGTCAAATCCTTCTACGAGATATCTGCCGCTTTGCCTTATTATTTCATGTTTAAGCCCTTTAAGCGCTTTTTCCATATTGATTATAAGCGCGCGCTCGAAATATCCTCTGTTTTTACCCTTTAAATGTATTTCAGAATACCTGACTATAACTACTTTTTCCATACTACGCCATTATCGCCTTTCTGTTTGCAACTAATTTATTTAAAATTTCCGCCGCCGCAACCGCTTCTTCGGCGGTATTTTCCGATGAAAAACTTAACCTTAATACGCCGTCGGCAATCTCTTCACCATACCCGCACGCTAAAATCGTGCGTGAAAATCTTTTTTTCTCGTTTGACGAACAAGCCGAGCCCGTACCTATTATAAGCCCCGAATCGTCTGCTTCGTGCAATATAGTTTCACCACGTAGCCCCGCCGCGCTTACGCTCAAAACGTAAGGCGAACAATCCGCAGGCGAAATTCTTGTAAACAAAGATTTATCAAGTTTTGACCATAAAAGCGAATGTATATGGCATACTTTTTGATAATTTTCAGTCAAATTTGCATAGCGCTTAACCGCCGCAAACTGAAAATTTTTAATTGAAAACACGTTTTCCGTGCCGCTTCTTAATCCCGCTTCCTGCCCTCCGCCGTATAAATGCGGTTTAATTACAAGATTTTTCCGCTTTATCAAAGCCCCGCACCCCTTTAATCCGCCAATTTTATGGGCGCTAACGGAGTATAAATCTACGTCCGCAGTTAGTTTAAAGCGTAGCTTTCCAAAAGCCTGCACTCCGTCCGAATGAAAAAGCGTAAATTTATTTTTCGCTTTTACGGCATTTGCAATTTTAAAAATATCATTGATAGCGCCCGTTTCGTTGTTGACGTGAATAACCGAAACAAGCGAAGTTTTATCGTCTACTAAACTTAAAAGATGAGATATATCCACGCTTCCGTCGGCATTGATATTTGCAAAACGCACTTCTAAACCGCGTTGTTTTAATTCGTTTGCCGCGGCAAAAACCGCAGAATGCTCCCCCAAGGTAGTTACGATATTACCGCGTTTACCACCGCAAAACAGCGCCTGATTATCTGCCTCGGTTCCACAGGAAGTAAAAACAAGCCCGAACTTATCAGCGTCGGCGATAAGCGAAAGTATTTTTTCGCGCGCTTCGCGCAGTTCGCACTGTAA
Source organism: uncultured Christensenella sp. (assembly GCA_910578145.1). Classification (GTDB taxonomy): domain Bacteria; phylum Bacillota; class Clostridia; order Christensenellales; family Borkfalkiaceae; genus Coproplasma. The sequence goes on along the minus strand of CAJTPJ010000002.1, from coordinate 38,280 downwards.
ACCGTAACCGCCCTTATAAAGGGCGGACGGATTAAAATATTCGGTTGTAAGGTATTTTTCTGCGGCTTTCAAACATTCTAAATCAGGCTTGGTTGTCGCCGCGTTATCAAGATAAATCATTAAATTTCTATTAAACCTTCAAAAGACTTTTTAACGGTTCCGTCAACCTCTACGGCGCCGCCCTTTTCATACTTAACAAGCAGGTCGCCGCCTTTCAACTTGACGGTAATAAGACTTCCGTTAACGCAATAACCGTTGGTAACCGCCGCAACGGCAGCCGCAGTTCCGCACGAAAAAGTTTCTCCGTTGACTTTTTCCCACACACGCATTTTTATAGTTGCGTTGTTAACTACTCTTACGCACTCTAAGTATGTGGCTCGCGGGAATTTGCCGCTTTCAACCAGCGACTGCCCAAGCGCTTCCAAATCCACGTCTTCGATTTTATCCATAAAAATTACGCAATGTCCGTTACCGACGTTTACGAAATTATAACTAAACTCCGCGCCGCAAAGTTCAACTTTTCCGCCCGCGGCTATTTCCGGCTTGCCCAAATCCATATTAACGGAGCTTGCCTTGCCGTTAAACGAATTGACGGATAACCCGTTTACGCCGCAACCGCTTTCAATAGTCATATTTTCATCAGCCAAACGGTTGTCGAAAAGATATTTCGCAACGCATCTTATGGGGTTTGCCGCAAGATTGCACTCGCTTCCGTCGCGGTTGAAAATTCTTACTTTTGCGTCTGCAATTTCAGATTTTTCTATAAGCACCACACCGTCCGCGCCTATAGCATAATGCCTGTCTGAAAAGTTAATGGCAAGGCTTTCCGGACAGGTGATTTCCCCTCCGAAATTGTTAAAGAAAATATAATCGTTGCCGCCACTGTGCATTTTGCTGAATTCAAGTTTTAATTTTTGCTTTCTGAGGTTGTTTATATCAACAAGCTCGGTATTAAACTCGTTATACCTGCCTGCGATGACGTCCGCAAGCGCGTTTGTAGTGTCCAGCGAAGTTAAAACCGTAATTCCTTTCAAAATTGCGTGATGATGCAGGCTGATATAGTTTGAAATAGACTCGATATCGGTTTTACCCGTATATACGACGTAGTCAACCTTTCCTTCGTCCATAAGTCTAAATATTTCCTCGTTGGAAGAAAGCCTTGCAACGTCCGTACATTCAAGCCCTATACTACGGATTACGTCCGCCGTGCCCTTGGTTGCATAAAGATTTAAGCCAAGGTCTGCAAATTTCTTAACAATATTTACAATTTCAAACTTATCCTGGTCGTTTATCGTAAAGTAAATTCCCGCAGGTTTTTGCTTTGTGGGGTGTTTCATATTAAATCCCGCAGAAACCAAGCCCTTGAAAAGCGCCTCTTCTATGGTTTTACCAATACCCAGCACCTCGCCCGTGGATTTCATTTCAGGTCCTAACTGCGAGTTTACGTCGTTAAGTTTTTCAAACGAGAATACGGGCACTTTAACTGCCACATAGGGCGAATTGGGGTACAGTCCCGTACCGTAACCCAAGCGTTTGAGCTTTGCGCCCGTAAGAATTTTGGTTGCAAGGTCAACCATAGGCACGCCCGTAACTTTGGAAATGTACGGGATAGTTCTCGAAGCTCTGGGGTTTACCTCTATAACGTAAAGCTCGTTGCGGTAAATTAGATATTGAATGTTTATAAGCCCCTTGGTTTTAAGAGAAATTGCAAGTTTGGTGGAAATATCCACAACCTTTTTTAACATTGCGTCGCTCAAATTATATGGCGGGTAAACCGCAATAGAGTCGCCGCTATGCACGCCCGCACGCTCAATATGTTGCATAATACCGGGAATAAGCACGTCAACACCGTCCGATATTGCGTCAACTTCCAGCTCCGTTCCCATTAAATATTTGTCACAGAGCACGGGGTTTTCAATTTTTTGGGAAAGTATTACGTCCATATAACGCTCGATATCGTTTTGTGTGAACGCAATGGTCATATTTTGCCCGCCTATTACGTACGAAGGGCGCAAAAGTACGGGATAGCCCAATTTTTCCGCCGCCGCAACCGCGTCTTGCTTGCTCATAACGGTTACGCCCTTGGGACGGGCTATTCCAAACTGCTCCAAAAGCGCGTCAAACCTTTCCCTGTCCTCGGCAAGGTCAACGCTGTCGGCAGGCGTTCCGAGTATACGCACGCCCTTTTTATCGAGGTACGAACAAAGTTTTATAGCCGTCTGTCCGCCAAAAGTTATAACCACGCCGTACGGCTTTTCAATATCTATTACGTTTTGCACGTCTTCAGGCGTAAGCGCTTCAAAATAAAGCCTGTCCGCCGTGTCAAAGTCCGTGGAAACGGTTTCGGGGTTGTTGTTAATTATAATTACTTCGTAACCCATACGCTTCAACGCCCACACACAATGAACCGAAGAATAATCGAACTCTATTCCCTGACCAATGCGTATAGGTCCCGAACCTATTACTATAACCCGCTTTTTCTTGCTGTTTACAACGAAAGGCTTAGCCTCGTCGTGTTCTTTTTCATCATACGTAGAATAGAAATACGGCGTTTGCGCGGCAAATTCCGCAGCGCAAGTATCAACCATTTTAAACACCGCGTTTCTGTGCGCGGGCAGTTTGTTGCCGCTGATTCTCTCAAGAGCCCTGTCGGGGTAGCCCAATTTTTTGCCGCGTACGTACTGCCCACGGTCGATTGCGCAACCGCAAATTTCCTTTTCGTAAAGCGCAAGATTTTTAAGTTTATTTAAAAACCACTTATCAATTTTCGTAACGTTAAAAATTTCGTCTAAACTTACTCCGCGTTTAATCGCCTGAAATACTATAAACAACCGCTCGTCGGTCATTTCGTTAAGCCTTGAACGGATTTCTTCGTCTGAAAGCGCGGCAATTTTGGGCAAATTAAGCGTATCGGTTGAAATTTCCGCACCGCGCACCGCCTTCATTATAGCCATTTCAAAGCCGGTGCCTATAGCCATTACTTCGCCCGTAGCTTTCATTCGCGTGCCCAAATTTCTCTGCGCGTACAAAAATTTATCAAAAGGCCACTTGGGGAGCTTTACCACCACGTAATCCAAAGTAGGCTCGAAACAAGCGTAAGTTTTGCCTGTAACGTCGTTTTTTATCTCGTCGAGGGTGTAACCAAGCGCGATTTTGGTTGCAACTTTGGCTATAGGATAGCCAGTAGCTTTAGAAGCAAGCGCAGACGAACGGGAAACGCGGGGATTTACTTCTATTACCGAGTACTCGAACGAGTCGGGGTTAAGCGCAAACTGACAGTTACAGCCACCCTCTATTTTAAGCTCGGTAATAATGTCCAGCGAAGCCGTCCTAAGCATTTGGTATTCTTTATCCGAAAGAGTTACGGCGGGCGCAATAACTATTGAATCGCCCGTATGTATACCCACGGGGTCAAAGTTTTCCATTGAACAAACGGTAAGCACGTTGCCCGCCCCGTCGCGCAAAACTTCAAACTCTATTTCTTTCCAGCCGCCTATATATTTTTCAATTAAAACCTGGGTTATGGGCGAAAGCAGTAAGCCGTTATGCGAAATAAGCCTAAGCTCCGCCTCGTCGCGCGCTACGCCGCCGCCCGCGCCGCCCAAAGTATACGCAGGACGAACGATTACGGGATAACCAATCTTTCCCGCGATTGCCACACACTCGTCCACGGTGTAAGCTATGTCCGAAGGAACTACGGGTTGGTTTATCTTTTGCATTGTTTCTTTAAACAGTTCCCTGTCCTCGGCCCTGTCTATAGAATCAAGATTTACGCCTATAAGTTTAACGCCGTGCTCGTCTAAAAACCCGCTTTTTGCAAGCTGACAACCAAGCGTAAGCCCCGTCTGCCCGCCAAGCGAAGCCAAAAGGCTATCCGGCTTTTCCTTTATGATTATTCTTTTTAACGTATCTACGGTAAGGGGTTCAAGATAGATTTCGTCTGCAAGCGCCTTATCCGTCATTATGGTTGCGGGGTTGGAATTGCACAAAACTACGTTAACGCCCGCGTCTTTAAGCACGCGGCAAGCTTGTGCGCCAGCATAGTCAAACTCGGCGGCTTGTCCTATAACTATAGGTCCCGAGCCTATTACAAGCACCTTTTTTATATCTTCTCTCTTAGGCATTGTATTTACCCTCCCTTGCGTTCTTTATAAACTTATCGAAAAGGAACGAAGCGTCTTGCGGCCCGCCGCACGCTTCGGGGTGGAACTGCACGGTATATGCGTTGAGTTCAGGATAGTCGAAGCCCTCGCAAGTGCCGTCGTTTGCGTTTACGTAACTTAATACTCCCACACCGTCAAGGCTGGACGAAAGCACTTCGTAACCGTGGTTTTGGCTGGATATGTACACCCTGCCTGTTGTAAGATTTTTTACGGGCTGGTTGGCGCCACGGTGTCCGTACTTCATTTTTTTGGTTTTGCCGCCCATTGCCAAGGCAAACAGCTGATGACCTAAACAAATGCCGAAAATAGGCAGTTTACCGGCAAGTTTTTTAATATTTTCAATAATTTCAACGTTTTCCGCAGGGTCGCCGGGACCGTTGGTTAGCATTAAACCCTTAGGATTGAGCGCCAATATTTGCTCGGCGGTAAAGTTGGCGGGCACTTTTATGCAATAGCAACCGCGCTTTGCCAACTCGCGCGGGATATTATCCTTTGCGCCGAAATCCCACACTACGACTTTAAGCCCCGCAGGGTCGCCGCTGTATTCAACTTCTCCGCAAGTAACGCTTTTTACGGCGTCCTTAATCGCATAACCTTTAACAGCCGTCAAATCTTTTAAAGGTTTAGAGGTGATTGCGGCGTTCATAACGCCAGCCTCGCGCACAATTTTGGTAAGCTCGCGCGTGTCTATACCGCACAAACCTATTATCCCGTTGGCTTTAAGGTATTCGTCAAGTTTGCCCTCGCTTCTGAAATTGGAAGGCTCGTCGCATTTTTCCCTAACTATATACGCAGAAACCCACGGTTTTTTGCTTTCGCGGTCGGGTGAAATCATACCGTAGTTCCCGATTAACGGGAACGTTTGCGTTACAATCTGCCCGTAATAGCTGGGGTCGGTAAGCGTTTCGATATAACCGGTCATACCCGTGGTGAACACGAGTTCGCCCGTAATTTCGCCCTCCGCACCGAACCGCGCGCCAACGAACTGTTTACCGTTTTGCAAAGTCAAATAGGCTTTTTTCATACAATAGCTACTCTTCCTTATTTTTTCTTAAATTAAAAGAAAGACTGATTTAAAAAATAAATCAGTCAATAAAAACAAAATTATTAAAACGGGATTTTTCGCCGAAGTTTTTTCCGACGTTGAAATTAAAATTATTATCAGCTTTTTCCGCGTAAAAAATAATTATCTTTTCCATAATTCCGTAACCTTATAAAGTATATAACACGGCGGATTTTAAGTCAAGCAAAATTAGTACAATGAAGTAATAAAACCAAAACTTTTCAATCGTTTTCTGCTTTTTTCGTATTGCGGCAAAAATTTTTCCACAAGCGCCCAAAAACTTTTTGAATGATTATGAATTTTTATATGGCAAAGCTCGTGAACAATTACGTAATCCCACAAACTTTCGTCCAACATAAGTAGTTTATAGTTAAAAATAATTTCGTTTTTTACGTTGCAACAACCCCACCTTGCCGTATAACTTTTAAAATTTACTGACGACGCTTTTAGCCCCGTAATTTCCGAAAAATGATTAAACCGCGCCGAAAACTGCGGCAAAAGCGCGCCCAAATACAACTTTTTTAAATTTTTCAGGTTTTTTACGTATACCGCTTGGGGCGTAATAACATTTTTTTCACCTATAACCAACGGCAACTTTTCACCTTTAACCAAAATATATTCGTACGAGGCGAAGTCGCCGTTTAGTTGACTAAGTTGGGCGTTAAACGAAAGATGCTTATTTATCCAAGCCGATTTTTTAATAAGCAAATTTTCTATTTTGCGCCTATCGTAACCATACGGACAACGCACGGTTATACGGTTATCGGGCGAGATATTTATGCTTACGCTTCTGCGCGCAGAAAAAACCACGTCATAGTCGAACGTCAATTAAATTCCACCCTCATTTGCACGCGCAGTTCGCCATCTACGCGGCCTTCCACTATACTATATCCGTCAAAATCTTTTCTGTAAAAGCCCAGCGTCTCGCCGTACTTACACTGCTTAACGTAAGTTATCTGAAAAGATTTCACAAATTTTTCCGATAACTCGTCCACGGAAAAAACGTCCATTAAAAAATCGGCATATTTAGTATTGTTTACGTGAAAATAATGGTCGTAATCGGAATATTTAACGAGTTTGGAATACACGGGTTCGGCGTTATCTATTTGAGGTATCTTCCAATTTTTAAAATCCACACTGCGCTCGGTATTGTATCCGTCAAACGCGCCCTCGCCGAAAAAGGCGTGCGGCGGAAGCGTTTCAAAAGTTTTTATATTAATCATACACCAGCGCGCAGTACCAACACCTACCTTTTTACCGTCTATAAAAAGCTCGTAATCCCTGAAAAATATAGAAAATCTGGGGCGCAACGGCCAAGTGTGTATTTCAAGATTATGCCCAATTTTAACGGGTTGCGAAAACTCGAAATACCAATTAGCGATAACAAAACCAATATTTAGGTGATGTACGTCCTTATAACCAAAACCAAGCTCGTCCGCAGAAAGGCAAGACGATTCCTCTGCAAACGAAAGCAAAGACGATAACTTAATATTATCGTAAGCGTCTACGTCCGTATATTTAATTTCATAAATTTTCTTATTTCTGTACATACGGTTATTTTACCAAAATATATGCAAAATGTCCATTATTTTGCATAAAAAAGCGCTATTATGTGTGACATAGTACTATTTATTCTATCAAAAGTATTGACTTGTAGGGCAAATTATGGTAAAATATAACAAAGCTAAGGAGGTAATTTAAGTTGGAAGAAGATTTAAAAAACAACGAAGAAAGCACCGCCCCTTCCGAAGAAGAAAATAAAAGCGCGATTAGTTCAGACCTTATACGCGGACATATAAATACTATAATTTTGCGCACCCTTTACGAGCGCGATAAATACGGCTACGAAATCATTGAAGAAATCGAGTCGAAAAGTCACGGGCAGTATACGTTAAAACAGCCTACGCTTTATTCCGCTTTAAAGCGCCTTGAAAGTCAAGGTTACATAAACGCATATTGGAAAACGGACGAAGTTTCAAACGGCGGAAGAAGAAAATACTACACCCTTACGGAAAGCGGGCGGGAAATAACGGAAAAAAATCAAAACGAGTGGGAATATTCAAGGACGGTTATCGATAGTCTTATTTCCGACAGAAACTTTGATTTTACGCAACCCCCTCCAACGCCGGTAGATTTTAAAATTCTTAAATCTTCGACTTCGCGCGTACCCACCGTTAAAATTGAAAACGAAGAGAGCAAGACCGAAGAAGTTGTAAGCGAACAACTTCAAAAGCAACCTGAAACTATAGCCGAGCAACCCTCTATGCAACCGCAAAGCGAGCCCGTTCCCTTACGCGAAACCGAGCAAGTTGCACCCGTACGGGAAACTGTTGCACTACCTACTCCCCCCGTTTCAGGCGTAGCAGAAGTTGAACAGCCTACACAACCGCAACAAATACAACACGTTGAGCAACCCGCCGCAGTTTATCACGACAGGCTTACCGAAGAACGCAGAATTCACGAAAACTATTTGAAACTGATTTCAGAGCCGATTGCACCTCCCGAAGAAACGCCCACTAACCCTTATTCCGAACGCATTGATACAGATAAACTCATTTATAATAAAAAGCCCGAAACCGAGCGCGACTACAAAAATTTGATTGACAATTTGTACGTTAGAACGGTTAAACAGCAAAAAACCGAACCGCAGATAACCCGCGAAACGGCGGCTACCGTAGTGCAATACGACGACGCAAACGCTAAGGCTAACGCCGACGGATTATCCGTTTCTTCTTCGGATTACATAATAACCAATGCAAAGAAAAAGAAATATAATCGCGGCTCCACCCTGTTTAAATGTTCGCTTATAATTGCGGTCGTTATGTTGGTAGAATTTGCGCTTAGCCTTGCATTTAGAGAAAACCTTGGGGTTGCAATAAGTTATCCCATAGTAATTTTAGTTACGGCTATCGCTCAGTTGCTGATTTTCGGCGTGCTTACCACTACCGATTTTGGAAAAACCACGCGTAAACCCGTAAACAATTCCTACTTAACCACTACAATAGTGCTTGCAATTATATCTATTTTGATTATTTTCGTTACCGCAGTATTGCTTAACGTAAATTTTGCACTTGTCGGCGACGTTATGGCAAAGATTGTAATACCCGGATTAGTTGCTTTAAATATTCCCGCGTTTGCCGTACTCTTCTACGTTTTCAGTAAATAGCGGCATTATAAAAGCCTTCCATAAAGGAAGGCTTTTTATTTGCGGTTTTATTATTTAGCAAACTCCGAGGCTCTGTATTCCCTTATTACGTTAACTTTAATCTGTCCGGGATATTCAAGCTCGTTTTCAATTTTCTTTGCTATATCCTTTGCAAGGAACAGCGTTTGCGCGTCGTCAACCTGGTCGGGTTTAACTATTACGCGCACCTCTCTGCCCGCTTGAATAGCGTAGCACTTATCAACGCCGCGGAAGCTGTTTGCAATAGCTTCAAGTTTTTCAAGCCTTTTAACGTAGTTAGTCCCCGTTTCACGCCTTGCACCCGGTCTTGCGCCCGAAATAGCGTCGGCTGCGGCAACGAGTACCGCTTCTATCGTTTTAGGTTCAACGTCGCCGTGGTGGGCGGCAATCGCGTTAATTACGTTATTACTCTCTCTGTATTTCTTTGCAAGGTCGGCGCCCAACTGAATGTGCGTGCCCTCTTGCTCGTGGTCTACGGCTTTACCAATATCGTGTAAAAGCCCCGCGCGCTTTGCAAGGTTTACGTCAAGCCCCAATTCCTGAGCCATAAGTCCCGCAAGCTGCGCAACCTCTATTGAATGCTTGTATACGTTTTGTCCGTAACTCGTCCTGTATTTCAATCGTCCGAGTAATTTAATAAGTTCGGGATGAATTCCGAAAATGCCCACGTCAAACATTGCGCTTTCGCCCGACTGTTTGATTTCTTGGTCCATTTCCTTTTTAACTTTTTCAACGGTTTCTTCAATCCTCGCGGGGTGTATTCTACCGTCGGTTATTAGTTTTTCAAGCGTGAGTCGCGCAATTTCGCGCCTTACGGGGTCGAAGCCCGATAAAATTACCACCTCGGGGGTATCATCGATTATAAGCTCTATTCCCGTCGCGTTTTCAATGGCGCGGATATTTCTGCCCTCTCTACCGATAAGCCTTGCCTTCATATCGTCGCTGGGCAACGGCACTACCGAAACAGTTATTTCCGAAGCGTGGTCAGCTGCGCATCTCTGAACGGCAAGCGATATAATTTTTTTAGCTTCGTTATTAGCTTCTTCTTTGGCAGTTTGTTCTATGTTTCTTACTTGAAGCGCAACGTCGTGGCGGGCTTCGTCAAGAATTTCGTTAGATAACTGCTTTTTAGCCTCTTCCTTAGTCAACTGGGCAACTTTTTCAAGTTCCTGCACCATAAGTTCGTGCTGATGATTGACTTTTTCCTGTGTTTTTTTAAGTTCGTTTTCCTTGTTTACGAGTTCTTTTTTCTGCTGTTCTATCGCGTTATTCTGTTTTAACAGCGTATCCTCTTTTTTATCAAGGATTTCTTCCTTTTGGACAAGGCGCTGTTCTTGTTTTTGTAATTCCTGCTTTTTATCCCTGCATTCCTTTTCAAACTCGTTTCTTAACTGCAGTTCCTGTTCCTTTGCTTCTAATATTGCCTCTTTTTTTAAAGATTTGCATTCAAGCGACGCTTCCTCAATCATTTTGTTGCGCCTTTCCTGAACGGTACCCAATTCTTTATCAATGCTCTTTTGTCTGAATATCCCTCCGACGAAAAACGCACCGACTGCAAATACGGCAACGATAATCAATCCGATTAAAAGCCCGATTTCAAGACCGGACATTGCCAGAAACAGGTTGCTAAATGCCAATAAGTTCATTGTAGCCTCCTGATGAAAATAATTAATATATACGACTATAAAGAGTAGTTTATATTCTGTATATAATTTTACTACACGCGCGGCAAAATGTCAATTTAATTATATAAAAAAAGCGGCTTGCGCCGCTTTGATTATTTTAAATTATCCAGCCAAACTTTCACCACGGCGTCGGAAGGCATTTTCCAATCGCCGCGCGGCGAAAGGCTAACCGAGCCTACTTTTACCCCGTCGGGCACGCACGAACGCTTAAACTGCTGAGAAAAAAAGCGCGTATAAAAGTTTTTAAGCCACTTTTCTATAGTTTTCAAGTCGTAAACGCCATCAAACGCATTTTTAGCTAAAAACCTTATTTTATCGGGCGCAAATCCGTACCGCACCGCGTAGTATAAAAAGAAATCGTGCAAAATATACGGACCGACTATATCCTCGGTTTTCTGCGCTATTCCGCCGTTTTCATCCGGCGGCAGAAGCTCGGGCGAAATTTCCGTATTCAATATATCCTTTAATATTTTTTCGCACGCTCCGCCTAATTTCTCCGCTTCGTATGCCACCAGCAATTTAACGAGCGTTTTGGGAACGGACGAATTAACGCCATACATTGACATATGGTCGCCGTTATAGGTTGCCCAACCCAAAGCAAGCTCGCTTAAATCTCCCGTACCTATAACCAAACCGTCGGTTTCGTTGGCAATATCCATTAAAACAAGCGTGCGCATACGCGCTTGCGCGTTTTCGTACGTTGCGTTTCTTACGTTCGGGTCGTGCCCTATATCCTTAAAATGCCGTTTTACGCTTTCAGATAACGGTATAGTTTTTGCGGTTGCGCCAAGCGCTTGTATCAGCTTTAAAGAGTTATTTTTGGTTTTTTTCGTCGTACCGAAACAGGGCATCGTAACGGCGATTATATCCTTTAAATCTTTATTAAGCGCTTTAAACGCGCGAACCGTAACCAAAAGCGCCAACGACGAATCCAGCCCGCCGGAAACGCCTATAACGGCCGTTTTAACGCCCGTGTGTCTAAGCCGCTTTTCCAGCCCCTTTTGCTGGATTTTCAAAATCAGCTCGCTTCTTTCTATAAGATTTTCGCTTGGAACAAATGGCGTTTGTGAAAATTTACGGCTCAATTTTGCGAAATTATCGCTTGTTTCAAATAAAATTTCGGAATATTCGTAATATCCGTCCTCGCCGTAATAGCCGCCTGATAGCTTTCTGCGCTCGTTGGCTATTAACTCAACGTCAATTTCGCCGTACGTCAATCCAGTTTCAAACAGGTTGCTTTCAGCGATAATTTTACCGTTTTCACTTATAACGTTATGCCCCGCAAAAACCGTGTCGGTAGTGCTTTCACCTTCGCCTGCGTCACAATAAACGTAACCGCAAACGAGTTTAGACGATTGCATTTTTACAAGACTTCGTCTGTAATCAGATTTGCCCGCAATTTCGCTGCTGCACGAAAGATTTACTATTACGTTTGCGCCTGCCTGAGCGTGCTCGATAGACGGGGATTTCGGCACCCATAAATCCTCGCAAATTTCCGCCGAAACGGTGAAATACGGGCAATTTTCCGCTTTAAAAATCGTTGTAGCCGAAAGCGTTACACCTAACTGTCCGCCGACGTCAACGCTAAGCCGTTCGCCAAAATTTAAAGATGAAAAATGCCGCTTTTCGTAAAATTCGCCGTAGTTTGGCAAATAAGTTTTGGGCGTTACCGCTAAAATTTTACCATTGTTAACGGCAACAGCGCAGTTGTACAGTCTGCCTTCCGCCTCAACGGGCGCGCCTATAAACACAAGCGTTTTCAAACCTTTGGTGGCTTCGCGTATTTCGGATAACGCCGCGTCGCACGCCCTAATTAAAGCCGCTTGGTTAAATAAATCGCCGCAAGTATAGCCGCAAACGCAAAGCTCGGGAAAAACCGTAAGCTGACTGCCGTTTGCCGCGCTGTCTTTAATTGCTCTTATAATATTTTTTGTATTAAAAGTAACGTCCGCCACCTTAATTTCGGGGGTTGCGGCACACACTTTTACAAAACCGTAATTCATTTAGTCCTTCTTATCCAACGCTTCTTTAAACGCTATTCTAATTTTTGCCTCTATTTCCGCTTTTAATTCGGGATTAGCCTTTAAATGCTCGCGCAGTTTTTCCCTGCCCTGGGCTATTTTATCGTCGTTATAATTGAACCAGGAACCACTTTTTGAAAGCACGCCGAACTCTACGCCAAGGTCAATAAGGCAACCTTCCTGCGAAATGCCCTCGCCGTAAATAATATCAAATTCGGCAACTTTGAACGGAGGCGCAAGTTTGTTTTTAACTACTTTGCATTTAGTTCTGTTACCTATTATACCGCCGTCACCTTTAAGGGCGTCGGCTTTTCTTATGTCAAGACGAAGCGACGCAAAATATTTAAGCGCCTTACCGCCGGGCGTGGTTTCGGGGTTGCCGAACATAACGCCCACTTTTTCGCGGAGCTGGTTTATAAATATAACGCTAGTTTTAGAGCGGTTGGTTATTGCCGTGAGCTTTCTTAAAGCCTGCGACATAAGCCTTGCAAGCAAACCCACGTGCGTGTCGCCCATATCGCCCTCTATTTCGGCTTTGGGCGTAAGCGCCGCAACCGAGTCGATTACGATAATATCCACCGCGCTTGAACGCACAAGCGATTCGCAAATATCAAGCGCCTGCTCGCCCGTATCGGGTTGTGATAAGTACAATTCGTTAGTATTTACGCCAAGCGCGCGGGCGTACTGCGCGTCAAGCGCGTGTTCCGCGTCGATAAACGCTGCAACTCCGCCCATTTTCTGGGTTTCTGCAATTATGTGCAAAGCTACGGTGGTTTTACCTGAAGATTCGGGCCCGTAAATTTCCATAATTCTGCCGCGAGGCACGCCGCCTATACCAAGCGCAAGGTCAAGCGAAAGACAGCCCGTAGGTATAATTTCAAGGTCGGTGTTTACGTTGGTGTCGCCCAACTTCATAATTGCGCCCTTGCCGTACTGCTTTTCAATCATTGCAATGGTTGAATTTAATGCTTTAAGTTTTTCTTCGTTCATATTTAAAATACCTCTGGTAATATTTACGGTTTTATTTAATCTTTTTAAATACGGCATATAGCGCGTAATTTATAGCGGTTTTAGTTATTTCCTCGCGTGAACCGCTGAAATTAAACTCGTAAACGTCCGCGCCTTCTCTACTGCCCACGGCAATATACGCAAGACCGACGGGCTTTTTAGAATTATCCGTTTTAGGTCCAGCAATGCCGGTAGTTGCCACGCTAACGTCGCAATTTCCGCTCGCTATAAGCCCTTGCGCCATTTGCGCCGCAGTTTCCCGCGAAACCGCGCCGTACGTATTAAGCACAAACTCGTCTACGCCCAGCCGCTGGATTTTTGACGGGTTTGAATAGGTGTTAAGCCCCTCAAAATAAACTTCGCTCACACCCGAAATTTTTACAAGCTCCGCGCTTATTCCTCCGCCCGTAAACGATTCGGCAACCGCTATTTTCATTCTACGCAGTTTTAAAAGGTGATAAAGCCGCTCTGCAAGCGAAATATCTTCAAGCGCGTAAATATAGTCCTGCAATCTTTTAACTACCGCTCTATAAGCGCGGTCGAAAGCCGATTTTGAAACCGAACTGTCGTAAACTATCTCCGTACGGCAATCGCCGAAATTGGCTTTAACGTTAAATTCAAGCTCGGGGCAAATACTTTTGCCCTCTTTAATAGCTTCGTCCAAAAGCTCGTTAGGCGCGCCTACGGTTCTTATAAACGCACGTTCGTACTCCGTTTGATATTTTTCGTTTAAATATCCGCAAATTTCCGAAACGGTAAGGCGGTTAACGCAGTCGCTTAAAAGTACAAAAACGAAATTTTGCGCACACTTCAAAACGCCTAAGCCGTCAAATTCGCCCCCGCGCGAAGCGGTTACGAAATCTTTTAAAGTTTTTTCCATAGACTGCGGGCATATTATAACAAGGTTTTCGTGATTTTCAAGCCCGTCTTTAAGCGCGGCGACTATCTCGAACGAATTATTAAACGCTATAAACGCCGTCTTTTCAAAATAATAGCCTTGAGACGAAAAACTTTCCGCAATTTTAATTGCCGTATCAAAAAAATTTACTTTTTTGTTGCCGAAGCAAAGCAAACAATTCTTTTTTGATTTGTCGTATGCGCTTTCATTCATTTTTTCAAAACTTCTCTGTTTTTATAAATATAATTTATACCCGAAATAACGGTTAAAATTACGGCGATTGCAAAGCAAGCAAGCCCTACGTAATTTATAATATAGCCTGCTATATGGTCGGTAAGTTCGCACACGCCGGCGCTTATTAACAGCAAAACTACGGATATGTCCTGAAAAACAGTTTTATATTTACCGAACACGTCGGCTGCGATAACCATACCCTCGCTTGCGGCAACCATTCTGAAACCGCTTACGATAATTTCTCTCGCAAGAACAATTACAACGCCGCAACTCATTATTATAAGCCCTAATTGTCCGCTTATACTTATACAATCTTCAGGACGAGTAAGAAAAATAACGAGCGCGCTTAATACAAGCATTTTATCCGCGATAGGGTCTAAAAACTTACCGAGATTAGTTACAAGCCCGTATTTTCTGGCTATCTTTCCGTCGAATAAATCGGTAAGCGCGGCAATGCCGAAAACCGCAAGCGCAACGAAATAGTGCGCGGTGAAATTAACGTAAAAGAATACGATAAACACGGGAATCATTGCCATACGGGAAATGGTAAGTTTGTTGGGCAAATTCATAACGCCTTTACCTGCCGCTATTTTGTAAGCCCTGCTTTCTTTATCTATTTGCTTATCGTTATTCATTGCAATAATCCTCCGTGCGACCGAAAAGGTCGTAACCGTCTGTTCCGTTTATAATAACTTTATAATATTTGCCCTGCTCGGCAGACGGGGCATTAAAATATACCTTTCCGTCTATTTCGGGCGCCTGAAAGTACGCTCTGCCAACAAAACAACCGCGTCCGTAATCTATGCCGTCACACACTACTTTCACACTTGAACCTACTAATTTTTCAAGAGTTTCCCGCGATATTTCCCGCTGTATTTCGTAAAGCTTTTTAACGCGTTTTTTCTTTACGCAATACGGCAGTTGCCCTTTTAACTTAAACGCCGCGGTATCCGGCTCCCTCGAATACGCAAAAAATCCGCAGTTGTTGAGTTTTGCCTGCCTTATAAACGAGCAAAGCCCTTCAAAACTTTCTTCGCTTTCCGTAGGAAATCCCGCAATAAACGTAGAGCGGATAGCAATATCCGGAATTTCATTTCTCAACTTTTCAATAAGTTTAAGATATTTCTCCCTGCCTGCGGGGCGGTTCATAAGTTTTAATATTACGTCTTCGCTGTGTTGTAAAGGAATATCGATATATTTAATTATTTTCGGGTTGTCCCTGATTTCCGCGATAAGCTCGTCGTCAATCATATCAGGATAGCAGTACAATAATCTTACACTATTAATGTTGCCACACGTTGTCACCTTTCGCAAAAAATCTACTAATTTTTTTTGACCGTACAAATCTACGCCGTAGCGGGTAACGTCCTGCGCTACCAAAATCAACTCGGAAACGTCGCCAAGCGCTTCCACCTCTTCCAATAACTTTTCTATTGGATAACTTTGGTATCTACCTCGGATTTTGGGTATAAGGCAATAGGTGCAACGATTGTTACAACCGTCTGCAATTTTTAAATAAGCGTAGTGCAACGGAGTAGTAACAACGCGGTTGATTACACAGCTGCCGTCGCCCGTTCCAACGAAATTGACCCGCCCGCTTTCGTACGACTTTTCAAGCGCTTCAAATAATTTATCATAGTCGTTAGTGCCCAAAAAAACGTCGGCTTCCGTCAAAGCGGGAAAAGTTTCGCCCACAAACTTTTGGGGCAGACAGCCCGTAACCACAAGTTTTTCAAGGTTTTTGCTTTTGTATGCCGCGTATTCCAGCACGGTTTCTATAGCTTCCTTGCGCGCTTCGTTTAAAAACGCGCAGGTGTTTATAATTAAAATTTGCGCGTCTTCGGCGTCGTTGGTTATTACTCCCCCGCGCGAAGAGATAATAGCCAGCGCTTTTTCCGAATCAACGCGGTTTTTGTCGCACCCCAGAGATATAAGCCCGAACTTTTTACCCGTAAAATCAATCATCTATATCTCCGTAAATGTTGAAAAATTCTTCCCTTGACAGTAAAACTTTTCTCGGTTTAGAGCCTTCGGACGGGGTAACATAGTTCATATTTTCCATCCAATCGATAATTTTACAAGCCTTGATATATCCCACGGGGAAACGCCGCTGAATCATAGAAACGGACGCTTGATTGCTGGTTACGCAATATTTCAACGCCTTTATAAAAGTATCGTCTATTTTTGTTTCCATTTCTTCGCCGCCGTCGCCACCAAGCGCGGTTTGCGGGGTTTCTTCTTGTTCAACCGTGTTTATAAAGTCGGAAACGGTTTCATCGAAGTAAGTTTCGTTATGGGCTTTTACAAAATCGGTAACCTTTTGTACCTCGTGCGTGTCCACGAAACAGCACTGTATACGGGTAAGGTCGGGATTTTCCGCCGAGCGGAAATACGAATCGCCTTTGCCAAGCAATTTTTCCGCGCCGCCGATATCGAATATCGTGCGCGCGTCGTCAAACGAGTTTACTTTAAAGCCTATTCTGGTGGGTAAGTTGGATTTAATTAAACCCGTAATGCAGTCAACCGACGGACGTTGGGTGGCTAATATGAGGTGAATACCGCACGCACGCGCCTTTTGTACAAGTTTTATTATACGGCTTTCAATGTCCTTTTTAGCTTGCAACATAAGGTCGCCGAACTCGTCGAGGACTATTACTATTTTTGGCAATTTTTCTTCGCCCTGAGGCAAATGAGCATTGTATTCGTCAAGATTTTTCGTAGCCGTACCCGCCTCGGTCATATCCTTAAATAGCGAATATCTGCGCTCCATTTCCTTTATTGCCCAATTTAGCGCTTTTATAGCCTTGTCGCACTCGTAAAGAATTTCGTTAATCATAAGGTGCGGCAATTTGTCGTACGAAATAAATTCAACCTGTTTGGGGTCTACGAGAATTAGTCTCAATTCTTCAGGTCCGTACTTGTATAAAAGGCTTACGAGCAACGCGCTTAAACAAATACTTTTACCGCTGCCCGTAGTACCCGCAACCAAAAGGTGGGGCATTTTAGTAATATCGGGGCAAACGACTTCGCCTTCAACGTTTTTACCAAGTGCAAAAGTAAGCGAATTAGTTTTGCTGTTTATAAACTTAGGGCTTGCAAGCATATTTTTTAGCCCTACAATCGCTCTTTGATTGTTGGGAATTTCTATTGAAATTGCGCCGCGCGAATAGTTTAGGTACGCGTTTACATTGTCCTTTCTAAGCGCCATTGCCACGGCTTCCCTGTATTTTAGCGCCTGAGTTATCTTGGTTTTGTCTTCTATAACCACGTCGTAACGCGTAATTGCCGGACCTATCGTAACGTTGGCAACGTCGCAAGCAATTTTAAAACGGTCAAGCGTTTCAACGATAATGCGCTTGTTATCCTCTATTTCGCCTGTGTTCACGTTGGCGTTTTCGGGATAATTATCAAGCAAATCAAGCGTAGGGCGGACGTACTTCTTCCAAATATGCTTAGGCTTTTCCTCTTTCTTTTCTTCGGGCTTGGGCGCGGTTTTCTCAGGTTCGGGCGCGCGCACCACGCCTCTCGGCTCTATCGGCTGTGGCGTTCTTCTGGTAAATACTTCGTTTACTTCTTCTTTTTCGTCGTCAAACAGTTCGGAATTGCTTCTACCGCGTTCGCGTATATTGGATTTTCTTTCGCCGCGCGTAGAATCGCCCGAAAGTATACCAAAAATTTCGTCGCTGTCCTCTTTTTCAGGCTCTTCCACCGCTCCGCGATATGCTTCCGCTGAAGAAGAATCGCTGCTGTCGCTAAACCCAACGGCGCCGCGCTCGCGCACGGGAGGAACGAAAGGAACTTCGGGCTCGGACGGCTGCTCAAACGCAGGTTGCGTGAAAGACGATTGCTCGTTTACAACTTCGTCGTAGCCGTCGTATTCGTCCGCAGGCTGACAAATTTCAGGATAACTTTCCACGGGTTCCGGCGTTGCGCCGTAATTTACCGCAGGGCTGTCCACGGGCAGGTTTTCAACAGGCTTTTCGCCGTAAACGTAGCTGGCGGGCATAGACCCAACGGGGCGGTTATAAATTTCCTGCTGATAATTTTCAGTATAACTTTTAACTTCGGCAGGTTTATTTTTGTCTTTGTTAGGTAAGGAAAAACTTTTAAGATAATCGTCCTCCGCGGAAACGGGGTGATTGAAATAAGAATTTTCGTTAAAAATCATATTTCTTCGGTAACTTTCCGCAGCAAACTCGCCTTTTTCAAATAAAATTTTACGCCCGAGATTTTTTTGCGAATAAACGTCGTCATTGGCGGCAGGCTGTTCCGTAACGACGGGTGCAACGGGTTGCGTGGGAAGTTGCCCGTAGGAAGCGTAACCCGAATTCATTTCGCCAACTGTATTAACGGGTTCGGGCGATTCGTATTTTACGGGAATAGCTTCCGAAGGAGTTTCTTTTGCACTTTCCACGCTTCTTTTACGGGGAATAATTTTCGCGCCGTTGAATGCAAGGAAAACGAGATACCCGAACAATAACGTAAGCACGCTAAACACTACGTAAGCCGTAACAAAACCGCCGGCTTTGGCTACGGGATACACGAAAATAGCTGAAAATACGCCGCCGAAAGTATAGCCGGCATAACCGTTTTGCGCGTTTTTATAACAATCGGCTATGTACGCGCCGTAACCGTTCATCGCGTACCCGCGTGTAGAAACGGCGTGAAAAAGCAAAAACAAAGAAAATACCGTAAGCGATACGGTAACTGCTTTTTTAATTGAAATTTTAATCTTTTTTTCAAAGGTAAGCCACTCGCCGAAATATGCCAAAAGCACGGTAACGATAAGCGAACCGTAACCGAACACTCCGTACATAAAAGTACAAATAGCCTTACCTATTCCAGCAAAGACAGCGCTGCCCGTAAGTAACGTTAAAAATATAATCGCCGAAAAGAGCAAAAAAGTCATACCAAGCGTTTCCCGCGTGAGTATATACGATTTTTTTCCTCCGTCCTTGTTTCTTTTTTCTTTCACTTGTTAAATCTCCATTAAAATTCAAGAGGTTGTACATTCCTTATTATAACATTAAAACTTTAAAATAACAACAAAATAGGCGCACTACTTGCGCGCGCGCCCGAAAAATTTTTTCATTAAAAAAGCCGTTTTAATTTTTAAATTATTAATTAGTTTTGCATAATTATTTATTTTATGCAAAACAACAAACCTCTTTGGCAAGTAATATATGCCGAGCAATAAAAATTAAGCAGTAATTTACTAATAATTATTCATACTATTTACAACGTCTTTCGCTAACCCGTAAATATCGCCCGCCCCAAGAAAAATTACGCTGTCGCCTGCGCCTGCCCGACTTATAAAGTCAATTAAATCCGCGGGGTCGTCGCCGTAAACCGAACGCTTTACGCTTTGCGACAAAGTAAGCGCGCTGCCCTCGTCGTCAAAATATTCGCGCGCGGCAAAGGTACGGTAAATCAATAAATTTTTTAGCGGAGAAAGCACTTTTACAAAACTTTTAAACAGGTTTTTCGTACGCGAATACGTATGCGGCTGAAACACTACGAAAAGCCGCTTTTCGGTAATTTTACGAACCGCCGCAAGTGTGGCTTTAATTTCGTCGGGATGGTGCGCGTAATCCGCTATACATAGCGCTCCGTTAACGCGCCCCAGCTTTTCAAACCGCCTTTCCACCCCCTTAAAATTTTCAATGCCCGCGGCAATTTTTTCAAACGGAGCGCCCTCTGCGCGGGCAACCGCAACCACAGCCAAAGCGTTTAAAACGTTGTGTTTACCGTAAACGTTAAGCCTTATTTTTCCAAGCGGCTTTCCTTCCTCGCAAACGGTAAAAGAATAAAAACCCTTTTTGCAAATTATTCCTTCGGCAGAAAAATGCGCGCGCTTATCGTAACCGAAAGTTATATCCCCCGCCACCTCGTCATTGTAGGGCGTTACCGAAATTTCCGCTAAACCGACAAATCTCCTGTACGCCGCCAACAAATTTTCCGCACTGCCGTAGCACTCCAAATGGTCGGGGTCGCTGTTTAACACCACCGCTATATCCGGTTTTAATAAGAGAAAATTTTTTTTGTATTCGCACGCTTCGGTTATAAAATAATCTAAGCCTTGCGTGTGGAAATTGCCAAAATCTTTATCCCGCCCGCCAACGTGCACAGTAAACGGTAAACCGACAAAACTGAACGCGTGCGCAAGCATTGCCGTAACTGTAGTTTTACCGTGACAGCCTGAAACCGCAATCACCTTTTTAAATCCGCGGCTTACCTCGTAAAGAAATTGCCCGCGGGAAAGAATTTTTTTATTTAAAGCGTCTGCTTCCTGTAAAACGCGGTCGTCGCCTCTTATAGCGTCGGTATATACGACAAGCTCGTAATTTCCAACCGTGGTTGCCGCGTTGCCGTCCTCTATTATCGCGCCGTCGCAACGCAATTTCTCGACATATTCGTTAGAAACAATATCACAGCCGCCCACCTTTTTTCCAAGCAAAAGCATAAAAGACGCTAAGCCGCTCATACTTACTCCACCCACACCTATAAAGTAAACGCTGTTAAAATTATCCCAAAATACTTTCCGCATAGTAAATTGTATTAAAAATTTTGGCTTATTAGCACAAATTTAAATATTTTTTGTAAAATTACAGAAAAATATTTAAATAAATGTTGTATTATTTATTCTTTTATTGTACAATAATAACAATGAAAGTATAATCTGGAAGGTGGTTGTAATGAAAATCTCAGATGTACGAATCAGGTTAGTTAACAAGGATGACAATAAACTCAAAGCCGTTGCTTCGATTACCATCGACGAATGTTTCGTGGTTCACGACATTAAAATTATCGAAGCTGCGGACGGTGCGTTTATTGCTATGCCGAGCAGAAAAACTAATGATGGCGATTATAAGGATATTGCTCATCCACTTAACACCGAGACCCGCGAATTGTTGAAGAACGCAATCCTTACGGCTTACTATGATGAACTTAAAAAATGAGTCATTTAATGTTTTCCGTTAAATAATACTGCATTTGTAAAACAAAATCCCGTACGCTAAAGCGTACGGGATTTTGTTTATATTTAATTGTCAGTCGTTTCTCTTTTTACCGAAATTTTTTAATAACTGCGCAAATTTGGGTATGCTTTTTTCGTTATTGCGCTCTATACCCACGTCCTCCTGCGCAGGCTGGGGTTGCGGAGCAACCGTCTGGGGCGCTATCGGTTGAACGGGTTGTACGGATTGAATAGGTTGTATATACGGAGTCCTTTCAACGGGTTGAATAGGTTGAACGGGCTGTAACGGCTGTACCGACTTATAGTACGGCTCGTTTACAGTCATTCTTCTGGGATAAGCGTCCTGCTCAACAGGTCTTGAAGCATATCCGCGGGGCTGTTCGTCGCGCGGTCTGTTTTCATACCCCGGGAAATTAGTTGCAATTACCGTAATCTCCACTTCGTCTTGCACGTTGGGGTCTATCCTCGCGCCGAAAATAATGTTTGCCGAAGCGTCTACTACGCTTTTTACAAGCTCCGCCGCATCAGTCACTTCGTCAAGCGTCAAATCCTGTCCGCCAACCACGTTTAAAATTACGCCGCGCGCCCCCTCAATAGTGGTTTCAAGCAGGGGACAATTTACCGCCACCCTTACCGCTTCTATAATTCTGTTGTCGCCTTTTGCAACGCCAACGCCGAGATGCGCGATGCCCGTATCCTTTAAAATAGTTTTTACGTCCGCAAAGTCAAGATTGATAAGCGCAGGGTTAACTATTAGCTCGGTAAGCCCCTTTATGCTCTGTTTAAGTATTTCGTCGGCTACGCGGAACGCTTCGGTTATAGCGGTGTTTTTTGCAACCACCGTTTTAATTTTATCGTTAGGGATAACGATAAGGGTATCGACGTATTTTTTAAGGTTGTCCAATCCCTTAGCCGTGTTTTCCATACGCTTTTTGCCCTCGAAACTAAACGGCTCGGTAACTACGGCAATGGTTAAAATTTTTAAATCCCTTGCAATTTTTGCAATTACGGGTGCGGCGCCCGTGCCCGTACCGCCGCCCATTCCCGCGGTGATAAACAAAAGGTCGGTGCCTTTAACCGCGTCGGTAAGCATATCCTTGCTTTCCTCCGCAGCCGCCCTGCCCACTTCGGGGTCGGCGCCGGCGCCAAGCCCTTTGGTAAGCGCGCTGCCTATCTGAATTTTATTTTCGCAAGGCGACAGCGTAAGTATTTGGCTGTCGGTATTTACTACGTAATATTCGGCGCTGTTAATGCCCGCTTCAAGCATTCTGTTAACGGCGTTGTTACCCGCGCCGCCCACGCCTATTACCTTTATTTTGGCACGCCCCGTTATACCCATAGAGCCTATACCCTGTAAATCGTTAAACATATTTAACCTCCGTTATTTGTTTGAATCGTTAAGCGCCGCATCTAAAAGACTTAAAACCGAAGAAAAATGCGGTTTATCGTAATACGGCACCTTCGGCGCGATTACTTCTACGCCCTTTACAAGCCTGCCTGATAAATGTTCGGCAGCGCCTCTTATAACTTTTATTCCCTCTCCAGTAACGAGAATAGGTTTCCCGTCTATATTTCTGCCCGTAAAATTACGGCGGCACTCATCAATCGTTTCACATACACCGTCCAACCCCTCGCGAATTAAATCTCTTAATACCGAGGTAGGGAATGAATAATTTTCGCCGCCGTAACGACATTCTTCAACCGAGTTTAACTTTTCCTTAGCGTTGAGATTTATCATTGAAAGAAAAGTTTGCGCTACCTCGAAAGGTATATCCAGCTCGGTCATAAGATAAAACGCCACGTGACCTACACCAACCGAAAAGGATTCGCTGTATAAAAGCCCGTTGCCGCATACCACGCTGTACGTTGACGAAATGTACCCGAAATCGAACAATACGGCGCACTCGTCGCGCTTTTCAGGTTCAATCAGATAGTTAGCTTCCGCATATACCGACGGAATTAAGTTTACCGAAGATATTTCTTTAAAACTTGAAAATATCGATTTAAGAATTTCTATAAACGAAACCTTACAACGGTAAAAACAACATTTACCTTGCAAGCTGTCGCTTACCGAGCCTACGGGATTTATGAGTTTACGCTTGTCCGACAATACGTAGTACAAGCTGCCGTGGCGGATAGTTTGCCATTTTTCGTCGTTTGCAGGCGCGCATGCGTCTTTTAAAACAGCCAAGTCGCCCGAATTAATTTTTTTTGCCGACGAAAAACTTAAAATTTTATCGCAATTTACCAGCCGCAAAAATTCACCGGGGACCCCCACGAAAAAGTTTTTTACGTTTGCAGCGGCGGAAAGCGTGCTTTTAACAGCTTCCGCCACGGCGTTTTTAAAACTTTCCGCGTCTATAAGTTCGCCTTCTGCGTACCCGTCGTATGTGCAAGTATACTTGCTTTTGATTATAAAGGTATTGTTTACGCCTCTCTCCCCTACCAAAGCGGTCATCTCGGAAGAGCGGATATCCAACACCGCCACACAGTTTGAACGCATACGCGAAACCCCATTCTCTATTATATAATTAATTATATAATAACACGCGCCCAATGTCAACAAAATAAAACAAAAAAAGCGACGCCCGCGCGCCGCTTTTGATTAAGCATTTTTATTGTAAGTTGCCCTTACGCAACCTTCGTTTGTAACGTAACCGTATATAGCCCCGCTAAGTTTTTGTTCGCCCGTAAGCGAAGAAAAAACTTCAAACGTTTTTGCTATTTTTTCACGTGTTAAAACTTCATAGTCGTCTATTTCCAAAACGATTCCGCACCTTAGCGCGAAAACGAATTTGTCACTATCCACGGACGAAACGGCTTTTATAATACTTGCTGTTTCCACAGACGAACGCAGCGATGAAAATTCTTCGGCAAAAATTGCGCACACGCCCGCCGCCTTTTTAACGTCTGCGTCGTCCGCCGCGCCCTCTAAAATTAAATTTGGAGAATTATCGGCAGGGTTTAAAAAGTTTTCCGCGCGACGCATAAACGCACCGTCGCCGTCGTAAGTTTTATACCCGTCGCCGTCTTTAACGGCAAACGTTTCCCTTCTTTCCTTTACCGTTATATTTACGGTGCAGGGATATTTCTTTTCAAATCCGGTTAAAACGTACCCGTCGTCCAAAAGTCCGCGCACGCCTTCTTCATCGACGAAAGCCATTAGCGAGCCGCGGTAGCGACCAAGCACTTCGGTTTTTATTTTTAAAGAATTTTCCGTTTCGCCGTCGGAATAGCCGATATACGAAACGTTTACGTTTCTTACCGAAAAGATTACGCACGTTCCTATGGCGATAGCCGCCAAAAGCACGAACGCCATTATCAAAACCGAAATTTTTCTTACGTACTTCATACCTTAAACCGAAACTCTTACGATATCCCCGCCTAACTTGCGTAGTTTGTACTCGTACGAGCCGTATCCCCTGTCTATGTGGGAAATATCCAAAATTTCACTTCTGCCCTCGGCGGCAAGCCCTGCAAGCACCAGCGCCGCGCCACCGCGCAAATCGTGAGCAACCACGGTAGCTCCCTTAAACCTTTCCACCCCGCGCACGAACGCGTTGCGGTTTATCACCGTTACGTCCGCACCCATTTTCCTTAATTCGGGCACGTACTTGAAACGGGTTTCAAAAAGATTTTCCGTTATTATAGAATGCCCGCGGCAAACGCAACATAAAGCCGTTATCTGCGCCTGCAAATCAGTGGGAAACCCGGGGTATGGTTGAGTTTCTATACTCTTCACCGAAGTTAGCCTTTTGTGATTTTCCAATATTATTTTATCATTATTTATACTTATTTTGCAACCGTTTTCCCTGAGTTTATGTAAAAGTGAGCTTACGTTTTCAGCACACACGCGGTTAAGCTCCACTTCGCCGCCGCACATAGCCGCGCCCACGAGAAAAGTACCAGCTTCAATTCTGTCGGGAATAGGCAAAAAATCACAGCCGTTCAGCTTTTCCACACCCTCGATTATTACCGAGCTGCTTCCCGCACCGCGCACTTTTGCACCCATAAGATTTAAAAGCCGTTGCAAATCCTCTATTTCGGGCTCTCTCGCAGCGTTTTTAATTACAGTAGTTCCGTCCGCGCGTACCGCGGCAAGCATTATGTTTTCGGTTGCGCCTACGCTGGGGCAATCAAGCATAATTTCCGTGCCGCGCAATTTTTCGCATTTGCAAATTATGTAACCGTTTTCTTCCGTTATGTCAACGCCAAGTTTTTTAAGACCCGTGAGATGTAAATCTACCGGTCTTAAACCTATGTCGCAACCGCCGGGATAGGCAATTTTCGCCATACGGAAACGGGATATTACCGAACCGAGCAAAAAAACCGACGAGCGCAACTCGTGGGCTAGTTCGCTTGGAATTTCGTAACAGTCCGCAGAAGAGCCGTCCACCACCAAATCGTTGCCGTCGTACACGGCTTTACAACCCAGCCGCGTAAGAATTTTTACCATATTCTTTACGTCGCTTATATTGGGAACGTTCAGTATTCTAACTTTTTCGTCCGTCAGGACGGTAGCCGCAAGCACAGGCAGAACGGAATTTTTAGCCGTTTGGATTTCAACGCTGCCGTAAAGCCTGTTTCCTCCGTTAATTATGTATTTTTCCATATTGACTCCGAATAGTAAATATAGGGCAAAAAATTAGTTTACTTTGCCCCTAATCCATTATATGACCGCTCAAATCCGCGTTGTTACCCCTTGAAATGTTGTACAAAACACCCATCGAAGCCATAGTAATTATAAGCGAAGTATTGCCGCTGCTTATCAGCGGTAAAGGCAAACCCGTCGGCGGTATAGTGCCGCTTACAACCAACGCGTTTATGACAACTTGTATGCCGTACACCAGCGTAAACCCCGCCGCAAGCAAAAATCCAAATCTGTTCGTGCAATTTTTGGCTATTTTGAAGCCCCTGTAAATTATAAACCCGCAAACCATAAAAAACAGCGTAAGCCCCAAAAAGCCCAGCTCTTCGCCCATAATAGCTAAAATAAAGTCGCTTTCGGCAAAAGGCAAAAACCTGTATTTCTGCGTGGAATTGAAAAGCCCCGTTCCAAACAGCCCGCCGTTACCCAGCGCATAAAGCGACTGTATTAGCTGGTAGCCTTCGTCCTTGGGCGAAGCCCAAGGGTCTAAAAACGCGCTTAACCTTTGCAGGCGGTACGGTTCGAGAATTATAAGCACGGGAATTGCTATAACAAAAGGAATTAAAATTACGGCGAAAGTTTTTAAATTGGTTCCACTTAAAAACACTATGCCCAGCATAAGCAAACCCACGCACATAGTGATGGACATATTCGGCTCTACGATTATGAGAATGCAAAACGCAATCCCCACGCCCAGCACGGGTAAAACACCCTTTACCGTTTTCACTTTTTCGTGATTTTTGGCAAAGTATGCCGCCGCAAACAATGCAAACGCGTATTTTGCAATTTCCGAAGGCTGTATAGTAACTCCGCCGAAACCTATCCAGCGGGTGGCACCGTAGTTGGTAATACCCACGCCGGGTACGAATACGAGCAACAACAGCACGGCAGCCACGCCGATTGCAGGATATTTAAATTTTGCAAGTTTTTGATACGGTAAAAAGCTGGCGCCAACCATTGCCGCCACGCCGAGCACGACGCCTATAATCTGTTTTTTTACGAAATATAGGCTGTCGCCGTACTCCACTTTCGCCGTGTAAGAACTTGCCGAATAAATCATAAGGCAACCGAAACACGCCATTGCAACTACGCAAATTAAAAGCGGGATATCTCCCGCTTTAGTAATTTTTCCGTATTTCCGCGCCACTGAAACGCGGCGCGGTTTGTTATCGGTTTTACCTTTCATCTATACTTTCTACTATCTCCCTGAACGCATCGCCTCTCTCTTCGTAATTCAAGAAACTGTCAAAGCTGGAGCTTGCGGGGCTTAAAAGCACGCACTGCCCCGGTTTAGCAGTAAATTGCGCAAGTTTGACGGCAGTTTTAAACTCGGAACACAGCGAAAATGCGGTAAATCCGGACTTTAAAGCGGCGTTAAGCATCTTAAACCTATTTTCGCCGTAAATAATCGCGTGAACCACGGGACTTGAACCCAGCCCATCGAACAGCGGAGTATAGTCGTCGCCCTTATCTTTGCCGCCCAAAAGTATTACCGTGGGATTAGACATAGATTGTGCGGCTTTAAGCGCCGCGTCTACGTTGGTGCCCTTGCTGTCGTCAACGTAAGTAACTCCGCCGACTTCGCGCACGGTTTCTATTCTGTGGCGCACACCCTTAAAAGCGCATATAGCCGCGCCCGCTTTCTTTGCGTCCAACCCTAAAATACCCGCAACCGCCACGCAGGCAAGCGCGTTATAAACGTTATGTACGCCGTTTAAAGTTAAATCGGTCAAATCAAAATATTTTTCGCCGTTGAAATACACGCTTCCGTTCTCGAAATACGCTCCGTTAACCCTCGACTGCATAGAGAAATAAATTACTTTGGCCTTGGTTTTTGTGGCAAAAGCCTTAACGATAGGGTCGTCATAGTTTAAAACTGCGTATTCGCTTTCACGCAAGTTTCTTAAAATTTTAGATTTAAGAAATATGTAATTTTCCATATTGTAGTGACGGTTTAAATGGTCTTCGGTAATGTTGGTTATTACCGCCACGTGCGGACGCAGGCTTGTAAGCGTTTCAAGCTGGAATGAAGAAATTTCTATTACCGCATAGTCGTTAAACGAAAGGTTTTCAACTTCGCGGATAAGCGGATTTCCGTTGTTGCCGCAAGCCACGCTGCGTTTACCCGCCGCGGTAAGCATTTCGTTTATCATTGAAACCGTAGTGGTTTTACCGTTGGTGCCCGTAACCGCAACCGAAGCGGCGCGCAAAAACGTTGCCGCAAGCTCTTCTTCGCCGATTATCGATTTGCCTTGCTTTCTGAAAGCCACGGGTAAAACGTTATCTATGGGAATACCGGGGCTTAAAACCAAAATATCACATTTAACGGTAGCAGCGTCAAGCGTATCCGCCGTAACTACGTGCGCGCCGAGCCCCGAAAGCTCAGACATAATACCGTTGATTTTGTCGGTTACCACGTCGTCGTAAATATACACTTCCGCGCCGCGTTCAAGCAAAAAGCGGGCGCTGCTTTCACCCGAAACCGACATACCCGCTACTAAAAATTTCTGACCTTTAAAATACATACTACCTCACCAAAAAATCAAACATATTATTCCGACTAAGCAAGTCAGCGCGAAATAAGCGTAAGAAATTTTACATTCCGTATGCCCCTTCATCTGGAAATGATGATGAATGGGCGACATTAAAAACACGCGACGCCTTGTCCGTTTATAATATATGACTTGTACGATGACGGATATTCCCGAAATTACGAACATTACGCCAATTATCGGAATATACAGAGAATTGCCTGAAAAAACGGATATACAGGATATAAAACCGCCCAACGCCAACGAGCCCGTATCCCCCATAAACACTGCGGCTTTGTTGGAGTTAAACACTAAAAAAGCGGCAACAGCTCCCAATCCCGCAAAGCATAACAGCGCGGAATTTACCCCTTTCATAGCCAGCATAACGCCCAAAATGAGCAGATAAGCACAGCTTGTCCCGCCCGCAAGCCCGTCCAAACCGTCGGTTAAATTAACGCAGTTTACCGTGGCGATAAATATAAAAATTACAAGCGGGATAATTCCCCACTTTATATCCACGGAAACTCCCGCAAACGGGATATTTAACTGCGTTTTGCCGTTTAAATAGCAAAAAATTGCAGCAACCGTAGCTATTGCCACCTGAAAAATTATTTTTTGGTAAGGTTTTAACCCCTCGTTTTCCTTGCGGTAGATTTTAAGAAAATCGTCTAAAAAACCCACCACCATAAATCCGGCGGTTATAGTCAAGGTCAGATTGACTTCGCCGCTTTTGAAACCGAGCAAGCAAAAACTTACTATAATAATTGCCGTAATAAAAGCCAGACCGCCCATAGTGGGCGTTCCGCTCTTGTTTTTATGTTCTTTTACGTAGCCTAAAATATACTGCCCCGCTTTAAGCCTTTTTAAAAGCGGCAGTAAAGCCAGCATAAGCAGCGCCGAGGCAAGCGACGCGCTTAAAAGCGCTATAAATATAGTTTTCATTTAATCGCCGATTATGTTTTTTATTACTGTATTGTCGTTATAGCTGTGCTTTATACCCATTATCTCCTGATAATCTTCTCCACCCTTACCCGCCACCAGCAGAATATCGTTTTTTTCCAAAAGCCTTATAGCGTATTCGGTTGCTATCTCGCGTTCGGTGACCGTAACGTATTTCTTGCCCGTTTTTTTAATGCCCGCCTCTATCTCGCTGATTATGTCGTACGGGTCTTCAAACCGCGGATTGTCCGAAGTGACTATGCAAAAATCAGAGTATTTTGCCGCCGTTTCGCCCATTATCGGACGTTTGCTTCTGTCGCGGTTGCCGCCACAACCGAAAAGACAGTAAAGTTTGCCCTTACATAATTTTTTTAGTGACTGCAACGATTTTTCAAGCCCGTCGGGGGTGTGAGCAAAATCCACGAATATATCCGCGCCGTTGAATTTAGCCACCTTTTCAAGCCTGCCCGAAACCGTTTTAAGCTGGCTTAACCCCTTGGCTATCACGCTTATTTTTATGCCGGACAATTTCGCACAAGCCGCCGCCGCCATTGCATTATAAACGTTGTGCACGGCGGGCAGATTTAACCTTATTTCATACAATTCGTCCGTAAGATTTAAAACGAAAGTAGTACCGTCCACACTTTCATTGATATCCACAGCAAAAACGTCGGCGGGATTTTTAAGCCCGTAAGTTACGGCGTTTTTTACGCTTGAAATAAGCGCCACGCCCAAATCGTCGTCCGAATTAATAACGGCGTTTCTATATCTTCCAGACTTAAACATTAATTTTTTTGCCGCCGCGTAGTCGTGCATATTACCGAAAAAGTCAAGGTGGTCTTGCGTGCAGTTGGTAAACACGGCGGTTTCAAATTCTATACCGTAAATTTTATCGTAATAAAGCGCGTGCGCGGAAACTTCCATAAACACGTACTCCACTCCGCATTCAGCCATATCCGCAAGCACCGAATACAAAAAAACGGGGTCGGGCGTGGTAAGTTCGGGGGCGATAAATTTACCGCAATAGCTTATACCCAAAGTGCCTATTACACCCACGCTATTTCCGTTTGCTTTATAAATTGAAGAAAGCATATGGCAGGTTGTGGTTTTGCCGTTGGTACCCGTCACACCCGTAATTTTTAATTTTTTATCGGGGAAGTTATAAAACGCCTGCGCGACGCGGGCTATCTGTGCCCGTCCGTCCTTCACTATTATCTGCGTTACGGGGCAATCCAACTTTTTTTCGCAGATTACCGCAACCGCGCCAAACGTCGTTATTTCAAGCATATCCCTGTGCGAATCGTATTTTCCACCCGCGTAACAAATAAACAAATCGCCCTCTTTAACGCTTCGGCTATCGGTGCAAATTCCGTTTATTTCCACGTCGGTATTGCCTATTATTTCTTTAACCTGTACGTATTTCAATAATTGACTGAGTTTCATTATGAGTACCGTTCGATATTTTTTATTTTTATTATATCTTCAAAAATTTCCTTTGCTACGGGCGCAGCAACCGCGCTTCCGTAATAAGTGCCCTGCGGCTCGTCAACGATGATAAGCGCAAGATATTCGGGCTTATTCGCAGGGAAAAACCCGCAAAACGAAGAAACGTATTTGCCTTGCGCAACGTGCCCGTCCTCGTACTTTTGCGCCGTACCCGTTTTGCCGCCCACGCGATAGCCGTCTATATAAGCCTTTTTACCGCTGCCCTCGGTAACTACCCCTTCAAGCATAGCCGCAAGCGTAGACGATGCTTTTTCGCTGATAACCTTGTTTTTCAACAGCGGCTTATATTCCGAAAGAGTTTTACCTTCCGAAGAAATTACGTTTTTCATTAAATGCGGAGTATAATAATTGCCGCCGTTCACCGCCGCCGCAACCGCGCACGCCAGCTGTATGCCCGTAACCGCAACCGTTTGCCCGAAACCAATGCGCGCAAGGTCGCAATCTCTTACAGCCGTTTGCGGCACAAGCATTCCCAATGCCTCACCGTTAAAGTCCAGCCCCGTAACGTTGCCAAACCCGAACGCTTGCAAATACTCGTAAAAAGTTTCACTACCCAACGACAGCGCCATATCCGTAAAACAAGGGTTGCAACTGTTGTTAAGCGCGTCGGCAAGCGATTGGTTAGAATGTTTGCCGTTTGAATGGTCTGACCAGCATTTTATTTTAGTGCCGTCTACGGTGCGCGTACGGCTGCCGTTGAAAATATACGAGGGTGAAAACGCCTTTGAGTTTCCGCGCATATATTCTTCTAAATTAGCCGCTGCCGTAACCACTTTGAATGTTGAACCGGGCTCGTAAATATCGCTTACAATACCGTTTCTCGAATACGCGTTTAATATTTCCTTATCGTCGCGCGGAACGTCGTTTAAATCGTACGACGGATAGTTTACAAGCGCCAATATATCAAAGTTTTGCGGATTTAACACCACGCAAGACACTGCTTTAGCGCCGCTGGAGGTATACACGCTTTTCATTGCGTCCTCTGCCGCAAGTTGGATATCTATATCCACCGTAAGTCTTATTTCACTGCCGTTTTTCGCTTCGCTATACACCACGACGGGGTCTGCCGTTTCGTTGCCCACTATGTCGGTAGTATAGGTGATTTCGCCATTCACACCGGCAAGAATATTGTCGTAATACTTTTCTATTCCCGAAAGCCCCGTTCCGTCGTTTGCGGTAAAGCCGAGAACCTGACAAAGCGCGTCGTTAAAAGTGTACTGCCGCGAATTATCGCGCGAATAATAAACGCCGAGTAAATCGCATTCCACAAGTTTTTCAATACAGTCCTTATTCACCTGTCTTGCAACGGTAATTTCTGAAACTTTGCCCGATTGCAATTTATCGAGTATGGTTTTAGGGTCTATAGAAAAAATTCCGCTAAGCACCGTAGCGGTATACTCCTTGTTTGCAACCGCGTTTGGGCGTAAAAACACACTGTACGTCGTGCGGTTACCAGCAAGCACGGCGCCGTTTCTATCTGAAATAATCCCGCGCGAAGCTACTACGGGAATTTCCCTGTTCCACTGGTCGGTAGCCCTTAACACGAGGTCCGAGCCCCAAGCTATCTGAACGTATAAAAGCCGCGCCAAAATAATGAAAAAAATAAAGGTTATTGCCAAGCCCATTGACAATAACCTCTTTTGTAAAACAGTTATGGAAAATCCCGTTTTATTTAATTTTTTAATGGTGATAGACCCCCATATATGCTTTAAATAACGCACTTTACGCTATTTTACAAGTCCTAAGAAAATTGCAAATTCTTCGGCGTTTTTCACGGCGTTTTGAACGAAAGAATTAACCTCGTCGCTTATGCCCGCGTACGACGCCTTAACAGTAGTTAAAGACGCTTGAAGAGAGCTTACGTCAGCGGTTATTCCCGAAAGAATAGCCGAGTTGACGATTATTAAAACGAACATTGCAACTATAACGCCGATAACCGCGCCTATTACAATTTTTTCTTTTTTAGACAAACCCGCGCGTTTTTCCTCGCCCGCGTTTTCTATTTTACCCTCTTCAAAAGTCTTTTGAACTCCCGTAGTTTTGTATTGGATAGTGGTTTGGGTGGGACGTAAATCCTCGTTCTCCTCCTCGCTTTCCAATTCTGCAACAACCTGTGGCTGAATATCTACAACCCTGCGGTTGACGCGGCTGTCCGCACGAAATATTTCCGCGTCTGCCCTTGCGTTTTCAACCAGATAAGGTCTGTCGGCAAATATATCCCTCGGCTTCTGAACTTCTTCTACGGGCGCACGGCCAAGAATATCGTCAATTTTAGCGTTGGGGTTGATAAGTCTTTGATATACCTCGCTAATCTGCGAATTATGCTGCTCGTCCGCAGTCATAACCGCGGAATAGGAATTATTTAATTGTGTCTTGCGTAAGTTTTCGGTCTGCAAAGTATCTGCATTTCTTTCTAAAATTGCGACTGCCATAATTTTCTCCTTATCGCACAAAATCAGATAATTTTTTCTGCTATTCTCAGTTTAGCGCACTTTGAACGCGTATTTTTTTTCATCTCATCGTCGCTTGCAACTATAGGCTTTTTAGTGATAATTTCAATTTCTTTCTTTTTTCCGCATACGCACACGGGTAAATTTTTGTCGCATATGCAGTCCTTTTCAAGAAACTTAAACGCCTCTTTGACGATTCTGTCCTCAAGCGAATGGAAAGTTAAAATTACAATCCTTCCGCCCTTTTTCAACCTTCGGGTAAGGTTAACGACGCAATCGTAAAGCCCGTTGAGTTCGCCGTTTACGGCAATTCTTATCGCCTGAAAACTCTTTCTCGCCGCGGGTCCGTTTTGTTGAAATTTTTTGGGTATACTGTTTTCTATTATATTTACAAGCTCGCCGCAGGTAGTTATAGCGCCTTTTTCGCGGGCTCTAACTATATTTGCGGCAATATTGGATGCAAATTTTTCTTCCCCGTAAACTTTTAAAATTTTTGCAATTTCGCTTTGGGGATATTCGTTTATAATCTTTTCCGCCGTAAGCAGTTGCTTCGCGTCCATTCGCATATCCAAAGGCGCGTCCTGCTTCATATAAGAAAATCCTCTGTCTTTGTTGTCAAGCTGCCAGCTTGAAACCCCGAAATCGAGGATTGCACCGTCTATTAAATCAATTTCCGCGGCTGAAAACACGTTTTCAAATTGCTTGTAATCGGATTTGTAAATTTTAAATCTTCCGTCAAACTCATCAAGCCTCTTGCTTGCCGCCGCTATCGCGTCGTCGTCAAGGTCTGTGGCGATAAGCCGTCCGCTCGGCGAAGTACGCTTTAAAATCCCGTACGAGTGCCCCGCACCGCCTATCGTTCCGTCGAAATAAATTCCGCCGTCTTTAAGGTTAAGCCCTTGCAAACACTCTTCAAACATTACGGGGATATGCGCAAAATCCATATTAAATACCCAGCTTTTTGAAAAGGTCGTCGAAGTTGTCGTCCTCTTCAGCGAAGTACTTGTCGTGAACTTCTTTAGCCCATATTTCCACGTGTGAACCTGCGCCGCATATCACTATATCTTTATCTATTTTAGCGTATTCTTTTAATTTGGAGGGAAGAATCATTCTGCCCTGCGCGTCGCCCTCAACCCAGGTAAACGATTTTGCAAACACCCTTAAAGCCATTTGCCCGTCGCTGTCACTCATCTTTATATTTTCTTCAAGTTTTTGGATAAGCGCCTTAAACTCCGCTTCGTAGTATACGAAAAGACAGTTATTAGTGCCCTTTGAAAAATAGAGCCCCCTTTCCTCGCCTTTCAGCTTGTTGGGAATACGTATTCTGTTTTTTGTGTCCATTTGGTGATTGTATTCACCCGTAAGATAAAACATAAATACTGCCTTTTGTAGGTTGATATATACACTATACCACCCTAAACAACCATTGTCAACCCTTTTTAAGGAATTTTTTGGGATTTTGTGGGAATTATTTCCCCGACAATATTCCGTTTTAGGAACACAAAAGCTCGAAAACCCGTCGGTTTTTAACCTCGTCGCCACCGATAAAGGCGATATTATTCAAAAAATCACAGTGATTGTCATTTTGGTGGTCGGTTTTCCCTAATACGCTGCAAAGCCGCGCGGCAGTGCCAGAAATACCGTCGAAAACGGGACAGTTATAGTAGTTTTTTACTTGTTCTTCTATAAAAATATAGTGAGTGCAGCCAAGCACTATACTATCCGCCTTTATTTTTGGCAATAACTCAATTATACGACTATCGTCAAGACAAAAGATATTCCGCTCGATATACGCCGCCAAATCGGGACAGGCGACCACCTGCGTGCGGTTGTTGCCGTAATTCTGCACCAAATCATTAACTTCGGCGCTTGCGGCAGTTACGGGTGTTGCAAGCACTACGCACCTTGCGCCGCATTGCGCTGCAGGCTTTACCGCCGGCTGGATTCCTATAATAGGAAAAGAAAATTTTTTACGCAAGTATGTTGCGCATTTGGCAGTTACGGTATTGCACGCTATTACGGCGGCGGACGGCTCGTATTCCTGAATTTTTAAAAATACTTTTTCTACCGCGTTTAAAATTTTTGCGTCGGGCATACTTCCGTACGGCACGTTATAGTTGTCCGCAAAATAAATAAATTTCATATCGGGCAAGCGTTTGCGGCATTCATAAGTTAAATTAAGTCCGCCCGTACCGCTGTCAAAAAAGCAAACGGGACCCAAAGTACGCGTTAAATCCATTACTATATATAAATATTTTGAATTGTTGAAATATATTAAAAAATTTGTAAAAAGCCGTTTAAAAACAGTTTACAAGCCGTATTTTTTATGATAAAATTACTTAGAAATTAAAGTTAATTCAGTATCCAAAGGAGATAGGAAATGCCTAATATAAAATCTGCAAAGAAAAGAGTACTTGTAACCGCTAAAAAAACCGCAAGAAACAAGGCTATTAAATCGGAAGTTAAAACCGAAATTAAAAAGTTCCTCGCGTTGGTTGAAAGCGGCGACAAAAAAGCGGCAAAGGAATTGTTCCCTACCACTTGCTCTACCATTGATTGCGCGGTATCAAAAGGCGTTCTTAAAAAGAACACCGCTGCTAACAAAAAATCCGGTCTTGCGAAGAAGCTCAACGCAATGGCGTAAGCACGAAAAAATAAGCGGGCGTTATTCGCTCGCTTTAATTTTTTGTTTTTAAATTGCTTCCGTAGTTAAATGGATATAACAGCCCCCTCCTAAGGGGCCGTTGTGGGTTCGATTCCCGCCGGGAGTACCAAAAAAACCGTCAGAAATGACGGTTTTTTGTATTTTCTGCAATGTTTTAATAATTTTATCGGTGCAAAATCGGTTGAAATTTTATGTTGTCGCCCGTAATACAAATCGCCGTAATATTCGTCTAAAAATTCAAAAAGCTAATCAATTACCTATTTTATATCGTATATAATACTTTTTAATTTTGCTCGCTTTTAATGTAGGCTTTTCAAAGCCTTGCATATTTACAGCATTAGGACAAAATTGCGGTTCTAAACAAAAACCAGCATATTGGTTGTAAATGCCACTCTTGCCTTTAACGCCGTTAAGTTGCCCACCCGAATAGAATTGTAAACAAGGCATATCCGTGTGTACGTCCATTTTTATACCCGTAACTTCGCTTTCGACGTGAGCGGCGAGTTCACCGCTAAGAATATAATTATGGTCATATCCAAGCGTCGCCTTTAATTCCTTTCTTTTTATACTCCTGCGGCGACATACCCTTTATATTTTTAAACACCCGTGAAAAATAAGCCTCGTCTTCAAATCCCGCCCATTTTGCGACCTCAACCATACTCGGATTCCATAATTGGATTCCCTCGCACGCCACTGAAACGCGGTAAGCGTTCAGATATTCAATCGGAGTCATATTTAGCACTTCTAAAAACAATCTGTTTAAAGAGCGCACCGACATACCGTGCAACTGCGCAATCGCCTCTGTCGTTAAAGACGGTGCCATATGGTTATTGTTAATGTAAACGAGGATATTTCTAAGTTGTTTTTTTTGCCTGATATCTCGTTGCGGCGTTTAAGCGGCAATCTCGCGCTCGATAAATTCCCCAAAAATAAGCAGTAAATACGCCGTACATCTGAGCGACTGCACTTCGCTCGCATCGAAACAGTCATACATATTGCGCATAAGCGTTACGTAATCGTTAAAATCGACTATGTGTTTTTTTATATTATCCTTTTCAAAACCGCAAAGGGACACAAACTCATCTATTCCCGCGCCACTGAACCCCACCCAAATATAGAACCAAGGGTCCTGCTCATTGGGGAAATAACTGTACTTCTCATCTTTATATAAAAGAAACGCGTCGTTTTTTCCCAATTCGTATCTTTTGCCGTTTCCGTCGATAAGCGACCCTTTGCCGAATAATACAAAATGCAATGCGTAACAAGGTCGCAGACAATTTGTTGCTTTTTTCTGGGGATTACAGAATTCCTGTCCTACTTTTTCGATATTCAGTTTTAAATTCTTATCTTCCATAAAGTCCATTTGTAAAGCTATTTCCATATTCTGTATCCCTCGTTTCAAACAACTCTTGATAGTTATTTTCATTTTTAGTTTATTAATAAAGAATTACCCCGTCAATACGACATTACTATTTTGTCCAAATAATCCAAATCTATTTGAAGGCGTAAAAAAATAAGGTGCCGCCCTATACAAGGACGGCACCGCAGAATATACCGTTCATCGCTGAGTTACGCAACAAAATTACAATTCACCAACGGGATTTGTAAACAACAATAAGGGTATAGTTCTACCTAAACTATGCCCACTGGTGTTTATATATGTAATTTTGTTTCGCAGTTTTTATTTTAGCAAATAACGGCTGTATTGTCAATATTAAAAAGAACTCTACTTATCCTCTCTCAAACCTTTACATACAAGCCGGCGTATCACCGCCCGATGTGATTTCGTGCATAAAGCGCAACGTGCAGACGAGCTGCGATTTTAGCCACACTGCATTTTTGTATTTATCAAACCACTCACCTTTTACAGTATTCTTTTTTGCAAAATCCGCTATGATTTTCTGCTATGATTTTGACGCTCCAATATAAACCTTGCCTCGCATTTCGGCACGCCGTTTTTGTTTTTAAAAAGTTGACTTGGTGGTTTAATTGGAATAAAATGTAATTAACTAAATTTTGATGAGGTTAGCTATGCTTAAACTTAAAAAGATTATCACCTGCGTTTTAATTACTGCCTGCCTTGTTTGCTCGGTTGGCGTTGCTTCCGCCTGCAACGAGGGAAAAGACTATTCCGAAGATTTGGCAAAACTTCAACAGCAAATCGATAATTTAAAAACCGAAAACGATAGCCTTAAAAACCAAATTTCCAACTTAACACCGGACGACGTTGACTACGCCGAGTTAATTGATGAATTACAGCAACAAATTGACGCTTTGAAAAACCAAAACGGCAATTATGCAGTCGAAAT
>CAJTPJ010000001.1:144943-228147 GCA_910578145.1 uncultured Christensenella sp. | reverse complement strand
AAAAACAGGCTCAGAATACACAAAAAATTTAACGGGTGTAATGGCTAACCACGATAAAGCTCTTTATTTTGGGTATCCTTTATCCAACGAAAGCGTTTTGCCCTACGCAGTATTTGACGTAGCCGTTACCGCGTAATAAAACCGTTACAGTCTGCATTGCAATTATCGTGAGATATTTCGCAACATTCCCTGCCCTTAATTTTTTGCCTGAAACCCGAGCCGTATTTTATTTCACTTGAAATACACTCGTAAATTTCTTCAATGCCGTCTTCATCGTATTGGCTTTTACCGCAGAACTGAGTACCCAAAGACAAATCGTAATCCCCCGTCCACTCGGCGTCAACGTAAGTTACGCCGAGTTCATATTTTTCAAGAATTTTTTTACTGATTTGTCTATAATCAAACAATTCAACAGGTTTTTGTCCCACAGAAGCAAGATATTCATTTAAAGCGTTTAACCACAATTTACAAAAATAGTCATTTACGTCGAAAATAAGATTTTCTGCTTTATAGTTAAATTCTCTCAACCCAAATTTTTCTATAGTATTTGATTGGCTTGTAAAAGAGTTTTTAACCAGAGAAAAAGAACTATTAAAATTTAAACCAACCGTAATTTCAGTAATATTGGATTGCAAATCAACCTGTAGCTCAATTTTGTCGTACGAACAACTTAAAATATTATAAGATTTTACGTTAGTAACAAAACCAATACGCAATACAGCGTAAATTTTGTCAAGTTTAACCGTAGCAATTAACTTGCCGTCCTTTTTTGTAAATTCTTTTACGCTAACTTCTTTAGAACCGACGTCACTATCTTTTAATATGCCATAATATTCCGTATTTACAGAGTTTACAACCGTTTGGCTTAAAATAGGTAAGCTGTACGAAAACGAGTTTGAGGGATTAATGCTGGAAAGATTTTTAGCTTCTTCGTGCGATTTTACAGAACCGGAAAAGTCGTCTCTTTTTATAATAATCGTACCCTGTCTATCGCAATAAATATACGAGCAAGTTAAGTTAGCCAAGTCCTGCAAAACGTCCCAAGCCGATTTTTCTTTAATTAATACAAAAGGTATTATTTTTTCCCCAATTTCGCCAATTCGCAAGCTGTAATTTAATTTGTTATAAATACCGTTAGCCCGTCTTTGCATATTTATTAATTCAAATACTTTAGTAAATATTTGATTAATTGTTTGGAGCATATACGGGGTCATAGTGTATTTTTCGCCCCCAACTTCGCTTACTTGCACCCCGTAGTTTATAGTTAAATCCTGCAACGGGTATAAAACGTCGTACGCTTTGCAAGAAACGTAGGGGTTGCCGTCTTCAATTTTCCATTCGTCAGAATAAAACACGCCCAAGGGTTTGGAAAACTCGCCGTCGCCGCAACGGATATACGGGTATATTCTGCGGTTTTTTATAAGCATTGAGTAGCCCTTGTTGTAGTAAAAGCGTTTATTTTCGTTTAAAAATTCAAAACTGCAACTGTTACTGCTTATCCCGTAGGAAAGTTTGTCGGTATCGCCCGTTTTTTCCTCTACTATGGTTATGGATTTTAATTTATCGCCCAAGTAGCTTTCTACGCGTTCGCTTGCAAGGTAGTTTATTTTAGCTACCGTTGCGGGCGCGCTCCATTTCTTTATGCGCAGTTCTATCTTTTTTGCCGTAACGTAATTGAAACTTGCCACTATTTCGTTGCGGAGGTAATCGGCTTCGCCTTCCACCTCTACGGGCGTTTTGCGTTTGCGGGTGGTAAATTCTACTTTTACCGCCGAAGCGTTGTCGTCCGCGTAGCAATATATTTCAAACTCCTGCGGGTATTCCCCGCGCAGGTTGTCGCCGCAAATTACCAAATTGTCAAGTTCGCGCACGTTGCTAAAACGCAGGGTTAAAATTTGGTCGTTTTTAAACGCTCCGTTTGCGTCGCACTGTTCCACGCCGTACCAGCCCAGCGTTAATTCGTCGGTTTCGCCGCCGTCGCCGCACAGAATATAGCCGCGGTTGAGTTTGCAGTTTTCGGCGTTTACAACGTTGCCGCTTAAAACAGCCGCTTTGTTTGAAAACGCCAAGCCCGATTGCGTTATTTGTTTTAAATAATTTTCAAGATGCGGAAGGCTTGAATTTTGGCAGGTTACGCTTGAAGAATCGGTTGAGTCGTCGCTGTAAAAGTTTACGTCCACCCTTCCGCGGAGGTATCTTACGTCGTTTTGCATTCCGTTTAACTGTTTCAAGGTTCGCCTCCTAAATTTGCACTAACGTTATGGTAATATGGAATTTTAAAAACAATAAATAGGCGCAAAAAAAAGAAGCAATTTAATTGTAATGCTTCTTTTTTGATAAAAGTATATTAATTTGTATTTGCCGAAAAGCGGGCGCAACGTATAAATTTAGTTTTCCAACATTACTTCCTTTACGGGTATTTTATTTATTTTAAGCACGTAAACCGCAATTAGCGCGGCGTACGCCACTATAAAAGCCGCAAGCGTTATAAAAAACGCCGAAAGGCTGAACGAATATGCGGGTACTTCGCCTACGTTTTTAAATATAACGTTTATCATAAGCTGTAACAACCCGTATTGGTACGCCGTTCCCAGCGCGAAGCCGAGCACCGCAAACGGAACATATCCGGCAAGCACGGTTAAAACGCATTCCTTTAAGGAAAAGCCCATAGCTTTCATTACCGAAACGTTTTTTACGTTGCCGTTTATAAGCGAAGTTACCGCCATAACCGCCGAAACCAATGCAAGCACCACTCCTATGCCCAAAATCATATAGCCCATTGTAGCGGTAACCGTTTCTTCCATAGCAAGCCCCATTTGTACCATTGCCGAAAAGCAAAAACACGAAAACGCCACGAAAAACGCCAGCGATTTTTTAGAGGCAAGCGTGCTTAAACAGTTTTGCAACATAAAGGGGCGCGGCTTTTCTATTTTTTTGCTTTCTTTAACTATTTTTTTGCTTTTGCCTTTGATAAGAGCCATAACGGGCACGCCCATTGCAAAATACGCATACAGGCAGGAAAGCGCCGCAAACGCCGCGGAAGGCGCGAAAACCAGCGCAAACAACAGCCCGTAATGAAAGTTTATTGTTATTTCGGGCATTCCCGCTATCGTCAGCTCTTTATAAATAAAAGGCATAGCGCCCCAGCCAGCGCAAAAACCCGCCGCGCAACCGATAAAAACGCAAATTCCGAAAACTGCAAACCCCGCAGCAATTCTACCGTTTGGGTAGCCCATTGCCTTGATAATACCAAGCTGCTTCGCGTGCCCGTCAATATACAGTTTTATATAAAAAACCAGCATAATTGCGGCGATAAGCCCCAGCACCCCGCCAGTTATTGCCGTGGTAAACTTAGCCGTGGCAATTTGCGCGTCGTACAGCGGTCTCGTTTCGGCTGAAACCAAATCTTTCAAAGGAATTACGTCGAGATAATAGTTTAAAAAGAACGTACATACGAACACAGCGCAAAAACAGACTATTGAAATGCCCGCAAGTTTTAAAGTATCTTTAACGCTTACAACCATAATTTACCAACCTATTTCGTAAGCGGATTTCTGCGCTTCGTTTTTATACGTTTCTACTATCCTGCCGCTGTTCATCTTTATTACCGTTTCCGCCATTTCCGCAACGTTAAGGTTATGCGTAACCATAATAAGCGTAAAACCGCGCTCGCGTTTTAAATTTGCAATATAATTTAGCACCTCGCGCCCCGTGCTTTCGTCGAGAGCGCCTGTAGGCTCGTCAAGAAAAAGCACTTCGGGATTTTTCGCAAGCGCGCGGGCAATGCAAACGCGCTGCTGTTCGCCGCCGGAAAGTTGCGAAGGCTTACTTTTCAGTTTATCGCCTAATCCTACGGCGGAAATCACGCTTAAATATTCGTTATTACCGGCAAGGTACGCCCCCATTTTTACGTTATTTTCTACGCTTAAATGGGATAATAGATAATATTGCTGGAAAATAAAACCTATTTTTCTGCGCCTGAATTCGGTTAACTGTGCTTCGGATTTGTTTTTAAGACTTTCGCCGTCGTACTCGACCATGCCGCCGTCGGCGCGTTCAAGCCCGGACAAAACGTTCATCAACGTAGACTTACCCGAACCCGAAGCTCCTGTAATAACTACGAACCCGCCGTTTTCAATTTTCAGCGAAACGCCCTTTAACACTTGGTTACCGTTATAACTTTTAACTAAATTTTCGGCTTTTATCATAAACTGCCCTCCGTCTTAATTTTTTTAATAAGCGCAATGCACACCTGCGAAAGCATTTCCGAAACCTGCACGGGCGTAAACCTACATACCCCCGTAGCAATTAAAACGGCTATGCCGTGCGTGTATA
This sequence comes from uncultured Christensenella sp., assembly GCA_910578145.1. Lineage (GTDB taxonomy): Bacteria > Bacillota > Clostridia > Christensenellales > Borkfalkiaceae > Coproplasma. The sequence continues at coordinate 223,812 of CAJTPJ010000001.1, read as the reverse complement.
TCCACATATGCATATATAAATTAGCGGCGGTTTGCCCGTCCAAAGCGTATGCGCTTTCTATAGAGGAAATAATTTGCCCGTAATGCTCTTCTATACCTTGCAAAACGTTATCTCTGTCGCTATTACGCCCTAGGTCTTTCATAAACAATAGCTGAAAAAGTTTCGGGTGTTGGGCGGCGAACTGAATATACGCCTCGCCTACGCCTTTAAACGCGATTTTTTTCTTTAAACCACGTTCTACAAACCCGCCGTAAACGGCGTTTGCCTCGGCAATAACGCCCGCTTGCACCTCGTCCATACCGTTAAACACGGTAAAAACGGGCCTTGCCGAACTACCCAACTTTTCGCCTAACTTTCTGGCGGTAAGCGCGTCCGCGCCCTCGCTTTCAACTACGTCTAACGCGGCGGAAATAACCTGTTCTTTCGTAAATTTTGCTTTGGGCGGCATAATTTTCTCCTTTTATCTAAAACAGTTGTTTTACAACGATTGTTTTAAGTATAGACAAAAATAAATCCCTTGTCAAGGGATTTAAACGGATAAATCTTTGGCAAGGGATTTAATAGCCTTGATATTTTCCGCAGTAACCGCGGCGCGGATAGTTACGGCGGGTAAAAATTCAAGCTGTTTGCAACCTTCCGTATACTTTAAAATTGCGCGAGCCGCATTTGGCGCCCAACTGCCGTTTTCTATTACGGCAACTTTGCGGTTTTTAAAATTGCGCTCTGCAAGCTCTTCCAAAAAGGCGCGCATAGGCGGAAAAACGTCGCCGTTATACGTTGTGGTTGCAAGCACTAATTTATCGTATTTAAAAGCGTCGGCAACGCACTGCGAATGGTCGCAACGCGCCAAATCGTAAACTTTATGCGGCGTACCCTCTTTTTTAAGCCCGTCGCACAAAATTTCCACGGCTTTTTTGGTGTTGCCGTATACCGAAGTATACGCAATAGTCACGCCCACGGCTTCGGGTTCGTACGCCGCCCACTTTTTATATAAACCAAAATAAGTATCCGTTTCCCCTTCAAGCACCGGTCCGTGCAGAGGGCAAATTCTTTTAATGGTTAAACTTTCTAATTTTTTAAAGTAGTTCGTAACCTGCAAACCGTATTTGCCTACTATGCCGAAATAATATCTGCGCGCCTCGTCTTCCCACGGCTCGTCAAAGTCAAGCGCGCCGAATTTACCAAACGCGTCGGCGGAATACAGCGTTTTATCCGTTTCGTCGTACTCCGTCATAACCTCGGGCCAATGCACCATAGGCGCGAATATAAATTTTAAGTTGTGCGCGCCCAGAGAAAGATTGTCGCCCTCGGCAACGATTACCGCATTTTCCGTAAAATCACGGCTAAAATACTCGGAAAGCATTACGAAAGTTTTCGCGTTTCCAACTATTGCGGCAGTCGGATAACGCTTTACAAACTCGCCTATGCTCGCCGAATGGTCGGGCTCCATATGCGAAACTATTAGATAGTCGGGCGCGGTTTCGCCTAAAACTTCGGCTATATTTTCAAGCCACTGCATAGTGAAACCTACGTCAACCGAGTCTAAAACCGCTACTTTTTCGTCCTTTATTAAGTACGAATTATATGCAACCCCGTTTGGCACGGGAAACTGCCCTTCAAATAAATCTTTACTGCGGTCGTTTACGCCTACGTAAAAAACGTCTTTTGAAATTTGTTTCATTTCTTCCTCGCTATTTATTTATAAACTTTTTAACGTGCTATAAAACAAAAAAAGCGTTTTCACCTTGGCAAAAACGCTTTTAACCGTTAAATTAAACTATTCCGTGCGCCATCATTGCAGTTGCAACCTTGATAAAGCCCGCTATATTAGCGCCCATAACGTAGTTTCCTTCAAATCCGTATTCCTTTGCCGCACCGTCGATATTACGGTAAACGTTTGACATAATTTCTTTAAGTTTTTCGTCCACTTCTTCAAACGACCAAAACATTCTGCCGGACGACTGCGCCATTTCCAGCGCGGAAGTAGCCACGCCGCCGGCGTTTGCCGCCTTTGCAGGCAAAAATACCACTCCGTTTTTCTGAAAAACTTCTATAGCTTCAAGCGTAGAGGGCATATTGGCGCCCTCGGCAACCAACTTAACGCCGTTTTTAACAAGCGCACGCGCGGAATTTTCGTCTATCTCGTTTTGCGTTGCGCAGGGAAGCGCAACGTCGCAAGGGATATTCCAAATACCGCTGCAACCCTCAGTATAAGTCGCGCCCGAAACGCGCTGAGCATATTCCTTTATGCGCCCGCGTTTAACTTCCTTAATATCTTTAACTATATCGAGCTTAATACCGTTAGGGTCGTATATATAGCCGTTTGAATCGTACATAGCCACTACTTTAGCGCCAAGGCTTTGCGCCTTTTGGCACGCGTAAATAGCAACGTTGCCCGAACCTGAAATTATTACCGTTTTGCCCTTTAAACTATCGCCGCGGGCTTTCAACGCTTCTTCGGTTATATATACCAAGCCGTAACCCGTAGCTTCCGTTCTTACAAGACTGCCGCCGTACGAAAGCCCCCTGCCCGTAAGCACGCCAACGTGCTCGTCGCGTATTCTTTTATATTGCCCGAAAAGATAGCCTATTTCTCTGCCGCCCACGCCTATGTCGCCGGCGGGAACGTCGGTATCCGCGCCTATATGACGGTAAAGTTCAGTCATAAAACTTTGGCAAAACGCCATAACCTCCCTATCGGACTTGCCCTTGGGGTCAAAGTCCGAGCCGCCTTTGCCGCCGCCGATGGGAAGCCCCGTAAGGCTGTTTTTCAAAATTTGTTCAAGCCCGAGAAATTTAATTATAGAAAGGTTTACCGAAGGATGAAAACGCAAGCCGCCTTTATAGGGTCCTATCGCGCTGTTAAACTGCACGCGGTAGCCTTTGTTTACGCGTACTTTGCCGCCGTCGTCCACCCAAGGCACGCGAAACATAATTACGCGTTCGGGCTCTACGAGCCTTTCCAAAAGCCCCGCAGCTTCATACTCGGGGTGCTGTTCAACCACGGGTGCAAGCGTCGTAAGAATTTCAGTTGCCGCCTGATGAAACTCCGGCTCGTTGGGGTTTTGCTTTTTAAGGTTTTCCAATACTCTCTCTACGTATTTCATAATAGTCCTCGCTATTAAATAATAAATTTTTATCGTATATATTCATTTTAGCATATAAGATTTTAGTAATCAAACGATAAAACACGCATATTTATTCACTTACAATTTCAAAATTTTTTAATACGTATAAGTAAAAATTATAATTTAAAAGCGGGACGGACGCAACCGTCCGTCCCGCAAATTAATACGATATTATTTACGTTTGGTTTTAGGTTTTGGCGCGGGCAGTTCTGCGTACGCCGTTTCAAATACTTTAATTAATAACTCGCCGTCGTCAACGTCGTCTATAAGCACCATAGGCGTTTTTGCGCCGTCGTAAGGCAACTGCATTTCAGCGTCGGGCAGCAGGTTTTTAACCCCTTCCACAGACTTTATAAGCAACCTGTCGTTGCAGATATCGCCAACGAGTTTGCCTTTGTAATAAACCAAATATTCACCCATCATAGGACGGAAAGTCAAATCGTCACAGCCGCGAAGCTGTTCAATTAAATAATTTAAAAAATCTTTACCCGTAGCCACAGTCCACCTCTACGCAATAAGTAAAATCGACAAACTTCTTACGAAATTTGCCGATTTGCTGGCGCAGAGAAGAGGATTTGAACCTCCGGACGGGTATTAGCCGTCACACGATTTCCAATCGTGCGCCTTAAACCGCTCAGCCATCTCTGCATTGCCGTTCGGCGTTTTTCAGCCGAGCATTAATATGATATTAAATTTATAAAAAAAAATCAAGTATTTTCGGCTTAATTAACAATAAAATATTTTTTTCTTGACATAAGGTTATATTAGTGATAAAATTCATTTATTAATAAATTGTCGATTATTTTAGACAAAAAAATTGCGAGGGATTTATGAACAAATTTTTAAGCGGATTTTTTGCCGAAAACGGCATTAATTTCGATAACTCCAGCTTTTACGGCGAGTTTAAGGGCTATCAAGTAAGCGGCACTTCGTTAAGCGGCAATATTAGCGTTGTAGTAAACGTGCATCTTGACGAAAACGAAAAATTGCAAGTTGCCGACTGGCTTAGCGCTAACAAGCGCGCGTACGCTTTAAACAAGTATTCGGTAGACGATTACGGTTTTTACTGCGACATTTATACCTTTAACTCGGCTAAAAAATGCGCGGCTTATTTAGAGGACGCAATAAACTTTATCTCTTCTTTCAAACAGCCGCACGGTTGCGCGTTTTGCGGACAGGAATTAACCGAAGACAAGCGGCTTGTAGGAATTGGTTCTAATAAAATGTACGCGCACGAAAAATGTTTTGACGAATACTGCGACCGCGTTAGAAACAACGAAATACAAACGGCTTCCGCGCCCAACAACTACCTTAAAGGCGCTTTGGGCGTGCTTGCCGGCTGCGTTGCCGGCGCGGCTATTTGGGTATTTATGTACTGCGTTCTCGGTGTGATAAGCTGGATAGGCGCTATAGTAGCTCCCCTGCTTTCGGCAGTGCTTTGGGATAAGCTGGGCGGTAAAAACGACAAAATTAAAATTATAATAATTTGGGTTTCAACAATCGTGTTTATCACTCTTGCTATGTTTATTTCCTATCTTATAGATGTAAATATAGCTTTAAACGAATTGGATATGAAAGGCGAAAATCCATTTGTGTGGTTTAAAACTTTGTTACAGGACGACGAATACCGCACCGCCGTTTTAATTGATACTATCGTTTCCTACGCGTTCGTTATAGCGGGCAACGTTTGGACGACTATCAACCTTGTTAAATCGCAAAAACTTTTAAGCAATTCGCTTAACAAATATTAAGCAACGTTTCCAATTTGTAAAATTTACTTACGTTAAGTTACAATTAAAAAGGCTACCTTTCGGTAGCCTTTTGTTTTTTAAGAAACAACCCTGATATAGTTTTCAACTTTTGCAAAACCCGTGGCGTTTATGTCCGCAACGGCTTTTTTAACGTTGTTTTCCTTAGTTATATGGGTTATGAGAATTATGGGCGCAGTTCCCGCCGTTCCGCAATTTTCCTGGTTTACCTGCGAAACGCTTATGGAATATTTGCTTAAAAGCGAAGTTACTTTGGCAAGCACTCCCGCCTTGTCCTCTGCGGAAAGCCTTATATAATAAGCGCTTTCAAAGTTTTTTACAAACTTTGTTGCGGGGTCAGCTTTTTCGGTATTTTTAAAAGTTGAATAATTGTGTGTAGGGTGCGTTGCGCAATAAATGATATCGCCGACGATAGCGCTACCCGTAGGCATTGCGCCTGCGCCGCGCCCGTAAAGCATTACGTCCTCCACACTGTCGCCCGTTATATAAACGGCGTTATAACTGTCGTTAACGCCCGCAAGCGGGTGCGACGATTTGATGAACGTAGGGTGAACGCGTACTTCTATGCCGTTTTCGCCGTTTTTGCCTATAGCCAACAGTTTAAGCACGTAACCAAGCTGTTTTCCATAAACTATATCCGCGTTATTTATATCTTTAATGCCTTCCCTGTAAATTTCGGTATACGGAATTTTTGTATGAAAAGACAAACTTGACAAAATAGACAGTTTGTACGCCGCGTCGTAGCCTTCAACGTCTGCGGTGGAATCGGCTTCGGCATAGCCCAATTTCTGCGCTTCTTTTAAAACCTCGCCGTAAGGCGAGCCGCATTCCGACATTTTAGTTAAAATATAGTTTGTAGTGCCGTTTATAATGCCCATCATCGACGTTATTTTATTGCCCTGCAAGCTGTCTAACAGCGTGCGTATAACGGGCACGCCGCCAACGCAGGTTGCCTCGTAAAACAGTCCAACGCCGTTCTTTTTGGCGATTTTCTCTATTTCGTGGCTGTATTTGCAAAACAGCTCCTTATTTGACGTTACTACGGATTTACCCGAGTTTAAAGCGGCTATTACAAACGATTTTGCGGGTTCTACGCCCCCTATCACTTCCACAACTATATCCACTTCCGGATTGGAACAGATTTCAGCTACGTTATTGCAGATTTTGCTCTCGTCCACACCGAGTTCAAGCGCGCGCTGTCTGTTGGTTTCAAGCACACTTTCCACCGTGATTTCAACGCCGTGATTTTTCTTGTAAAATTCCTTATGCTCCGTGAGAATTTTATAAGTTCCACCGCCTACTACGCCAAGACCGAGAATTGCAACTCCGACTTTCTTCATTCTATTCCTCCACACTGTTAAGATTGTATAAGTATTTAAGCCCGTCAAGCGTCAACAATTTGTCAACGATATCTATACAACTTATTTCCTTTGCTATTATTTCCGAAAATCCGCCGGTGGCTACCACCTTAATTTCCGTACTTTTCATTTCGCGCTTTATTTTTTTAACGATATATTCTACAAGACCGGCAAAGCCGTAAAAAATACCCGCCTGCATATTGGTAACCGTGTTTTTACCTATTACCGCCGCAGGGCGCTCTATTTCCACGCGCGGAAGTTTTGCCGTGCCGTTTACAAGGCTGTCAAGCGAGCCTTTTATACCCGGCGCTATTACCCCGCCCACGAAATCGCCTTTTTCGTTTATTACGTTAAAGGTCGTCGCCGTGCCGAAATCTACTATTATAAGCGGGAAACCGTACTTTTTAACGGCGGATACGTTATTAACAACCCTGTCCGCGCCAACTTCCTTGGCATTGTCAACTTTTAGGTTAAGCCCCGTTTTAAGCCCTGGCGCCAATACCAGCGGCTTAATTTTTAAATAGGTTAAACACGTTCTTTCAAGCGTGTAATCAAGCTGCGGAACGACCGAAGAAATTATTCCGCCCGTTATATCGCTTGCCTGCAAACCATTGTTGGCTAAAATGCTTATAAGTTGACCGCCGTACTCGTCGGAAGTTTTTTTGTACTCCGTAGCCACGCGGAAACTGAGTTTAATCTCTTCGCCGTCGTACACGGCGTATTTTATATTAGTATTACCTACGTCAAGACAAATTATCATTTACAACGCCTTTATCCGTATCCGTTTTAACCGGCTTTGCAATAAATTTGCGGTTTACTTTTTTAAGCGCCGCAGTATATGCAGGCACTAGCACCGCGCAAGCCGCAAGTTCTATGGGAAAATAAATAGTTACCGCAACCCCGAGTATTGCAGTCAGCGCGCCCATAGCGTCGCCCGCCCATATATTTACCGCAAGCAAATACAAAACGGTGTTGGTTACCGAGCCTACGATTCCTGCAACCGCGGCAGGAATCGTTTCACTTACGAATTTATTTTTTACTTTGTTTAAAAGTTTGGATATCCCGCGGTACGTCCAATACGCGGTTACTCCGATAAACGTGCGCGGCAGGACGGAAATAAGCGGGTTGGCGTAAAATATGTACGCCGAACTGAATATAATGCAGAAAATGCAACTTACAAGCCCTAAAAGCGTGCCGCCGATAAAACTCTTTTTCCAATCGTCGTAAACGCTTAAAGCTATTGCGACGGGCAACGACAAAATACAAGCCGTTATCTTAACGCCCGCCAACACCGTTCCTTCAAGAAAAAACAGCACGAAAATAAGCGCGAACATAACGCCGACAAACGCAATTAAATGCGCCTTATCGTTTTTCATAAAAACCTCCGTCGGATTTCAAAAAGAATATCCGCAGTAAAAATATATTTATACCCGTTAACGGTCGGGAAGATTGCCCGCCGAAAGTATTTTATTAATATAATATCAATTTTAGCATAACTTTATTAAAATTTGCAAGCGAATAAACAAAGCTGTAACATTTTTACGCGAAATTAAATATTATTTAATATACGATAACCGTAAATAGTTACGGTAATTGCCCGCACGGACCAAAAATAAAATTCTACATAAGCGTGCGGGCGTAAGGAGGATACTTATGAACTTATTTTCTTGCTGCGGAAACAACAGTTGCCTTTGGATTTTAATACTTTTATTGCTTGCGGCTAGCTGCAGCGGCAACGGTATTGACGGCGTTCTCTCCGGTAGCTGCACTCCTATCCTTATCGCGCTTTTGTACAGCATGTGGAAAAACGGCACGCTGTCCAATCTTTTATGCGGTAACGGCGGTTGCGGCTGCGGATGCGGTTGTAACTAAAACTTTTAAAAGGGTTTGCCTTTCGGCAAACCCTTTTATTTTTTTTCGCTTAAATATTTGTAAATTGCCGCAACAGTTTTACCGTCGCAAATCTCTCCGTTTGCAATCATTTCAACGGCTTTTTCCAGCTTTATAAACTCAACGCTTAAAAACTCGCCATCGTCAAGTTTCTGCGCGCGTTTTTTTAGGTCTTCGGCAAGGTACACGTTTATTACTTCGTCCGTATACCCCGGCGTGGGATAAATAGTAAGATACGGCGTAAGTTTGCCCGCCACGTAACCCGTTTCTTCTTCAAGTTCGCGCGCCGCCGCAAACTGCGGGTTTTCACCCCTTTCAAGTTTGCCTGCGGGTATTTCGTAAATTTCCTTGCCGTAGAGATATCTAAACTGCTTTACCAGCAGCGCTTCGCCGTCTATAACGCATAAAACAGCCGCGCCGCCGTGGTGCCTTACGCACTCCCGCTTTGCCTTTGCCCCGTCCGGAAGTTCAACTTCGTCAACTTCCAGCCTTAAAATTTTTCCATCGTAAACCGTTATACCGCCAAGTTTCTTTTCGCAAAAGTTCATAACGCCGCTTCGTAAATTTCTATAAGTTTTATCAGCTCCGTAATACCGTCGGAAGCACAGTTACAATGCAAAGCAAAGTAGTTATAGCCGCACAAAAGCGCGTCAATAAGCTCTTCGTCGCCCTCTTTCAACGCCAAAGCCAGCCTTGAAAGAATTTTTAAACCGTTTTCCTTGTCGTCGGCGGGTATTCCGCTGTCTGTAACGTAGCGCATTTCACGCGCAACCGCAACGCCCAGCGCGGAAGTAATTTCAGAAATTTGCACCGAAACCCCGTCGGAACGGCTTTCCGCTTCAAATTCAATCTGCTCCCTGAAAACCTGCGTAACGCAGTCTTGCAAACTTTTTATAACTACGTTGCAAAACGCCTGATAACTTGCAAAATAGCTGCCGTCTTCGGGGTAAAACTGCCGCAAAAAGTCGTTAAAATTAAGCGTTCCTTTATCAAACTCCACCAAAAGGCAGAATATAAACGCAAGCCTTTGCCCCACGGTTTGAGGTAAAACCAGCCTATTTAAAGGCAATGAACCGTCGTTGGGACACAAAAGACACCTGGTTTTAAACGCGGGGTAATCGAAATCCTTTGTAACGGTTTCAAACAACCTGTAAAGTTCGGGGCAATTTACGATACATTTCAATAAATCTTTGATTTTCGTAGTTGCCATAATGAATTTGCAGTTTTTCATATCGTCGCATTTTTCGTAAAACGAGGCAACCTGTTCTGCTATTCCTTTCATAAAATCTTCTCCGCGTTTTTTTTCATTATATCACAAGTAATTTGAAAATTAAATTATTTTTAATTAATATATCTTGATTTTATTGAAATAATTATGTATAATAATTAAGCGTTTGCAATATTTAACGCATTTTAAGTTATTATGTTGAACACAGGCGAAACATCCACCAACAAATTAATAATTCTTTTCGTTTTTGATAAAATGGAAAGCGCGCTGTCAGAGCGCACTATCGTGGATATGTGCTCTACCTCCAACAGCTGGATGGGGTATATGGACTGCGTTAACGTCATTCACAAGTTGATTGACGATAATTTTATTTGCGTCGTTGGCGAGGACGAAGACACTCTTTATACGATAACGCCCGACGGCAGGGAGTCGCTTGCTAATTTTTACATTAATATCCCCAAAAGCGTGCGTGAAGAAATTTCGCAGTTTGTCAAAAAAAACAGCGCGAGGTACAGAAACCGCCAGGAATGCCGCTCGGACTACTATCAAAACAAAGACGGCACTTTTACCGTTTCGCTTAAAATACTTGCGCCCGTTCAACCTATACTTGAATTGAAATTCGTAGTACCGGACAAAAAGACGGCCAAAGCTATTTATAAAAAATGGGAAGAAAAAGCCGCCGACGTTTACTCGGTTATATACGAAAACCTTTGCGATTAGAGGTAGTTTATGTTTACTTATCAGACACAGGGAACTTGCTCAAGACAAATTATTTTTGAAGTTGACGAAGAAAATAAATTGCATAGCGTACGCTTTATAGGCGGTTGCAGCGGCAATTTGCAGGGTGTTTCTCGCTTGGTAGAAGGAAAAGATATTGACGAAGTGCAAAATCTTTTACAGGGCGTAAAGTGCCGCAACAACACCTCTTGCCCCGACCAACTTGCGCGCGCTATCGCTGCGTATAAAAAATCAAAAGAAAACGGTTAATAAAAAAAATTAACAGCCCCGTCGCAACGACGGGGCTGTTTTTTGATGAGTTATTAATAATTTTAAGCAATTATGCGTGACATAGTACTGCGCAAATTTTATAAATTGTTCAACAACTCGTAAAATTCGCTCATATTTTTGCCAACGAGGTCGATATAGTAGCATCTGCCCTCGTACCCGTACTCCGTGTTGTAACGAATTAAATTAAACCCGTAATAGTCTTTATTAACGGCTACGAGCAGTTTTTCAAAGGGCATACCGCAACATTCGTACTGCTTTGAAAAAGCAAATTCAACCCAAAGGTTTTTTTGCATTTCCTGCAAAGTGAGCTTATTGATGCTAACGCCCAACGCAGGCATTTGATGGGCGCCCTCTATCATTTTATTCCAACCCGCAAGGATTTTATTATATCCGTCGTCGCCTGCGGAATACCGGGTTTTAACGCCGTCGGAATAAACGTTTATCTGTTCGGTATAATCAAACGCTTCGTAAATTTCTTCCATAATTACCATATACTTATTATTTTTGTTTTTTAGAAATATATTCGTCAATAGCGGTAGCCGCGGTTTTGCCCGCGCCCATTGCAAGAATTACTGTAGCCGCGCCCGTAACCGCGTCGCCGCCCGCAAACACACCCGCCTTTGACGTTAACCCCGTTTCTTCCTGCACTATAATCCCGCCGCGGCGGTTAACTTCCAACCCCGCCGTAGTGTCTTTGATAAGCGGGTTGGGGCTGGTGCCTATTGCCATAATTACGCAATCAACGTCAATTTCATACTCGCTTCCCGCAATTTCAACGGGCTTCCGCCTGCCCCTTTCGTCAGGTTCGCCAAGCTCGCACTTTAAAACTTTTATAGCTTTAACAAACCCGTTTTTAGGGTCGCGCCTGTCGTTAGGGTTGTCGTACCCGATAATTTCCACGGGATTGCGTAAAATTTCAAATTTTATCCCCTCTTCCTGCGCGTGTTCGACCTCCTCGCGGCGGGCGGGAATTTCCTCCATAGAACGGCGGTAAACTACATAAACGGTTTCCGCGCCAAGCCTTAAAGCCGTGCGCGCGGCGTCCATTGCCACGTTTCCGCCGCCGACTACGGCAACTTTTTTAGCGCGCATAACGGGCGTTTGCGAATTTTCTTTATACGCCTTCATTAAATTTGCGCGGGTAAGAAACTCGTTTGCAGAATACACGCCTTTAAGGCTTTCCCCGGGAATACCCATAAACCGAGGCAAGCCCGCGCCCGAGCCGATAAATACCGCGTCGTAACCCTGCTCAAACAGCTCGTCAACGGTTAAAGTTTTGCCTATTACGACGTTGGTTTGCACATCAACGCCGTATTTTTTAAGCGTTTCCACTTCTTTTTTTACTATATCTTTGGGCAATCTGAATTCGGGTATACCGTAAACCAGCACGCCGCCCGCAAGGTGCAACGCCTCGAAAACGGTAACTTTATAGCCCTTTTTCGCAAGGTCGCCCGCACAGGTAAGCCCTGAGGGTCCCGAACCGACTACCGCCACTTTATGCCCGTTGGGTTTGGGCAAAGACGGCTCGCCCTTGAAATTTGCATTATGATAATCCGCGACAAAGCGTTCTAACCTGCCTATACCAACGGGTTGGAATTTTATACCCAGCGTGCACTTGCTTTCGCACTGCGTTTCCTGAGGGCATACCCTGCCGCACACTGCGGGAAGCGACGAGCTTTGCGAAATTACCGAATACGCCCCCTCAAAATCGCCAGTTTTTATTTTTGTAATAAAATCGGGAATAGCGATATTTACGGGGCAACCCTCTACGCAAGGTCGGTTTTTACAGTTTAAACATCTTTGAGCTTCGGCAACGGCAACGGACTCGTCGTAGCCAAGCGCAACTTCCTTGAAATTGCGGGCGCGTTCCAGCGGGTTTTGCACCGGCATTTCGTGTTTTTCTGGTTTAATAGCCATTAGCGCACCTCCTTTTTATAGAGATTGCAACTCTCTTCGCGCGCGTGCTTCTCAAAGTCTGCATACGCATTTGAACGCGCCATAGCTTCATCAAAATCTACCTCGAAACCGTTAAAATCGGGTCCGTCAACGCACGCAAACTTGGTTTTACCGCCAACGGTAAGGCGACAGCCGCCGCACATACCCGTGCCGTCAATCATAATGGGGTTCATTGAAACGGTTGTTTTAACGCCGTAAGGTTTGGTAGTGGCAACTACGAATTTCATCATAATCAACGGACCTATGGCTATTACTTCGTCGTAATTTTCACCGTTTTCAATAGCTTCTTTCAGCGGCGCGGTAACAACGCCCTGCCGCCCGTAACTACCGTCGTCAGTCATAATCGTCAGCTTATCCGAACAAGCCGCAAATTCATCTTGCAAAATAAGCAAGTCCTTGTTTCTGAATCCTATAACCGAGTGCACTTCGCAACCCAACGCGTGGAGTTTTTGCGCAACGGGCAGAGCAATGGCGCAACCTACGCCGCCGCCCACTATGCATACTTTTTGAAGCCCTTCGGTGCGCGTTGCGCAGCCCAGCGGACCTACGAAATCGGCAATATAGTCACCCTCGTTTTTAGCGTTTAAACGCATAGTCGTGCCGCCAACTATCTGAAAAATTATTTTTACCGTACCCGCTTCTCTATCGTATCCCGCGACGGTGAGCGGAATTCTCTCTCCGTCGTCGTCAACGCGCAAAATTATAAACTGCCCCGCTTCCGCCTTTTTTGCAACGAGCGGCGCAGAAATATCCATTTCCGTAACCGTGGGATTAAGCGCTTTTTTTCTTACAATTTCGTACATAGTAAATATTATAACTGAATTTAAAAAAAATGCAAGAATAAAGGCTTGTTTTTTCAAACAAGCCCTGTAATTTTATTCGTAATCAACCACGTCAATCCAGCTGTGAAGAAATTCTTTTTCCTCGGGTTTGGATTTGGAAAGCCTTGAAGCGGCTACGATAGGTATCCAGCGCTGTACGTACTGAATTGCCGTATCGCTTTTTTTGCAGTAGAGTTTTAAGTATTTATCGCCGAGTTCGCGCTTGCCAGCAAGATAAAACGTAAGATAACTTACAGCAACGTCCGCAGACGAGTTGCCCTGCGTTGCGTGCGCCCAGTCGATTATATACGGCGTGCCGTCCTTGGTTATAATTACGTTAGTCGGGTTAAAGTCGCCGTGGCAAAGGTGCGTGTGTTTAGGCATTGAATCAAGGCGGGTATGCAAATCGTAACGCGCGGTAGCGTCAAGGTCCGCAGCGGAAATTCTGCCCTGCATTTTATCTTTTAATTTGTTGAGCATAGGCACTTTTTTTGATAAAATGGTCCTTTGCAAATCCACGAAAAGATTAAGATATTCGTCCTCCTTTTCGGGGTGCGCGTCCATAAGCGACTGCAACGTGTCGCCCTCGATATAGTCAAGTACGATAGCCCATTTGCCGTCTACAACCTGCACGGCGTTTAAGCCGGGTATGCGTAAGTCTGTTTCCTCAACCCTTGCGTGGTTTAAAGCCTCGTTTAAAACGTCGGCTTTGGAGTAGTTAGCCTCGAAAACCTTTACAAGGTTTTTGCCGTCGCGGTAGATATTTTTATCCGACCTTGAAACGATAAGTTGTGCTTTGTTCATTATTTAATCCTCCTTATTTTCCGTAATACGCGTTGAGATACATCTGCTTGATTTCGCTCATAAGCGGATATCTGGGGTTGGCGCCCGTGCATTGGTCGTCAAACGCTTGCTCTACCATTTCGTCAAGACGGGCAAGGAAATCCTGTTCGTCTACGCCGTAATCTTTAATGGTCTTTTTAATGCCAATCTGTTCTTTAAGTTTGTTTATAGCTTTAATAAGGTTTTCAACCTTTTCCGCGTCGTTTTTGCCGCCTAAGCTAAGCGCTTCGGCAACTTCGGCATATCTTTTTAAGGTTTTGGGGTATGCGTATTGGCTGAACGTACCCATTTTTGCGGGGGCTTCGGAAGAGTTGAATTTAATTACTTCGTTAATCATAAGCGCGTTGGCAACGCCGTGGGGCAAGTGATGGAACGCGCCAAGTTTGTGCGCCATAGAGTGGCAAACGCCAAGGAACGCGTTTGCAAACGCCATACCCGCCATAGTAGCCGCGTTAGCCATTTTCTCCCTTGCGATAACGTCGGTTTGACCGTTTTCGTAAGCGGCGGGCAGGTACTCGAATATAACTTTCAAAGCCTGCAAAGCCAAGCCGTCGGTGTAGTCGGTTGCCATAACCGAAGCGTACGCTTCAAGCGCGTGAGTTACCGCGTCTATACCCGATGCCGCAGTAAGCCCCTTGGGCGCGGACATATGCAAATCGGTATCGATTATCGCCATATTGGGCAGAAGTTCGTAGTCCGCAAGGGGATATTTTACGCCCGTCTTTTCGTCGGTGATGACGGCGAACGGAGTAACTTCCGAACCCGTGCCAGCCGAGGTGGGAATTGCTATAAAGTAAGCCTTTTCGCCCATTTTAGGGAAGGTGTATATTCTCTTTCTGATATCCACGAAGCGCATTGCCATATCAAGGAAATCGACTTCGGGGTGCTCGTACATAACCCACATAATTTTAGCCGCGTCCATTGCGCTGCCGCCGCCGAGCGCGATAATCGCGTCGGGCTTGAACGCCGCCATTTGCTTAGTGCCCTCTATTGCGCAAGCAAGCGTGGGGTCGGGAGCAACGTCAAAGAAAATATTGTGGTCGATACCCATTTCGTCGAGCTTATCGGTAATGCACTTGGTGAATCCGTTGTTATAAAGGAAGCTGTCGGTTACGATAAACGCCCTTTTCTTTCCCATAACTTCTTTAAGCTCGTTTAAAGCAACGGGCAGACAGCCCTTTTTGGTGTAAACTTTTTGCGGCGCTCTAAACCACAACATATTCTCTCTCCTTTCCGCTACGGTTTTGATATTTAAAAGATGTTTAACCCCTACGTTTTCCGAAACGGAGTTGCCGCCCCACGAACCGCACCCGAGCGTGAGCGAAGGAGCAAGTTTAAAGTTGTACAAGTCGCCTATGCCGCCCTGCGACGAGGGAGTATTTACGAGAATACGGCAGGTTTTCATTCTTTCCGCAAACTCGTGAATTTTTTCTTTTTCCGCAACAGCGTTGATATACAGCGACGAAGTGTGCCCGTAACCGCCGTCAGCTATAAGTCTTTCTGCTTTGTCAAGCGCTTCGGCAAAGTTTTTAGCCTTGTACATTGCGAGTACGGGAGAAAGTTTTTCGTGCGCAAACTCTTCGGAAAGTTCTACGCTTTCCACTTCGCCTATAAGAATTTTCGCCGTTTGGGGAACTTCCACACCCGACAGCTGCGCAATTTTATAAGCCGACTGTCCTACTATGCGCGCGTTGAGCGAGCCGTTAATTATAATGGTTTTTCTTACTTTTTCAAGTTCGTCGTCTTTAAGGAAATAACAGCCGCGCGCCGCAAATTCCTTTTTAACTTTCGCATAAATTTTATCGTTTACGATAACCGACTGTTCGGAAGCGCAAATCATACCGTTATCAAACGTTTTAGAGTGGATTATAGAGTTTACTGCTACAAGAATATCCGCGCTTTCGTCTATAATTGCGGGGGTGTTTCCCGCGCCTACGCCAAGAGCCGGTTTACCGCTGGAATAAGCGGCTTTTACCATACCGGGACCTCCCGTTGCAAGGATAGTGTCAACGGACTTCATTAAAAGATTGGTCATATCAAGGCTGGGCACGTCAATCCAGCTGATAATACCCTCGGGCGCGCCCGCTTCCACCGCCGCTTCATAAATTACTTTAGCCGCGGCAATAGTTGAATTTTTTGCCCTGGGGTGCGGGCTGAATATACAGCCGTTACGCGTTTTTAAGCAAATAAGCGCCTTGAATATTGCCGTTGAAGTGGGGTTGGTTGTGGGAATTACCGCGCCGATTATACCTATGGGTTCGGCAACTTTTATAGTTCCGTAAGCCTTGTCTTCATCGATAACGCCGCAAGTTTTAACGTTTCTGTACGCGTTATAAATATACTCGGCAGCGTAGTGGTTTTTAATCACCTTATCCTCAACTACGCCCATACCCGTTTCCTCTACGGCAAGTTTGGCAAGAGGTATCCTCGCTTTGTTTGCGGCGGTTGCGCAAGCAAGGAAGATTTTATCCACCTGCTCCTGCGAATAGGTAGCAAACTTCTGCTGTGCTTTGCGTACCCTTTCAATTTCTTTTTCAAGTTTCTCAACTCCGTCGCAGACGTCGTAGTTTAACTTAAATTGCATAACGGTTCTCCTTTATAAAAATAAATCGATATCTTCTAATCGATAAAAGTTTATCAAATACGAGCGGTCATATGCAAGAAAAATCGCGCTATATTTCGTAATTTTTTTATTATGTTATTTTTTACAAATTTGAGTTACAAAGAAACAAAAATTAGCGCAAAATTATGCGGGTTTAACTTGACAACGCTTTTTATATTTATTATAATCGTTATTGTTTTGCACTCGTGGCGGAATTGGCAGACGCGCAGGTTTCAGGTTCCTGTGGGCGACCGTGCAGGTTCAACTCCTGTCGAGTGCACCAACTTTTAACGTCGTATTTTATCATAGGATAAATGCGGCGTTTTTTATATATCTTTTGTTTTGGTAATTAAATCAAACTGTAAGACATATCTTATAAATAAGTAATTTTGTAAAATTTTTCTTACAATTAGGATATGAATAACTTGTTTTCAGAGAGATTGAGCGAGTTAATCGCTGACAATAAAATATCAAAGCGTGCATTGGCAAAAGCGATAGGCGTTTCGGCTATGAGCGTTTCCGACTGGTCAAACGGAAAAGTACAGCCTACCGCCGAAAATATTTACCTTATAGCAAAACACTTTGACGTATCCGCAGATTTTCTGCTTGGATTAGAATATGAGTAAATGAAACGGCTTATAAACGCGAGAATTCCCGTAATATTTGCGTGCGCAGTTGCAATAGGCGCGGCAACGGGACTGTTATTCTGTTACCGAAATTTAGATATTTTTTGGCTTTTCGCGGTAGTTCCCCTTGCCGCACTGTTAACCGTATTATTTTTGCTTATAAGAAAACCAAAACTCCTGCTTTTATCGGCGGCGGTTATTTTTATATTTACGGGCGCGTTCTTTAACGGTTACGCAAAAATTAAAAAGTATGAAGTTTGCGATACGGATAAAACGGCAACCTACTGCGTTACGGGCAGGGTTGTTGACAAGGGAGTTTACGGCGAAAACGAATATTTGATTTTAGACGACGCCGCTGCCGACGGTAAAAACCTTAGTGGAAAAATAAGAGTTTATCTTGCCAAGGCTTACGGCGACTATTGCGAAATCGGTTATAGCGTTGAGTTTTATTCCAAGCTATCGGCATACGACGCATTTACGTACGGAAAGTTAAATTATAACGTTGAAAACAACGTAAAATATTCTTGCTCTGTTAACGGAGGTTTGAAATCCGAATACGGCTTTTCTCTGTTTGGAAGCGTGCGCTCCGCTTTGCGCGACACGTTATACGATAATTTGGATAGCGAAACCGCCGCCGTTTGTTACGCTATGTTGCTGGGCGACACACAGTGCGTAGACGACGAAACTATGCAAAGTTTCCGTTACGGCGGCGTGGCGCATATTTTTGCCGTTTCGGGTTTGCACGTAGGTTTGGTTTTCGGAATTTTAAACGCAATTTTGAAACGGCTGTTTATAAACAAATTTTTATCCGCAACCCTATGCGTAGCCGCAATAGTCTTTTACGCGGGCGTTTGCGGATTTACGCTGTCTTCCCTTCGCGCCGTGATTATGTGTACGGTAACTTTAATAACTCGGCTTTTCCACCTTAAACGGGACGGACTGAATTCGCTTGCGTTAGCGGTTATAATAATTCTTTCGATAACACCTTTAAGTTTGTTTTCGGTAGGGTTTCAACTTTCGGTATGCGCGGTTGGCGGAATATACCTGTGTTCGGGAACTTTTAACAAATTACTGAAAAAGACTAAACTGCCCGCCAATATCACGGGCGCGGTAAGCACTTCGTTCGGCGCACAACTTGGCACTTTTCCTATAATGCTATCCTATTTCGGGTACGTGAGCGGCGCGGGTTTGATTTTAAATTTAATAGTTTTGCCCGTAATATCAGTGTTTTTCGTGTTTATTTTCGTTGCGGTTATTATAGGTACGATTATCCCGCCGCTTGGCATTGCTGTAACTTTTGCCGTTATCCCGCTTGAAGGCGTGCTTTCTTTTCTGCTTAGCTTGGGTTTTGAAAAGGCGCTTATTACGGGTTTTGGCAACGGCGCGTTTATCGCCGTTTATTATATTGCCCTTTTGTTCCTTTCCGATAAGTTAAATATTAATAATATAGTGCGGATAATTTCCGTGTTTCTTTTCGCCGCGGCGCTTGCCGCTGTCGTTTTAATTTCAGCAAACGCGCCTTTTAACGGTTACGGAGTTTACGTTTCCGCATCTTACAACGGCGGCAATGTAATTTTAAAATCGCCGCAGGGCACGGTAGTTATAATGACCGAAAGCGCGGAGTCGCGTTACGTTATAGCCTCTCTTAACGAAAACTACGCTAAAAAGCCCGACGGATTGATAATTTTAGGAGGCGAAACCTGCGCGGAGAGCTACGACCCGGAACTCGGTTGCAAAAACGTTTATATAAGTAACCTGTACCTGCCCGTGCAACCGTTCGGCGACGCGAAGTTTAATTACGAAAGCCGATTTACGCTGTGCGGGATTGATTTTGAGTTTATAGACGGCTATAACGTTGTTTGCGGGCTTGGCGGTGTTACCGTTGGCGTAAGCGCCGGAGAAATTAAGGTAGATAATTGCAATTTGCTAATTTCAAGCGAATTGAATTACGACGCGGAAACGCACGAAACTATCTGCAACGCGGAAAAAACCGTTTACTTTTCACAGAAGGGATACCGCTATAACGTTTACGAGTACGGCGCGTTAAAATATTTAATAAAAGACGGGGAAATTAATTTTTTAAAAAAACCGAGAGAAATTTGAAAAGCACGCAAATATTTGCGTGCTTTTTCTTTAAAATTATTTAGAGTATTTTTTCTCGATTGCAGAAATTTTATCAACGCGGCGTTGATGCCTGCCGCCCTCGAATTGGGTGTTTAAAAACGTTTCCACAATTTTTAATGCGTAACCCTCGCCCACCACTTTTTCGCCCAAAGCAAGCGCGTTAGCGTCGTTGTGCAACCTTGTAAACTCGGCGCAATAAACGTCGTGACAGTGCGCGCAACGCACGCCGGGAATTTTATTTGCTACGATGGAAACGCCTATACCCGTTGAGCATACGAAAATGCCGCGCTGGCATTCGCCGCTTGCAACGGCTTCCGCCGCAGGACAAGCAAAATCGGGATAATCGCAACTGTCCGTCGCGTTGGTTCCGAAATCCACGGCTTCGTGCCCGTGTTCTTTGAGATATGCCGCAATTTTGTTTTTGAGATTAAGACCGCCGTGGTCGCAAGCTAATGCAATTTTCATTATTTCGTTTCCTCTTTATAAGTTTTTATATAATTTTTGATAATAACGTCGCAAGCGCGGGAAAGCGCGTCGCGGGTGACGCGGTAAGCGTCTAAATTACACCCGAACGGGTCAGGTATATCGTAGCCGCAAAAATCCTTAATGCAGTATACCGTACCGCAGGCTTCAAGCATTTTTTTCTGTGTATCCGTCATACAAATTACGGCGGTACTGCCCTCTATCAGCTTTTGCGTAAGCTGGCGCGGCGAAAATTTTTCAACCGTTATGCCCGCTTCTTCAAGCGCGGTTTTGCTGTTGGGACTTATCGTTCCGCCCACTTCCGCCTGAACCCCGCACGAAGCGGTATCCCACCAGCGTATTTTATTTTTTTTAATTTTGCTTCTTAAAAGAAGTTCCGCCATAGGACTGCGGCAAGTATTGCCCGTGCAGACGAAGAGTATTCTTTTTCTTTTCATATCAAGAGCAAGCCTTTGAAAGTCTGTTCATAACCCCAACCATAACCCCGTCCTGTTTTTCGGGCGCGATTGCTATAATAAGCTCGGCTTTTTCTTCGCCTTCTCGCAGTGCGGAATACAGGTTTTCGGCTATTTCCGTTTCGGTTTTGCCTAAATTTATTATATCTTCCACCGCCGTTTTAACCGCGGTGGCGTCGTCACAGAGAATATATGCCCTTACGCCGTTAGCCCTTTCCTTACTGTATAGCTCAATAGCCTTACCCGCTTCGGAGTTAGCAAACATAACCGTACGGCAGTTGGGGGAATAATGCTTGTATTTCATCCCGGGTGATAATGCGCGCGCGCCGTCTTTATACACGTACTCCCCGCACTCGCCCACTGTGCGCGCTATCATTTCGCGTGTGATAAGCCCGCTTCTGAGTACCACGGGAATTTCGCCCGTGCAGTCGAGCACGGTGCTTTCAATGCCGCCCGTGCATTTTCCGCCGTCTAAAATAAGTTCTATTTTGCCGTTTAAATCATTAAAAACGTGCTCGGCAGAGGTCGGGCTGACGTGTTTGGAAATATTTGCCGACGGAGCGGCTATGGGCAGATTTACGTATTTTAAAAATTTTTGAGCGCCTTCGTGCGAGGGGATGCGGATTGCAAGCGTGTCCAGCCCGCAGGAAACCGATTTTGAAACGACGCCGCGGCTTTTGTATACCATAGTCAAAGGACCGGGCAAAAAGGCTTTTTGAAGCGCCGCCGCATAATCGGGCACGTCGCTTACGAGCGTAGAAATATCATAATCCTTGTGGATATGTACTATAAGCGGATTATCGTTGGGGCGGCCTTTTATGCGGAAAATTTTTTCCACCGCGCCCGTATCAAAAGCGTTTGCGCCCAAGCCGTACACCGTTTCGGTAGGCATACCCACCACGCCGCCGCTTTTTATAATTTTATCCGCAAGTTCAAGCGAGCGCCCGTCTATTTTCATAATTTTCGTGTTCATAAATTAAAACGGAGGCTCCTCGTCGGGGGGAGGCGCGTCGTCCTCGGTAAGCGGCGTGTACTCGTCTTGCGTTTTCGGCGGACGGGTTTGCGCGGCGCGCTCCTCCATAGATTCGTTCATTTCCGGATTGACGAACTTAGTAAGTTCGCCCTTAAAGCGCAGAGGAATACGTTCAAGCCCGCCGTTTCTGTGCTTGGCGATATTTAAAAACGCCTGTCCCTTTTGCACTTTGTTGTTTGCTATATCCTCTGCCGAAGCCGTTACGTCGGGGCGGGATATAAACATAACCATATCGGCGTCCTGCTCTATCGCGCCCGATTCGCGCAGGTCGGAAAGCTGGGGCTCGCCCGACTGTATACGGCGGAGCTGTGAAAGCGCGATAACGGGCACGTCAAGCTCTTTTGCCATAATTTTTAAGTCGCGGGTGATGGAAGCCACTTCCTGAACCCTGTTGTCGTCGCCGCCCTTTTTGCCGCTTGACATAAGCTGGATATAGTCAATCATTATAAGGTCTAACTGTCCGTTGTTTTTTGACTTTATGCGGCGGCATTTGGAAAGTATTTCCGCAGGGGTAACCCTAGACGAATCGTCTATGCTTATTTTGCTTTTTCTAAGTTTTTCGCCCGCTTTGGCAAGTTTTTTCCAATCGTTATCGGATAGTTTGCCGGCAAGCGCCGCCGACATACTTACTTCCGCCGTAGAACACAAAAGCCTTTGTATAATTTGCGTATTTGGCATTTCCAACGAAAATACAGCGCAAACTTTGTTTTCGTTTACCGCCGCGTTTTCAACTATGTTCATTGCAAGCGAGGTTTTACCCATACCGGGGCGGGCGGCAAGCACTATTAAATCCGACTTTTGCAAGCCGTTGGTTAGCCTGTCAAGCCTGTGAAAGCCGGTTGGTACGCCGCGGAAAGAATCCCTGTCTTCGGAAAGTTTTTGAAACTTTTCAAAAACCGAATCCAGCCCCTCGCCGTCGCGGATATCCTTTATCGTGGAAGTGTCGTTAGTCTGCGAGACGGCGTAAATCTTTTCTTCTGCAAACTGTATGCTTTTAATTTCGTCGTCGCTCGTGCGCGAAAACTCGGCAACTTCCTTAGCCGCGCGGATAAGGTTGCGGTTTACGCTGTCGCGGCGGACGATATCGAAATAAAATTTATAGTTAGCCGCCGACGGGGTAACCTGCACCAATTCGGTAAGATAAGCTATCCCGCCCGCTTTTTGCAAATTACCCTCGCTTTCCAGCTTGTCCGAAAGCGTAACAATATCAACGGGCTTGCGCTCGGAAAAAGTTTGCTTAATTGCCGAAATTATATACTTGTGCGAATCCTGATAAAAGTCGTTTTCGTCAAGCAAATCGGTAAGCTCGGGCAGTATTTCGTTGTCTATTAACATACATCCCAAAAGCGCCTGTTCAGCGTCTAAATTATTGGGCATAGTGTTTATTTTGTCTGACATAGTACTACGCTAACCTTTAAATATTCATTAATTTCTCGAATTCCGTTAAAGTTTCGTCAAATTCGCGCATTGCAACTTCAAACGGAGCGGTTGTAGAAAGGTCTACGCCCGCAAGTTTCAAAAGCGAAACAGGGTCGGTTGAGCCGCCGCCCGATAAAAATTTGAAATAATCTTTAACCGCGTTTTCACCCTCGGAAAGTATTCTGGCGGCAATATTTATTGCGGCGGTAATACCCGTTGCGTATTTGTAAACGTAAAACGCCGAATAGAAATGCGGTATCCTCGCCCACTCGCAAGAAATATTGTAGTCGTGCTCAATCTTGTCGCCGTAGTACTTTTTGCCGATATCCGCGTAAAGGTTACAAAGCGCTTCCTTGGTTAAAGGTTCTTCGCGCTCTGCCATAGCGTGCGCTTCGGCTTCAAATTCCGCAAACATCGTCTGCCTGTGCAGGGTTGCGCGCATACTGTCGAGATAGTAATTTAAAAGATATTTTCTTAAATTTATATCCTTTGCCTCTTTAAGCATATGCTTCAAAAGCAGAGTTTCGTTTACAGTGCTTGCAACTTCGGCAACGAAAATTTTGTACTCGCTCTTTGCGTAAGGCTGGTTTTTCTGCGAAAAATAGGTGTGCAACGCGTGCCCCATTTCGTGGGCTATAGTAAACACTTCGTGTAAAGTAGGCTGATAGTTTAAAAGCACGAACGGATGACAATCGGGGCAACCTATACTGTAAGCTCCGTTGCGCTTACCCTCGGTTTCCTCAACGTCAATCCACCTTTCGTCGTAGCCCTTTTTAAGAAGCGCCTGATATTCCTTACCGAGCGGCGCCAGCCCATTTATTACAAGTTCGTACGCCTCGTCGTAGGTGTATTTAACGTTAACCCCGTCAACAAGCGGCGCGTATATATCGTAAAAATATTGTTTATCGTAGCCGAGAATTTTTTTTCTGTCCGCAATATAGCGGTGCATAGACGGCAGGTTTTTATTTACTGCACTTAAAAGATTGTCGTAAACTTTTTTATCCACGTCCTCGGAAAACAGAGCGCGCTCTAAACACGAGCCGAATTTATAAACTTTGCTTAAAAACACGTCTTTTTTTACGTTGCCGTTATATACGGAAGTAAGCGTATTGATAAGCCCCGTGTAAGCGGCATAATACTTTTCATAACATTCTTTGCGCTTTTCACGATTGTCGGAATGAAGTATTATGCCGTAAAGCCCGTGGCTAAGCGCGGTTTTTTCGCCTTCCCACTCAATTTCGGGCAAAGGCAAATCAAGATTGTCTATCATTGAAAAGTTTTGATAGAAACCGTCCAGAATTTCGCCGGACATACCTATTAGCCTTTCCTCGGCTTCGGAAACAACGTGCGGCTTGCGGGCGATTGTTCTTTTCAAATCGTAATCGTAATCGGCAAATTCCTTGTCGTTTATTAACGACTTTAAATAACTTTCGTCAAGTTTAGCCATTTCGGGCTCGTAAAAGGAAAGCTCGGTGGCAAATTTGGAAGCAAGCATACCCGCTTTTGAGTAATACGCGCCGTATTTTGCGTTGCCCGCATCCTCGTCGTGGCGCATATGCGCGTAAACGTAAAGCCGTTCCAATAAGCGCTGATAATCTTCAAATTCACGCAGAAACTTTAAAAGGGTGTTTTTATCGCCTAACTTGCCCGAATATTGGGAAAAGCTAAGCGTTTTTTCCGCTTTTTCAAATTCTTTTTCCCACGCTTCGTCCGTGGGGAATATATCCGCCGTATTCCATTTGTATTTTTCTTGTACCTGCTCTCTCTTCATTTACTACCTCTAATTTTTATTTGAATGTATGGGCGCGGGAATAAGCCCGCCGCGCGAAATAAATTTTTCCGCGCTTTCGTTATGAACGGGCATAATGGGCGCGCGCCCCAAAAGTCCGCCGAAGTTGACCTCGTCGCCAACCTTTTTGTTGGGCGCGGGGATTATCCTTACGGCGGTGGTTTTATTGTTAATCATACCAATCGCCGCCTCGTCGGCTATAATTGCCGAAACAGTAGCCGCCGAAGTGTCCCCCGGCACGGCTATCATATCCAGCCCCACCGAACAAACCGCAGTCATAGCCTCCAGCTTGTCTATATTTAAAGTTCCGCGCTCGGCGGCTTCTATCATACCGATATCTTCGGAAACGGGTATAAACGCGCCCGAAAGTCCGCCCACGCGCGAACTTGCCATTACCCCGCCCTTTTTAACCGCGTCGTTAAGCATTGCAAGGCACGCCGTAGTGCCGTGAGCGCCCACGCATTCAAGCCCCATTTCTTCGAGAATAGCGGCAACCGAATCACCGCGGGCGGGCGTTGGAGCAAGCGATAAATCCACAATGCCAAACTCAGCGTTAAGGCGTTTTGCCGCTTCTTTTGCTATTAATTGCCCCGCACGCGTAATTTTAAATGCCGTACGTTTAATCATTTCCGCAAGGTCGGAAAGGTTTGCGGACGGAATGCCTTCCAATGCGTGTTGCACTACGCCCGGCCCCGAAACACCCACGTTAATTACCGTTCCGCTTTCGCCCACGCCGTGGAACGCACCCGCCATAAACGGGTTGTCCTCCACCGCGTTGCAAAACACTACGAGTTTTGCGCAACCGAAGCCGCCGCTTTCCGCCGTTAGAAAAGCCGTGCTTTTTATTACCTCGCCCATAAGTTTAACCGCGTCCATATTTATGCCGGACTTGGACGAGCCAACGTTTACCGAAGAGCACAGTCTTTCGGTTGAAGCCAAAACTTCGGGAATACTTAAAATAAATTTGCGCTCGTACTCAGCCATACCTTTGTGGACAAGCGCAGAATAACCGCCTATAAAATCCACCCCTACGGTTTTTGCCGCGTCGTCGAGAGCTTTGCCTATTAAATGGGATTTTTCGGGGAAAGGCGCGCAAATTAGGCTTGCGGGCGTAACTGAAACGCGGCGGTTGACTATGGGTATACCGTATTCGCGGGCTAACCCGTCGGTAACCTTAACTACGCTTTCCGCCTTTTTACATATTGCGTTGTAAACGGCTTGCGCGGTTTTTTCCGCCGTGCCGCAAACGCAAGGCAAAAGCGAAATACCCATTGTAACCGTGCGGATGTCAAGGTGTTCGCGCTCTACCATATTTATCGTTTCAAGAACTTCGTTAGTGTTGAACATATAAATTCCTTAAATTTTGTGCATTGCGTTGAAAAGGTCTTCGTGCTGAACGTGTATGGACATATTTATTTCTCTGCCAAGCGCGGCGCACTCGTCGGAAAGCCGTGCAAGCGGCACTGAAGCGCCCGAAATATCCGTTAGCATTATCATTGCAAAATAGTCCTCTAATATGGTTTGACTTATATCCAAAATATTAACGCCGCGCTCGGCGAGAAAGGTGCTTACCTTTGATATTATGCCCGTTTTATCCTTGCCGACTACAGTTATAACCGCCCTCATATATTAGCTCCCGTATATTTATTTTTTACCTGTTAGCGTGTAATTAAAAAAGGTGTAAATTGCCGTAGTGAACGATTTTACGTTTATAGACCACTGCGGCACTACCCCTACTAGATTTGCTTGGGGATAATCGCCGTTGTCGCGACTGTCCGTACTCTCGTTTCTGTTGTCGCCCAAAAGGAACATACAACCTTCTTTTACGG
This sequence comes from uncultured Christensenella sp., assembly GCA_910578145.1. GTDB lineage: Bacteria > Bacillota > Clostridia > Christensenellales > Borkfalkiaceae > Coproplasma. The sequence goes on along the minus strand of CAJTPJ010000001.1, from coordinate 197,451 downwards.
TATGCTCGCCGTAATTGTTTAAAAGCGGAGTATTGCGCGAAGGGTCTACGTAGGGTTCGTCCACCTCGTTACCGTTTACGATTAAAACGCCGCCCTTAATTTCCACGGTATCGCCGCCGAAAGCAACCACGCGCTTTATTATATTGCCCTTTACTTTTTGCCCGCGGGAATTGGTTGTTTCCCTGTAAACTACCACAACGTCGCCGTAATCGGGTTTTGCGGTTTTAGAAACGTAAATAAAATCTCCGCCGGAGCCGTAAATTTCCGTGCCGTCGTCATAATAGCCCGTTACGGGCGCGCCCGTAAACGTTGGAGTCATAGAAACGTTAACAACGTAAATGCCCGTAAAAAAGCTGTTAAATATTAATTCAACGGCAAGCACTACGCAAAAAAAGGCGATTATTATATTCAGCAACGCGTTGGTTACCGAACGCCTTTCCTTGCCGTACAGGCTGTCGTATACGGTAGTTAAATATTTGACGTTGCCGCCGTTAAAAGCGCCGCCACACTCGGGCTCTTCTTTACTTTTTTTGTACTGCTCGTCATCTTCCACTATTAAAGCTCCTTAAAGCCACATTATATTATTTACGGCAAACTGCGAATCGCACGTTACGGTAAGTTTCAACTCGCCCGAAAAATCGTTAAGGGATGCGCCGTTTGCAGATTTAAAAATTTTACTTTCAAAAATTACGTTTTGCCACGCGCCGCCCACTACTGCGACGGTTGTCGCGTATTCCTCGCCCGACGAAACGTCGGTTACGGCAACGCGCACGGTTGCGTTTTGGTCACTGAAAACGTCTGCGGAAAGCAGATTGCCTGCGGAAGGCGCAAACCGCGCGTTACAAAGACGGTAAGTTGAAAGCCCGTATTGCGAATACAAACCTTTTACTCCGCGCGCCTTTTCCACTACCGCGGGCAGGCAAGCGTCGTCTTTAAGGAAAACGCCGCCAACCGAGCAATTTTCAAAATCCGCCACGGTAAAACCGTCGGTGCCGTCTTTATCCGTGAAAATAACGCGGCTCGACGTTTTCATATTGCGGAACTTACCGCTTATTTTTTTAACTACTATTTTAGACCAAACCGAAAAACCGTTGCTGTATTTTACGGAAGCCATTACGAAAATCGTAGTAGTTTTTTCAAAAATGTTTAAATAATATTCCCGCGCGAGCCCGCTATCCGATTTTTTAGGCTTGCAAACGCGCCATTCGCGCAACGACGAGTCCATACAGTCTTCCGCAAGGTACACGCCGCAACTTTCCACCACGCCCTTTTCGTCAAATACCGTACGGGCGATAAGGTTTGATTCTTCGTCTACTTCCACAAAAATTTCAGCGGGACGGGGAACGAAAACCTGCCTGTTTTTAAGGCATTTGGCAAGCATCAAAAACATATCGTTTACGCCGCCCGATGATATGCCGGCGTTGCAGTCTATGGAAAACGATATTGCGCTATCCTTTTGGTACTCGGCGTTAATACGTGAAAAGGTATCGTACGCACGGTCGTAATCAAACGCAGGGTCGTTGGTTGAACAGAGCATAAGCACGGGGCACTTTACGTACGGTGCGTACGCCTGCGAATCTATGCCCGCTATAAAACGGTAGCGTTCTTCATCGAGCGACGGCTCTTCGGAAAGGTACTTACTAAGCCCGTTATACGCTTTCCAGCCTGCGGAGCATACAGGAATAATGCACTCGAATTTGCCCGCAACGCCAAGTTTCCAAGCTATTTCGCCGCCGTCGCGCACGCCTACAACGGCTATTTCGTCACTGTTAGTTCGTTCAAACGCGTATTTATGTGCGTAAAGCCCGACGCTAACCCACTCGTACCAGCAAGTTTTAGCGGCGCTGTCGTCAACGTAATTTTTGTATCTGCCGCAAGACGCCGTATTTGCATAGGAAATTTCTTTGGGATAAAAGGTGAAAAATTGGCAACCTTCCCATTCGCCGCGATAATCTACCATAAGCGCGGAATATCCGCGGCTTACGAAAAATTTTAACGTTTCTTCATCTATCGTTTTATCGCTATCGGGGAATATTATCACCGTTTGGGTTGCGGGCGTTTGTGCATCGCTTGCAAAAACCGCGGCAACGCTTACCCTTTCTTCGCCTACGGCGCGCCCGAAAAACCGCACGCTATCGAAACGCATTCCGTCATTTTCGTAAGACGAAACGCATTCCGCGTTGGTTTCAAGCGACGCGTCGAAATTATTCCATAATGACAACGGGGTTAAAATGTTAGGCAAATTGCACTCCTCAACAACTCGCTTCCACGGTAGAGCCGCGGCTTTCGGTTGCTTTATTTACGGTTATTTTGTTTGATATTCTATGTTTAAGTTCTTCCACGTGACTTATTACACCTATCGTGAAAGACGAACTTTTAAGTTTTTCAAGCGCGTCCATTACGGTATCAACAAGCGTGCTGTCAAGCGTGCCGAAACCTTCGTCCAAAAAGAAAAACTCTATGGATTTAAGCGAACGCGCGCAAATGGTTTGCGATAAGGCAAGCGCAAGCGACAACGAAACGAGAAAAGTTTCTCCGCCCGAAAGCGTGTTTACGCCGCGCAGGTTGCCGCAGTCGTAATTGTCGCCGACGAAGAAATTATTGTCTTTATAAGTTAAAAAATATCTGCCGTCGTTAAGTTTTAAAAGCGTTGAAGAAGCCAACGAGGAAATTTCGGAAAGGTACTCGTTTGCAATAAACTCCAAAAACTTATTGCTTTTGGTTACCTCTTTCAACCTTGCAATAAGCGTACGTTCCTTTTCCACGCCCTCGAATTCCTTTAAAATTTCCAGCTTATCTTTAAGGCGTGCTTCAAGGCTGTTTTTCTCGTTTTCAAGCACCGCAATTTCGCCCGTCAGAGTAGCTACACCCCCGCATATGCTTGACTTTTCACGTTCCGCGCTTTGCAAAAGCTCGTCTGAAACGGAAGTTATCCCCTCGGTTTTCGCAAGTTCGTCACGCCGCAATTCAAGCGAGGAAAGCCTTAAATCAAAGTCGCTTACCGCTTTGTGCGCTTCGGCAACGTTACTAAACTTTGACGAAAGTTCCCTGCACTTTTCCACGCTTTTATGGGGTATCGAGTTTATTATTGCGGCGGTTTTTTCTTCAAGCGCGTTAATATCTTTTTCCGCCGCGCCTATTAAAGCCTTTACGCTTTCTATCGAAACTTTTAGTTCGTTTACGGCGCTTTCCGCCGCCCGCAGACCTTTCTCGCACTCTTCTTTTTCTGTCCGCAATTTTTTAATTTCGTCGGAGTTTTGCTTTACCGCCGCAGCATAATCTGTGCAATCCTTACCAAACGCCCGTTCAAGTTCGCTTTTTATCTCGTCCGCGCGCAAACGCAACTCTTTGCCTTCTTTCTTGGCCGATTCAAGTTGGTTTTCCTTAATTTGCAGTTTGGCCGCAAGGCTTTGCGCCGCCTCGTTTGCGGAATTTAAAGCCTTTTGCGCTTCTACGCGCTGTTTTTCCAACAGATTAAAGCGTTCAACCTGAGCTTCGATGCCTGAAATTTTAAAATCGCGCACGTCGTTTACGCGTTGTTTGTATTCCTCTATTTTTGCCGTAACTTCGCCGCTGACGTACTCGTATAACGGCGATTGCTCTTCATAAACGCGGATATTACCTTTAAGGTTTGCAAAGTAGTCTAAATTCTTTATATACTCTTCTTTTAAAACCGCACCTTTAAACTGTACGTTTATCAGGTTTTCAACGTTTTCAAGCGAGCAAAGTTCAAGGCTTTGCCTGCATTTTTCAACCTCGGCTTTGGCTTCTTCAAGCCTTACTGAAATTGCGTTTTTCTCTTCCTCAATTCTGCGGTAATTTTCCCTGCACGCGGTAAGGCTTGCCAACGCATTTTTTAATTTTTCTTCCTTGCCGTCGCAAACCGAATAGGTTGCCGCAAGCGCGACCCGTTGCGATATAAGCTCGTCAAAATTTCCTGATTTTAACTGCCCGTTATAGCGTTCAACGAGGCATATATTGGCACCAATTTTATTTTCAAGGTCCGAAAGCCTTAATTTCGCCGCAGAAACTTCGCGCCGTTTTTTATCGGTTTCGTCGGATAAATCCACCGCTTCTTTGCACTGCGCCAACACCGATAAGTCCGCCCTTAATCCGTCTATTTCCGGCTTTTTGGCGTATGCGGCTTCAAGGCTTTTATTGATTGTTTCAAGCTCTTTAAAAAGCGCGTCTAAGGCTTTTAGCTTTTCGGCTTTTTCGGTTGCCGCCTTTTCCTTGGTTTTAAGCTCTTCAAGTTGGGCGCGGCCGTTTTTAAGCTGTAACGAAACGCAGTCAAGCCGCTCTTTAGTTATATCTTCGTAAGATAACAACCTGCCTGATAAATTTTGGTAAATCCCCTCGGTTTGCGACTGTCTGTAATTTATTTTTTCTTTTAATCTGTCGCCGTAGCGGAACAGACTAAACAGCCTTTCTATAAGCGCAAGCCGAGCCGACGGCGAAGATTTAACGAATTGCGCAAACTCGCCTTGCGGAAGCGCGATGCATTTTCTAAAATCTTCGGCTTCAACACCTAAAATATCAACTATCTTCCGCTCTACCTGCGAAGCCTTGTCGGCTATGCACACCTCGCCCGAGCCGTCGTTTTCATACAAAGCGGCCTTGTGAGTGCCGTATTTGTCCTTTTTAAGCGTGCGTTCAACCGTATAAGTTTTGCGCCTGCCGTCGTTTAAAATATTAAAAATAAATTTAACTTCTGCGGCGGCGGCTCGATAATTTATTATATCGGTTTTTTCTTTACTTCGTTCCACACTACCGTAAAGCGCAAAATTTATGCAGTCCAAAATAGTGCTTTTGCCGCTGCCCGTATCCCCGAAAATACCGAAAATGCCGTTTTTCGTCAAAATATCGAAGTCTATTATTGTACGCTCCGTAAAGCTGTTTATGCCTTTAAATTCTAATTTTAACGGTTTCATTCTTCCTCCGTAAGCGAGAGAAAGAGCGCAAGCAACTCCTCGGGTACATCGCAACCGTATCTCAGTTTATAATAATCTGAAAAAAGCTGCGACGAGCTTTTGTTTTTGTTGGAAACCGCGTAATCCGCCTCAACCGTGCGCACCGCCGTTTTAAGCGAAACAAGATTTTCGTGCTCGTGAATAGCGGCGCTCTCCTGCGGGGTCATAGGCACGTTTAAATTAAGCGTAAGTTCAACGAAATACTGCGGGTTTGCGTTTAAAAGTTTTACGCCGTCCTCCACGCCGTTTGCTTGTAACCTAATAAGTTTTTTAGGCGAATTTACGGGTATTTGCACAAAATTTTCCACGCCGTTTTCAGTTAAATCAAATACGTTAACGGTTTTTTCCGCGCCTGCCTCGTCAAAAGAAAATTGCATAGGCGCGCCGCTGTAATATGCGTTTTTACCTAATTTTTGCCGTTTATGAAGATGCCCCAACGCGATATAATCACAATCAGGCAATAAATTTAAAGGAACTGCGCGCGCGCCGCCCAAATCAATCTCCCGCTCACTTTCGCTTACAGAGCCGCCGGCAACGAAAATATGCGATAGGAATACAGACGGCATATTTTTCGTTTTGCCCTCTTCCCCGCACGCAATCCAACGGGATATTTTTTCGCTGAAAGTTTCGTCGGAGCGCCCCTCTTTAAAGCGTGCCTCGTTTGGGTACGGCAAAGCGTTAATATACACGCGTTCGCCCTTGGCGTTTGCAAAAATCACCCAGCCGTTGCCCGATTTTTCGGGGTAAACGCTACCGCGCACGGCACAGTTTATCGGTTTTAAATTGTTGCCCGTAATATAAACGTTACGCCGCTCGGCAAGCACCGAAGCAGCCGTTAAACGCACGTAATCGTCGTGATTGCCGCTTATTACAAGCACCGCACGGTTTTCCGACAAAAGATTTATGCCACTGTAAAAAACTTCTTCCGCTTCGGCAGACGGTGTGTACGTATCGAAAACGTCGCCCGCGATAAGAACAAGTTCCACCCCGTTATCCGAACTTATACGCTCAAGCTCGGAAAATACGGCGCGGAATTCGTCAAGGCGTTCCCTGCCCATTAATTTTTTACCGACGTGCAAATCGGAAGTGTGCAATATTTTCATAAAAAATTTGTAGCAATTAGCAACGCCCAAGGTTGATTTTTGGCGCACTAACAGTTATAATGTAAATAAAATTATAGTACTTTTCACAAAAGAAATCAAGCGTAAAACAGGAGTTTTAAAAAATGCCCTTTATTTCCGTATCCGACGGGCTGGTCAACAAATCGGCAACGAGCGTTGAAAACAAGTTTATAACCAAATATTTGCCCGCCCTAAACCCAGACGCGGTTAAAGCGTATTTATACACTCTTTTCGTGTACCAAAACGGCGCGGCATACTCGTTTACAGACGTTGCCGCGGCACTTTCTTTCACCGAAGAAAAGCTAAAAGACTGCTACGAATATCTTGACGAGCTTGAACTTATAGCCATAACATCACGCACACCGTTTGAAATTAAAATTTTGGAAGCGGAAAATATAAGCGGCGCGCCTAAAAAGATTAAACCCGAAAAATACGCGGATTTTACAAAAACGGTACAAAGCATTTTAAAGGGCAGAATGGTTTCCACAAACGAATTTATGGATTATTTTTGTCTTTTAGAAGATTACGGGTTTGACCAACACGCGCTAATTATGATAATTTCGTACTGCGTGCATTTGCACGGCGATAAAATAAGACCGCAGTACATAAAAAAGGTTGCTAAAAGTTTTGCAGACGAGGGTTTGACTTCTGCAAAAAAAGTGGACGAAAAGTTGTCGGCGTACACCTCTTCCACCCCTGCACTTATCAAACTTTTCAGCGCTGCAGGCATTAAAAAGCAACCCGACGTGGAAGACGACAAACTTTACAAAAAATGGACCAAGGAACTTGGATTCGGCGACGAGGCTATTATCTGCGCGGCAAAATGTTTTAAAGCAAAAACGTGCGAAAAGTTGGATTCGGCTTTGGAGGAGCTGTTTAAAAACAGGCGGTTCGACGCGAAAGAAATTGAAGATTATTGCAAAAATAAAAACTCGATTTACGCGGTTACGCTGGATATTGCTAAAAATTTAGGTGTATATATGCAAAACTCCGCGCCGTACGTTGAAAATTACGTTAACGTATGGTGTAATAAAGGGTTCTCTTTTGAATGCCTTAAAGAGGTTTCCGCTTATCTTTTTAAAACCGAAAAACATTCTTTCGAGGAAATGGACGCTTTTTTACAAAAACTGTACGACCGCGGCGTGGTTGCGGACAAAAGCGTTAAAGAGTACCTTGAAACGCGGAACGCAGAGGATAAATTTATAAAAACTTTATTAGAATGCAGCGGGCTTACGCGTAAAATAGTGCCTTGGGACAGGGAGAGTTTGGCAAAATGGCGCAGTTGGAATTTTTCCGACGAGATGCTTTTGGAAGCGGCGCGGCTGTCTTCGGGCAAATCCAACCCTATGGCGTATATGAACGGAATACTTTCGGCGTGGAAGGCAGACGGCGTTTACAGCAAGGAAAAACTTGCCTCCGCCTCCGCTCCCGTTGCGCGCAAAGCTGACAAGGCTTCGGACGACGGGGCGTTGCGCGCGGAAATCGAGCGGCATTATTTCGATTTAAGGCACGCCGCGGAACAGCGCGCCGAGGCGGCGGTTGCCAGCGCTACCGCAGACGGGGTTTACGGAAATATTAAAAAACAACTTAACGAGCTTTCTATAAAACTTGCGTTTGCAGAAATACGCGACAAGGCGCAGGCGGCGGAAATTTCCAAGCGCATTAAAGAGCTTGAAACCGAGGAAAACAAAAGACTTGCAGAGTTGTGCATAGATAAAGACGATTTCGTGCCCCGCTACTCCTGCCCCGTTTGCAACGACACGGGCTACGACAAGTACGGCAAGCCCTGCGCTTGTATGAAAAAATTTATTTCAACTATAGAATAAAATATACCACGGGGAGCTGTTGCTCCCCGTGGTTTTAAATTTCCATTTCAAAATTGTAATTTACCTTAAATTTTCGTATTGCTTCCAACTGCTCTTCACTTAGTTTGGAAATTATACTTTCCCACTGCTCTTCCGTTCCCTTAAAATTTATTTGAAATTCGGGATAATACGGTTTAAATTTATCATAGTCAAAAATTAACTCTTCAACGCAAGACGGGATAACTATACTCTTTGTCAAAAATTTATAGGCTATATTTATATCCAGCTTATCTAATTCCGGCATAATTAAATAGTCCATATCTCTAGGTACCGCCATTGGAGCCATATATTTAAGTTTTGCAGGAATATTCATAACTTTTAAATCGTCACACCAAGAAAAACAATCGAAAGAAAAACCTTCAATATTATCGGATAGCCTTATACTATATAAATTATAACAGTCTACAAACGCCCCCCATTCAAGTATTGTAACCGAATCAGTCATAGTTATCTTTTTAACGCTACTAGCCTGAAAAGAATTTGTACCTATGGTAGTTACGCCGTCTGGTATACGTACCGTATTTAAATGTTTATTATAACTGAAACCCCAACTTTTAATTTTTATAACGGGCAATCCGCCATACTCGTTAGGTATTTCCAAATTGTTATAAAGTTCATCGTGTAGGTTATTTCTACAAGCCGAGTAACGGCATACGCTTGCTACCGAATACACAACTTTTTCATAATCCCCCAAAACTTCGTCGTACTCAAACATAGAATAAAATTCTATACCTTCGCTTTCATAAACCTCCTCGGGCGGCGGGTCAGGCAAAGGTTCAGGCTCAGGGTCAGGCTCAGGTTTAGGCTCTAAATCCGAAGGAGGGGCTGGCAGCGTTGTATCGGTGGGATTACCGTTGCAAGCGGCAAAAACTAGCGATATAATTATCATAATTATCGCTAATATTATTACGAACGGCTTCTTTTTCATCATTCCTCTCCCGCGTTAAATTTTTGTAATATCTTTTTTATCTTTTTGCGATATCTTTCTACCGTAACTTTTTCATAATTCAACTCAACCGTTATGCATTCGCTAAAGTTAATCGGTTCAACTATACCAAACGCTGAAATAGAAAGCATTTTTAAGATTAAGAATAAAATCCTTTTCGTTAACCATAACGCTCCCCCCTTATTTTTTATATTTTCAGCGTTGATTGATTACATAATAGATTATAGGTTCTTAATTGTCAATATCTACGAAATTTTGCGGCACAGACGGCTATTATTACGACACGGAATACCAACTAAAATAATCCCCCTTGCGGAGCATTTGCTTTACAAGGAGGATTATATAAATTATCAAGCCGTGCTTGAAAATATATTATTTTGCCGTGGCGGCGGCAGTGCTTTTTACCACTAACTCGTGCATTATAAGCATAAGTATGAGAAAAACGCCGAGGAATGCAGGCAAAATTTCAGTGGTTACGTGGTTTGCAATAAGCCCGTACAACGGCGGCGCAATGCACGAGCCCGCGTACGCGCTTGCCATTTGCACCCCTATCATTGCCTGCGACTTATCCGAGCCGAAAAGGGTTGGCGTCATATGAATTATACTTGGATATATCGGCGCGCACCCCAAACCCAATACCACAAACCCGATGATTGTACAAATTTTTGACGCGGGTATAACAATTAAAATTATTCCTGCTAAAATTAGCGCAAGCCCCGCACGGATAAGAGTTTTATCCTTAAATTTTAAGGTAAGAAAGCCATTTATGCCCCTGCCTACGGTTATGCCTATAAAAAACAGACTTGCAAACATTGCCGCGGTTTCTTCCGTTAAAGCGATGTGTACAATCATATAACTGCTTGCCCACAGCATTGTGGTTTGCTCAAGCGCGCAGTAACTAAAAAAACAAATAAAACAGGCTATTGCTCCTTTTGTTTTTAAAATCGACTTAATTTTTACTGGTTGTTGGGTTTCGGTTGCGGCGGAAGATTGCGTTTGCCGCGCTTTTTCGCACTTTTTCCATAGCGGCAGGCTGATAAACAGCAGAGCCGAAAGGGAAATTTGTATTATCGCAATTATCAGATAGCCCTGATTCCAACCCGTGCCGCTTGTTAGAGCGTAGCTCATAACGTACGGGCTTATTGCCGCGCCAACGCCCCACATACAGTGTAACCAACTCATATGCCTGGCTTTAAGGTGCAGGGCAACGTAATTATTTAACGAAGCGTCCACCCCGCCCGCGCCAAGCCCGTACGGAATTGCAAATATTATAAGCATCCAAAACTCAGTGCTTATTGAAAAAAGAAAAAGCGCAACTGCAGTCATAGTTACGCTGGTTGCCGTAACCAACGCCGTGCCGAATTTTTTGGTTAGTCTGTCGCTTAGCAAACTTGAAATTATAGTGCCTGCGCATATAATTACCGAAATAATGCCGGCAAATGACAGCGGAGCGTCAAATTCTATGCGCATTACGGGCCAAGCCGAACCCAGCAACGAATCCGGTAACCCCAAACTTATAAAACTTAAGTATATTATAGCAATAAGCAAACCTAACATTGCACGACACGCTTAAAAATTTTTCTTTATAATATCACAGACCGTTTAAAAACACAAAGATATTAAAGCTATTGCTTGAAATAAAAAAGGCGCAAGCGTTCAACTTGCGTCCCTTTTGGCGCAGAGAGAGGGATTTGAACCCCCGTACAGTTGCCCGTAACACGATTTCGAGTCGTGCGCGTTCGACCACTCCGCCATCTCTGCGTTTTATTATTAAGTTTTGAGAGTGGGCGGACGCGCTGCGTTCGTCGTACCGAAGCACGTTTCGTGCTTGCCACTCCGCCATCTCTGCGTTTTATTATTAAGTTTTGAAAGTGGGCGGACGCGCTGCGTTCGTCGTACCGAAGCACGTTTCGTGCTTACCACTCCGCCATCTCAAAGTTACCCGTTAATTTTATACCATAACTTAATAAATTTCAAGCGTTTTTAAGCTGTTTTTAAATTTTTTTAAAAACGCGTATTCCCTTTTATAAAATCTTGACTTAAACGTTAAAAAAACGTATAATTTTATATATAAAAATACTTAAAATAAGCGGTTGATTTTTTATATTTTCAACAACGCTACAAAAAGTGTTGACTAACGCCGCTTGTATGAAGTAAAATTTTATGCGTAAAAATAATATTACGGAGAAAAACGATGAAAACTGCGATAATAACTGACAGCAACAGCGGCATAACCCAGAACGAAGCGAAAGAACTTGGTATTTACGTGGTGCCTATGCCCGTGCTTATAGACGGCGAATTGTATTTTGAGGATTTGACTTTAAGCCAAGAGCAGTTTTACGAAAAACTAAAAGGCGACGCGGGCGTTTCCACCTCGCAACCAAATCCCGTTGACGTTGGCGAAATTTGGGCTAAGGCGTTGCAGCAATACGACGAAATAGTTTATATTCCTATGTCCAGCGGACTTTCCGAAACCTGCCATACCCTTGAACATTACGCGCAGACCGAGGAACAGTTTAAAGGTAAAGTTTTCGTGGTAGACAACCAAAGAATTTCAATTACGCAGCGTCAAAGCGCTATGGATGCGTTGAAATTAGCAAAAGAAGGCAAAAGCGCGCAGGAAATTTATAATTACCTAATGGGCACCAAAATGCAGTCAAGCATTTACATTATGGTGGACACGCTGAAATACCTTAAAAAGGGCGGCAGATGCACCCCAGCCGTTTACCTTATAGGTACTCTTCTTAAAATTAAGCCGGTACTTCAAATTCAGGGCGAAAAACTTGACCAATTTGCCAAAGTTACCACCCTTACCAAAGCTAAATCGGTTATGATAAACGCAATTAAAAACGATTTTGAAACGAGGTTTAAAGATTTGGTTGCGGCTGGAAAAATGACGCTTTGCATAGCGCACACGGAAAACATTGCCGAAGCTGAAAAGTTTAAAGCCGAACTTGCCGAAGTTTTTCCCAACGTAGAAATTACGTTTGTAAACCCGCTGTCGCTTAGCGTTTCTTGCCATATCGGACCGGGCGCGCTTGCCATTGCCTGCGCGGTAAAATATTAAAAAAACTACCCCTCCGCATTGCGGAGGGGGTTTTTATATTTTTTTAAGTTGTACGCGTTTTGGCATAAGCAAACCGTTTTTTATCATTCCTATAACCAAACAGTTCATCATTATATAACACCAAAGCAGAAAAATAATAACCGAAGCAATTTTGCCGTAAAGGCGTTCGGGGGTGGCAAACTGCATATATACGCCGAAACCTATAAAGAATATAAGCCACAGCGCGGCGGTAAGCAAACTGCCCGTTATAGCTTGTTCCGGCTTCATTTTATACGGACAAGCTATAAGGTTGAGCACTAGCGCAACCGCCACGGCAAGCCCCGTTAAAAACACGGCTGAAATTATGTCGGAGATAAAAAACGGCATAAATCCGTCCATAATTTTGTTACCCACAACCGAAATGCCAGCAATTCCCGCAACCAAAATAATTGCCGCAACGATTAACGCCAGAGAGTAAATTCTAAGTTTAAACCCGCCCCTTACCCTTGGGCTGTCGTAAATAATTTCTCCGCTTCGCCTTAAATGGTAGAAAAAGTTTGTGGAAGAATACAGCGAAGTTGCAAGAAAAATTAACCCCGCGCCGCTTGCCGCGCTTTCAGCCGAATGCTTTAGCGAGCGCAAAAACGGGCTTATGCTTTCAAACAGCTCATTTGAAAGAAATCTTTCTACGTCCACGTTGCCGAAAACGAGCGTTAGCCATAGTGTAAACGGCGCAATGCTCATAAGCAAAAAGTAAACCAGCGTGCCCGCTATCGTTGAAAAGCGTTTATCGGAATACAGTTTAAACGTTTCTATAATTTTTTGCATAAAAATATTTTCTGCAAAAAAATTAAGGGTATTCCCCCGCGGGGAATACCCTAATTTAAAAAATCAGAAACGATTACAGCCGCAGCCTGAGGTATGGTACGAGAACCAGTCGTCCCTACCGCAACAGTTAGTATTTAAGCAATACTGTGCCGCGTAGTAGCTGTCTATATAGCCGCAGTTATGGTTGTTTCGGTTATGGCAACAGTTGTAGCAACCGTTGTTACAGCCGCAACCGTTTCTGCCCTCCCTGTTGCTACGCCCGCAACCGCAGTCGCAGTCGTTATTGCGACAACCGCAGTCGTTATTTCTGCCGTTACCGCATCTGCCGCAACCGCAACGGTTATTACAGCCACAGTTACAGCCGAAAAGCAAGTTTAAAATTCCACAGCAGCAGTGTCTGTTGCAATCGTTACAGTGATTACAGTGGTTACAATTATTACACATTTGTACTTCTGTCCTTTTTCTTAAGTTATAGGCAAAGGTTTTCCCCCTTGCGCTATCCATACTTTATAATATGAAAAACGCGGACGAAAAGTTTCGTCCGCGTTTTAATTACTTCAAAAATTAAATTTATTTTTAATTATTTACCGAAATATCTCTTCAATAATCCTGCAAAGCCTGCGCCGTGTCTGGCTTCGTCCTTTGCCATTTCGTGTACGGTATCGTGAATAGCGTCGTAACCAAGCTGTTTAGCAAGTTTTGCGATAGAAAGTTTGCCTTCGCAAGCGCCCGTTTCCGCAGCTACGCGAAGTTCAAGGTTCTTTTGCGTGGAAGTGGTGACAACTTCGCCCAAAAGCTCTGCAAACTTTGCAGCGTGCTCAGCTTCTTCATAAGCGTAACGCTTGTACGCTTCCGCAATTTCGGGATATCCCTCGCGGTCTGCAACTCTTGCCATTGCAAGGTACATACCTACTTCGGTGCATTCGCCGGCGAAATTCGCGCGAAGCCCTTCCATTATCTCTTCGTTTTCAACTTTACCGTCGCCTACGATATGCTCGCAAGCAAACTTATTGTCGTTTGTTACGGGAACGAATTTCTTCGCCTTGCAAACGGGACAAACTTCAACGCCGTCTTCTACGATTTCACCGCATACAGCACATTTTTTCATATAATTTATAACACTCCTAAAATAGATTTTCTATGCTTTGATTATAACATATCCACGCTTAAATATCAATAAAATACTCAAACGTTTCTTTAAATTTTCAAAATTCCAACACCATTTTTTCAAGCTGGCGGAAGTCGCTTGCAAAAGTTTTTCCGCCCGCCTCTTCAAGTTGTTTTCTGCTTCTGTAACCCCAAAGTGCCGAGATACATTTTATACCCGCGGCGCGAGCCGTGGCTATATCCGTTTCCCCGTCGCCAACGAACAGGCAATTTTCCTTTTCAACTGCTAACTTATTTATTATTTCCAGCGTTGAAGAAGGGTCGGGCTTTAAAGGCGCGCCGTCGCACTGTCCTACGATGAGCTCAAACCCAAACTCCGAAAGGTATTGAGCGCAAACTATATCGGTTGCGTCTTGCGGTTTATTGGTGACTATTGCAAGTTTAACGCCCGCCGCCGCAAAGTTTTTAAGCGCTTCGCTCTCGTAACCGTAAAGCGACGTTAAGGCGTTTCCGCAACCCGCAAAGTTAACGAGATAATCTTTATAAACGCTTTCCAACAAGTGCCCGTAGTTTTCACCCAGCGCCCTTTCTATAAGTTTTCTTGCGCCGTTTCCAACGAATTTAAGGGTATTTTCAAGCGAAATTTCAGGCACGCCGTAACTTTTAAGGGTATCGTTTAAAGCCTTGTGAATATCGCGCGAGGTGTCAAGCAAAGTTCCGTCCAGGTCGAAAATTATTAATTTCGTCATACTACATTTTTTCGGGAACGCCTATTCCCAACAGCGCAAGCGCGTTTGAAAGCGCGGTATGCACGGCTTTGGTAAGCGCCAGCCTATAATCTTTAACTTCTCCCTCAGCTGTCAAAATTTTACATTCTATATAAAATTTATTGTACTTCTGCGCCAAATCCACGGCGTACCTTGCAATAAGCGAGGGCTCGTATTTTTCCGCGGCGTCACATACCGTTTGAGGGAACGCGGCAAGCGCTTTTACAACCTCGAATTCTACGTTATTCGGCACATATTCGGGGGGCAATTCAATTTTTTTACCGCTTTTCGCAAGCACGGAATTTGCCCTTGCGCAAGTATATTGAACGTAAACGCTGGTTTCCCCTTCAAAACTTAAAACCTTGTCGTAAGAGAAAGTAACGTCCTTTATTTTGTTATTGTAAAGCGCGCCGAAGATAACCGCGCCAAGCCCTACCGTTTGCGCAATATCGTGCTTATCCTCAAGTTCGGGATTTTTTTCGTCTATAACCGCGTACGCCTTTTCGACGCATTTATTTATTACGTCTTCAAGCCAAACGACTTTGCCTTTACGAGTTGACATTGCGCCGTCTTCAAGCGAAACCATTCCGTACGCAACGTGCACCAAGTCCTTAGCCCAAGGCTTGCCCATAAGCTCTAAAACCTTAAAAAACTGCTTGAAATGCAAATTTTGCTGATAAGCCACCACGTACAGGCACTTATAAAAATCGTACGTGTTTTTGCGGTATATAGCCGCGGCTAAATCGCGCGTGGCGTAAAGCGAAGCGCCGTCTGAACGCAGTATAAGGCAAGGGGGCATACCGTATGGCTCAAGGTCTACTATTTGCGCGCCTTCGCTGGTTTTAATCAAGTTTTTTTCGCGCAGTTCGTCTATTACGGGCTGCATTTTATCGGTGTAAAACCGTTCGCCGGCGTAGCTGTCGAAAGTTATATTCAATTTACAGTAAATGCTTTTAACGTATTCGAGAGTAAGCGATTTAAACCAATCGAAAAGCTCGTTTGCCTCTTTATCGCCGCTTTCTATAAGCCTAAAATACTCGCGCGCTTCGGCTTCCATTTGCTCGTCGGCTTGTTCGTTAAACCGCACGTATAGCGCGTTTATCGCGTGTATGCCGCCCTTTTGCACCTCGTCGCGGTCACCCCATTTTTTGTAAGCGCATATCAGCTTGCCAAACTGCGTGCCGTAGTCGCCCAAATGGTTTATGCCTACTACGTTGTAGCCGAGAAACTTATAAATTTTATACAGCGCGCCGCCCAGCACGGTTGTTGAAAGGTGCCCTATATGGAAAGGTTTAGCGATATTTACGGACGAATAGTCAATACAAACCGTTTTGCCCGTGCCAAGCCGTGACGAACCGTAGTCCGCTCCGCTTGCCAAAATTTCGCTTATTACCGACGATGACAGCCCCGTTTTGTTTATTTTAAAATTAAGATAGCCGTTTACGGCGGAAACTTCGCTTATTACCCCGTCGCATACAAAGCCGTTTTTCAGCTCCTCCGCTATCATTACGGGGCTTTTGCGCATTACTTTTGCAAGTTTAAAGCACGGCAAAGCGTAGTCGCCCATTTCGGAATTGGGAGGAAGCGCGATATCAGCGGCTTCCACTCCGTTTGTGTTGAGTTTGTTTGCTATATACTCACGATAATCCATAATCAAAATTATAATATAAATTTAAAAATAATCAAAACAAATACGCGGTAAAGTTTGCTTAAATTTTGCGGCTATGCTAAAATATTTACATAATTGTTTAGAGGTTAATAAATGAAATTAGGTGTTGTGGGACTTCCCAACGTGGGTAAGTCTACTTTGTTTAACGCTATTACGCACGCAGGCGCGGAAGCCGCCAACTACCCTTTTTGCACTATAGAACCTAACGTAGGCGTGGTTGCGGTGCCCGACGAGCGGCTTGACAAACTTGCCGCACTGTACCAAAGCAAAAAGGTTACTCCCGCTATCGTGGAATTCGTAGACATTGCGGGGCTTGTTAAAGGCGCTTCCCGCGGCGAGGGATTGGGAAACAAATTTTTATCTCACGTGCGCGAGTGCGACGCTATAGTACACGTGGTGCGTTGTTTCGAGGACGAGAATATTACGCACGTAAACAATAAAATTGACCCCATTTCGGACATTCAGACTATTACTCTTGAGCTTATTCTCGCCGATATCGAGGCGGTTAACAAGCGTCAGGACAGAATACGCAACGTTGCGCGCGGCGGTTCAAATAAAGAAGCCGCGGTTGAATTTGAATTTTTGGAAAGGCTTGAAAAGCATTTGGCAGATGAAAAGCCCGCAAGGCTTTTCGCCGTTTCAGACGAAGAAAAACCGTTAATGGAAAATCTGTTTCTGCTTACCGACAAGCCCGTAATTTACGCGGCAAACATATCGGAATTTGATATGGGCAAGGACGAAAACGAAATTGCTTTGGTAGGTAAAGTTAAAGAATACGCAGCAAAAGAGGGCAGCGAGGTGCTGGTTATATGCGCTAAAACCGAGGAAGAACTTTCTCTTATGCCCCCCGACGAGTGCGCTATGTTTTTGCAGGAGCTTGGGCTTGAAGAAAGCGGGCTTAACAGGCTTATTAAAAAGAGTTACGCGCTTTTGGGACTTATCTCCTACCTCACCGCCGGCGAAAAGGAAACGCGTGCCTGGACTATCGTTAACGGCACTAAAGCGCCGCAGGCTGCGGGCAAAATTCACAGCGACTTTGAAAAAGGGTTTATCCGCGCGGAAGTAGTTGAGTGGCAAACGCTTTTGGCCTGCAACGGCTACAACGGCGCGCGCGAAAAGGGCAAAGTACGCTCGGAAGGCAAGGAATACGTTATTAAGGACGGCGACGTGGTGCTTTTCAGGTTTAACGTATAAACGCAGATAAAAAATTTTAAAATATAATCCACCTGCTTTTGCAGGTGGATTTTTCGTATAAAATAAGCCCCGCGGAAAACCACGGGGCTAAATTTTAATTTAAATTACTTCAATTCTGCGAAGTATTTGATAGTTCTTACCATCTGCGAAGTGTAAGAATTTTCGTTGTCGTACCAGGAAACGACTTTTACAAGCGTAGTTCCGTCGCCGAGGGGCATACACTTGGTCTGCGTAGCGTCGAAAAGCGAACCGTAGCTCATACCGATGATATCGGAAGAAACGATTTCTTCTTCGGTATAGCCGTAAGAAGCGGACGAAGCGGCTTTCATTGCTTCGTTAACTGCTTTTGCGTCTACTTCGCCTTCGCAAACAGCGATAAGCTGGGTAAGCGAACCGGTAGGAACGGGAACGCGCTGTGCGCAACCGTCAAGTACGCCGTTAAGTTCGGGAATAACCAAACCTATTGCTTTTGCCGCGCCCGTGGAGTTGGGAACGATATTTACGGCAGCAGCTCTTGCCCTTCTCAAATCGCCTTTGCGGTGAGGACCGTCAAGAACCATCTGGTCGCCGGTATAAGCGTGGATAGTGGTCATATAGCCTTTTTTGATTTTGCTGAGCTTGTTTAAAGTGTCAGCCATAGGCGCAAGGCAGTTGGTGGTACAGCTTGCAGCGGAAATAACGGTGTCGCTTGCTTTCAAGGTTTTTTCGTTAACGCTGTAAACTACGGTAGGTAAATCATTGCCTGCGGGTGCGGAAATAACGCACTTTTTAGCGCCCGCTTTGATATGAGCGGAAGCCTTTTCCTTGGAGCAATAGAAACCGGTGCACTCGAGCACTACGTCTACGTTGTGCTTAGCCCAAGGAAGATTAGCAGCGTCTTTTTCTGCATAAATCTTAATCGTTTTGCCGTTTACGGTGATAGAATCTTCACCCGCAACAACGGAATCGCAGTACTTATATCTGCCCTGTGCAGAATCGTACTTAAGGAGATGAGCAAGCATTTTGGGGCTTGTCAAGTCGTTAATAGCTACGATTTCATAGCCCTCTGCGTCGAACATCTGCCTAAACGCAAGACGGCCAATACGACCGAATCCGTTGATTGCAACTTTTACATTTGCCATAAAATTAAATTCCTCCGAATTTTAATATCGATAATTAATTATCAAACAAAGCCATTATAACAGATTAAAACGGCTTAGTCAACAAAAACGATTTAAATTTACGCCGCTATTTACAGCGCCAGATTCACCTATATTATTATAAACCAATTTGCGGGCAATAGCAATACTATTTACCAATTTTTTCAAAAAAATTTGCAAACTACTTGTAATTTATTGTCGTATACTTTATAATGATATACGGAAATAATTTTTATCCGGAGGATTTTTATGGCATTGGTTTCCGCTAAGGAAATGCTTGAAAAAGCAAGGGACGGCAAATACGCCGTCGGACAGTTTAACATCAACAATCTTGAATGGACAAAATCCATTTTACAGACGGCACAGGAGCTTAACTCCCCCGTTATTCTCGGCGTTTCCGAGGGCGCGGGCAAATATATGACGGGCTTTAAAACGGTTGCCAATATGGTTTCGGCTATGATTGACGAGCTTAAAATTACCGTTCCCGTAGCTTTGCACCTTGACCACGGCACTTACGAGGGTTGCTATAAATGCATTGAAGCGGGCTTCTCCTCCATTATGTTTGACGGTTCGCACTTCCCCATTGAAGAAAACGTGGCTAAAACCAAAGAACTCGTTGCAGTTTGCAACGAAAAAGGCATAAGCCTTGAAGCCGAAGTTGGCGCTATCGGCGGTGAAGAAGACGGCGTTGTGGGCAAGGGCGAGTGCGCTAACCCCGACGAATGCAAAAAGATTGCAGACCTTGGCGTTACTATGCTTGCTGCGGGCATTGGCAACATTCACGGCAAATATCCGGCGGATTGGGCGGGGCTTAGCTTTGAAACGCTTGAAGCGGTTAAAAACAAGGTTGGCAAAATGCCCCTCGTTCTTCACGGTGGCACGGGTATTCCCACCGAGATGATTAAAAAGGCTATTTCGCTTGGCGTTGCTAAAATAAACGTTAATACCGAGTGCCAGCTCGCTTTCCAGGAAGCTACGAGAAAGTATATCGAAGAAGGCAAGGATTTGCAAGGCAAGGGCTTTGACCCCCGCAAGTTGCTTGCGCCCGGTTGCCAGGCAATAAAAGAAACAGTAAAAGAAAAAATGGAAATTTTCGGAAGCATAAACAAGGCGTAAAAACCTAAAAAACCCCCCTCTTACCGAGGGGGTTATTTTTTTGTAAACTGCAAATAATAAATATTATGAAAAGAAAATTTTTTGTTTTTGCGTTATTGTTTGCGTTTTTGCTGGTTTTGCCCGCTTGCGATATGGCGACGGGCGGTTCGCTTAAAACCCTTACGAAACCGTATATAGCTACCTACGAGTGCGTTGAAGCAAGGCTGGGACAACAAGATTTACTCGAAAAGTACGAATATATAAATATAACTTTGCTGAACGCGAAAGAGTTTGAAATTAGCTTTAAGCCGAACGGCGGCGATAAAAAATCGTTTAAAGGCGAATATACGGTCAACCCTGAAACGCGTGAATTTCAAGGAGAAATAGGCGTTATGGGGATTAATTTCAAGGAAAAGACGAAAATAGAAAACGGCGAGTTTACCCTTACCCGAAATTTTATTCACGTAACCTTGTTTATGAAGTTTAAAATGAAATAAAAAAATTTCCGCGCGGACGATTTCGTCCGCGCGGTTTAAATTATTCCGGTTTATAATTGCCCGTAATTTCTTCAAGCCCCTCTTTTTCCACAGTTTGAAACACGTTGTCGTCGGAAGACGAAGCCATTACTTCGTCTATAGTCAACTGCCCGCCTTCCGCCTGTTTGTCGCGGATAAGTTTTTCCGTTTCCTCGTCGTATACGGCGCAATCGTATTCCATAGTAGTCAAGTTTTTGTCGCAATACATTTTTTCCATTTCCTCTTTGCGAAGCGCTTCGCGCTTTTTACCGCGTACGGAAAGGATTATATAAAGCGTGAAAAGCAGAAAGAACAAAGACGCGCCGACTATTACAATTATATATTTAAATGGCATACGGCTTACCTCCCGCCGCTGATTTTAAACAGAAATTACAATTATATTGTACAATGTGTTGAAAAGTATGTCAAGTTATTTGCGCAAATGCAAATAACACTGTATAATATTAGTATGGATAAAAGAGTTATACGCACGAAAGAAAACATTAAAACGGCTTTTATGCAGCTTATGCTTGAAAGTAATTTGGATAAAATTACGGTTTCGGAAATAACTAATAAAGCCAAAGTAAACCGCTCTACCTTCTACCTACATTACAGCGACGTTTCCGCCGTTATCGTGGATATTGAAAGAGAGTTTGCCGAAAGAATTTCAGTATGTATTGAAAAATTTGATATTACGGATATTTACGGCTCAATTTGCAGAATGTTTACCCAGCTATCCGACGCGTTGGAAAATAACCGTTTGGCAAAGCGGTATCTTATTTACTCAACCGACGCGGTAAGCGTGACAAACCGCCTTAAACTTGTGCTTGTGGAAAGAACTGCCGAAGCGCTTGCCGAGGAGTTTCCCACGCTTAATACCGAAAAATTAACTTATCCCCTTACTTTTGCTGCCGCAGGGATTATAGAAACTTACGTGCGCTGGGTTAAAAACGAGGATAAGTCTCCCGTTTCTCTTGGCGAACTTATTAAGGAAGTTAGCGTTTATACCGAAAACATAATTTCCCGCATAACCGCAGAAAACTAAATTACGTAAATTTAAGCAGCTTCGCTTACATAATTTTATGCGATAAGAAATATATTATTGCTATGAAGAGGATTATGTTTTGCGGCGGAGGCAGTGCTGGACACGTAATACCGAATATCGCCGTCATTGAATGCCTTGACGGCGTTTTTGAATACTCTTATATAGGCACAAACGGCATTGAAAAGGGTATTTGCGAGAAAAACGGCGTAACTTTTTACGAGTGCGAAGCGGCAAAATTTGTAAGGGGTAAAATACTTTGCAACCTTACTTTGCCGTTTAAGCTATTTAAAAGCATTAAAAACGCAGGTAAAATTCTTGACGAAGTTAAACCCGACCTCGTTTTCTGTAAAGGCGGTTACGCGTGCGTTCCTCCCGCTCTCGCCGCTAAAAAACGGCATATTCCCGTTATCACGCACGAATCGGACGTTAGCGCAGGGCTTGCAAACAAGTTTATTGCGAGGCGTTGCAACAAGGTGCTTACTACCTTTCCGCAGACGGCGGCAACGTTCGGGCGCGGCATCTGCACGGGGTCGCCTATGCGAAAAAATTTGTTTGGCAGAAATAAATTAGAGGCGCGCAAGCACTTCGGGCTGGATATGCGCCCCACTCTCGTCGTGTTGGGCGGCGGAAGCGGCTCTAAAAAAATTAACGCGTTTATAAGGGAAATTGCGCCCAAAGTTTGCAGGGATTTTAATATTTTGCATATTTGCGGCAAGGGAAACGGGGTAAACGCGGATATTTACGGGTATAAGCAGGTTGAGTTTGAAAGCGATATGGGGCTGGCTTACGCCTGTGCGGACGCCGCTGTTTCAAGGTGCGGCTCTAATACCGCAAACGAGCTTATAGCACTTAAAATTCCCACGCTATTTATCCCGCTTGAAAACAAGCGCAGCCGCGGCGACCAAATTAAAAACGCCGAATATTTTCTTAGTATGAAGCTGTGCAGGGTTTTAAGAGAAACCGAGCTTTCGGCAAAGAGGCTTACCGAGGAAATTTATAAGGTTTTTAACGACGGCAACCTGAAAAGGGCGCTTGAAAAAAGTTCGATAAAAAGCGGAAACAATAAAATTTTAAGGGAAATTTATAATACGGTAAACAGATAACCAAACGCCCCGCGCAAATGCGCATTTCTCATAGGGAATTGACCCCCCCCCAAATATTTTATTGATACGCTTTCAGATTATGAAAAAAGCACTCGAACATTTTATTCGAGTGCTTTTAGCTAAACTTTATTAGAAAGATAAATTGAAATTTAACGAACTAATCTTTTTACCCTCTCAACATAATCATCTGCATGATTTATGCTAATATCCCCATGATAATACCCTTGTAATACATCAAGTTCACTATTTGGTATTAAATCAGCAATTTTAGTTGCCGATTTTTTCATAATAGGTCTTTCTTTACTTCCAACTAATACAAGAACTTTTGCTCTAGTATGTGATAAAGTATCTTTGACTTCATAACTAGAATTTGACTTCATAAAAGCAATTAAATTATCTTTTGTAATTTTACAAGTATCTTCATAATACATATCAAACAAACTGTTTTTAAGTTTTAAACTTTTAAACTGTAGTTTTGAAAACCATTTTTTACTTATTAAACAATATAATAAATTAAATGTTGGCGCTATCATTTTATAAGTAAATTTCATAGGAATTGTCAAAGCACTTTCAACAATAGCATATTCACATATATTAGGATTTTTAGATAGTATTTCTAACAATATTTGTCCTCCTAATGATAGCCCTCCAATTAGTTTTACTTTCCCATTATAATTATCATTTATAAAATTTATTATTTCTAAAGCATTACTTTCAATAGAAGTAAAATTTGTATCGCTATTCGAATGTCCATCTAGTATAGGAATGACTATGTGAAATTCATCTTCAAGCAATCCTATTTCATCTATATAATTCCACCAAGAAAGACCACCACCATGCAATAAAATTATAATATCTTTATTCTTTGAACCATATTCTTTATATTCCATCTTACACCTATAAATTACTGTTTATCGTACAATCATTATATCACGAAAAATGGAAGAACTCAACCGATTGAATTTTGCGGGAAATATAAAACATATCTATATCTCACTAGGCTACAAGTAGCCTCGTTTGTCCACGCAATATAAATATCAAAAAAGCGTGGCTCCACGCCACGCTTTAATCTCTACAACCTGCGGCTTACCGAATACTCCCTATGGAAACTGCGATAAACGCGGGGCGTTTTAAACGTTTAGTTTAGAAACTAATTATTCCATAGAATTGCAGAACTATTTTCACGGCTATCAAAATTAGTACCGCTCCGCCTATTATTTCCGCAATGCTTGCTTTCTTTCTGAAAAGTTTGCCCACTCTTACGCCTATCGTTACGCCGAAAAGCGAAATAGTAAACGTTATCACACCTATTATAGCCACGCTTATCCACGCCCATAATTGAACGTTACCAACGCCGCTTAACATAGTGTTGAGGCTGAAACCCACGGCAAGCGCGTCTATGCTGGTTGCAACCCCTTGCACCAACACTTCGGCAAACGAAAACTGCTTTGGTTTAAGTTCTTCCTCTGGCGAACGCATTTCGCGCGCGCCGTCAAAAATCATTTTGCCGCCTATTATTAAAAGAATGGCAAACGCCAACCAATGGTCAAACGCTTCTATGTACTGCATAAACGCCATTCCTACGTAAAAGCCTATTATGGGCATAAGCGCCTGAAACAGACCAAACGTTACGGGTATTGCGGCGGTTTTAGGCTTGTTTAAATCACGATAAACCATTCCGTCGCATATTGAAACGGCGAAAGCGTCCATAGAAAGCGACGCGCCCGATAGCAATATCTGCAAAATTATCCCAAAAGTCATAGCAACAGTATAGCATATGTTTTATAACGTTGTAAAATAATTAATACGGCAATACCTTTTAAAAAATTTTTTTCAAAACCGCTTAAAACAATTTGCTTTTTTCATTTATTTAAGTATAATATTATATGGTTGACAACTTACCGAGGTGTAATGCTATTGTATGCGGTTTCGGTTAAGTCGAAGGCTGCGATTTTAAATTTATTGGTATACTGAGGTGTAGCGCAGTTTGGTAGCGCGTCTGGTTAGGGACCAGAAGGTCGTGGGTTCAAGTCCCGTCACCTCAACCATATTAAAAAATACGGTAATCGATATGATTATCGTATTTTTTATTGCATTTAAATATCTTTTAAGACCTAAATAAAAAATACTTCTTGGGCAACCAGAAAGTCTTGGAGATTTAGGATGAAAACAACTACTTTAAGAGAATTTAAGCCAAAAACACACGAAATTAAGCAAAAATCAAATAAAATCACATTAAATTCGATAGAAAATGTAGAAACTGTGTTTCAAAGATTTTTGCGAACCAGAAAGTCTTACGGCGTAGTTGAAAAGACAATTACTGCCTATACTTCACATTTTAACGCTTCTGCAAAGCATTTTGATACAAAAAAAGACATTAATCAACTCACAAAAGACGATATGGAAAATATGATAATTTCTATGCGTGAGTATGGTTTATCACCTAATACAATAAGAAGTTACACAATTACATTGAGAGCTTTCTTAAATTGGTGTAAACAAGAGGGCTATTCTGTTCCCCCTCTTGCTAAATACAAAGGTGAAGATATTATTAAGGAAACTTATACCGATGAAGAATTAAAAGCACTATTAAAAAAGCCTAATTTGAAAAAGGTACGTTTCCCTGAATATCGGACTTGGGTAATAATTAACCTACTTGTAAATTGTGGTTGCCGTGCCTCAACAATAAGAAGTATTGAAATACGAGATTTGGACTTACCAAATAACATAATTCACGCTCGACATACAAAAAATAAAAAAGCATTAGTTATTCCGCTATGTTCAGAAATGGTTTCTATTATTGAAGAATATTTAAGTATCAGAGGCGGAGAATCCGAAGATTTTTTATTTTGTGATGAATACGGTGGCGAACTTTCAGAAAACGCTTTACGTTGTAGCGTTAAAAGGTTTAACAAAAGCAGAGGAATAAAAAAGACAAGTATTCATTTGTTTAGACACACTTTTGCAAAAATATATTTAATTGATTGCGGTGGAAACGCATTCACGCTTCAAAAGCTATTAGGGCATAGTACTCTTGATATGACACGGCATTATTGTGAAATTTTTAATGCAGAAATTGCAAAAGGCTATGATAAGGTTTCACCGCTTACACAATTGAATTTAAAAAGTAAAAAGTTAAAAATGAAGTAATTATACCTTTCATAATTCTATTCAAAAACGATAAAAAACAAGCTTCAAGAAGAACCTCGTCTTGTATGGTATCGTGAACCGATTAATTCAGCTTTGTTGAATAACGGTGATAAAACTCAATAAAATCAGCATTAAACAAGGTAAAATCATTGATTTTATCTTGTTTTTTTATTTTTTTGTGTAATCGATTTCACAGCATTAAAAACATATCAAAATTACCATTTTAAAAATTCACAGTAAAATCACAAAAAGGAGCGCATTTTTATGCCAAAAATCAACAATTCAGGAGTATTTCAGTTACCTAATGGCTTTTGGGCTTTCCGTTTCAGAATTACCGTAAACGGCAGAATAATTGATACGAGAAAAACAAAAGATGAATTCGGTAATCTTCTCAAAACAAAACAGAGCGCAACCAAAGCAAGGGAAACTGCAATACGCACAGCACATTTAAACAGCAACAAGAAAGAAAAGCCCAGAATGACCGTTAAAGAAGTCTATAAGGAATACTGTCAATCAGGCAGAACAGGCAAAGCCTATTCCACTATCAAAAAACAAGATAGCCTATGGAAAAACCATTTAGAAAGTAAATTCGGCAAACGCTTTATAGACGATATAAGCGTATCGGAAATTACCGACTATCTTTCCCACCTCTACTATGACGAGGGCAGAGCCTTTAAGTACGTCGAAAGTTTTTTGAAAATGTTTTACCTTATCTTCGGGCAAGCCTATTCAAGAAATTATCTTGATATAGAAATTTATAATACGCTTTGCGTAAACAAAAGCACAAAAATTTCTATGCCGAAAATGAAGATTGACGAAGACACAGATATTGTAGTATTCAATCAGAGCGAATTAGACAGCCTTGACAGCTATTTTAAAGGCACTAATGCGGAAACAGCTTATATGCTTGGTAGATACTGCGGAATGCGTATAAACGAATGCTACGGGCTTAAATGGAACGATATAGACTTTGAAAACAACTCTATAAGAATTGAACGACAAATGCAATATCAGGAAGGACTTATTAAATTAGTACCGCTTAAAACCCGAAACGCAAAGCGCACAATTTTTATGAATGAAAAATTGAAAGAGTACCTACTCAAAGCCTACGAGCAATACCAACAAGCAGAGAAAACACTCACAGCCCAAAGAAAGCAAAATCAAACAATGATTGTGAATACAAACGGCAACTTAACCGCTTCCGTAATTCTTGTAAATACTCTTCCCAACGGCAAAATTCAAACTGTAAACTCTATGAAGTATCACGCCCGAATGATTAAACAAACTTTGGGAATTAGCTTTAAATTCCATTACTTACGCCATACATACGGCACACGGCTTGCAGAGCTTAATACCCCTACTCATTTACTTTGTAAGCAAATGGGGCACGGTTCAGGGCGTGTTACAGAGCAATATTATCTTGCTATATCAAAGAACGGCATAGACATTCTGAAAGACAAAATCGACAGTTTATAAAACGCAAAATTACACTATTTTTTAAAGGAGTATCAAGGAAATGTTTATCATTCTCTTATGGCTTATGGCAATATATACAATTGTATGGTGTTATCGAGAAATGAAGTAATTACAACAAAAAATCACAAGGGATAAAGAATTATGTTTATAGGACTTATAATAATGCTTATAATTTTTGCTTACGCAATCCACCACCCTAACTTTTAACATTTCAAGCAATAATGGCGGTTGTTGTAACAACCGCCATTATAAATTATGCAATAACTTTACCAGCCCATTTCTTCTTTAATTTTTTTAGCTGGATTGATATCGTCAGAAGCACTTTTGCATATGTAATATTTTGCTTTTTCAATATCTTTTTCTACACCTTTTCCATTAAGATAACACCACCCAATTATATAATCAACCCCCTCATTTGCATATTCCTCAGCTAAACACTCATATCTAAATGCTTTTTCATAATCTTGCTGTAATCCATATTTACCCTCAAAAAACATAGCACCTAACAATGAAAATGCACCAGCTTTAACAAAAATGTTTTCCGATTGGCTCCACTCGTTTAATTGTTCCAACCCACCTTTTATATCAATAGAATAGTCTAACTTACCGTCAAAAATTAGCAATTTCCATAAATTCATACTTGACACATTTCCATCATTTGCTTCTGTAAATGCCTTATAATAAATTTTTTGAGTTTCAACTGTTTTATTGTCTTTTACTGTTTTTAGTTTTTTTGTAGTTGAAGATTTTTCGCGTATTTGTTTATTATTATTTACCGTTTTTTTTCGTGAACGTTTTCTTCCTTTAATATCTTTTATAAATTTTACAGCATTTTCTATTCTTTGTAAACTCAAATTATTTTTGATGGTTTCATCATTTAAAACATAAAATTTTAGCTTAGCATTAGCAATTTCAATTTCAATATAAACAGTTACAGCCTCTTCAAGTACATCTTGCCCTAAACTATTTAAATCGGCAATAGTACTTATACCAAACCAACTTGCAACCCCTGCAATTGCCCCCATTTTCATTGCCCCATCTGGGTCTTCATAGTGTACAATTCTATTGCTTATTTTCATTTCAATTTTTGCATCTTTAATATCTTTTCTATCAAAAATATCTCCCAATGCTAATGGTTTTGTACGTAAATAAAGTTTTGTTGTAGTTAAAATTACTTTCTTAAAATCACCACCTATTATGTATTCTTTACCATTAATATCGTTTTGTTTTAAATATTCTACTTCTTGCTTTTCTAACTCCAAACATCTCTTATGATATAATTTAGGACCGAATGTAACTGCACATACTATCATAGTATAAAATATACAAAAAACAATAGTTCCAATGGCTGCCCCAAAAGCAACACCCATTAAACACCAGAACGATATCCCTATTACACTTAAAATTGTCCATTTTTTCATAAATGAATGATACCTCTTAATTGTCCCATAAATAAAAAAGTGCGCCCCAAAGGAACGCACTCCAATAGCACATTCCAATGCTGCAACACAATTCTCAAAGCACGAGAAAATAAGGAAGTACTTATTGGTAAAGGTACTCCGTGCTTTGATTATTGAATTGTGTTGCATATTTATGTTACCATAATTTCTATTGATTGTCAATGCTTTGGTTTATATCGAAAAGCGGAAAGCCGTATGGCTTTCCGCTTTTCGCAAAACAATAGTATTAACAAAAAATTTTGATTTATTAAAAATGACTTTAATATAAGTGTTACTATTACCTATACCCCACTTTTAGCCTTAAAAATCGCTTTTAATGCCTAAAAGGGTTGAAATTTGGGTTAAGTCTTTAAGTACCTTAAAACCACTTGCTATGAAAACAAAATCCACCTGAAAAAATGTAAACTCACCCCTTGCTTTCGGTCAGGATATATTAGAAAGTGCGACAGCACTTTCTAATACATCTATGGCAGCGGAGCGGTGTAGCGGTGAGCGAAGCGAACAGCGCCATTTCCTACTATTAAAAAATAAAAGTATGATTTTCTTGACTTATGACAAATTTGTGGTAGAATAAATTTAGGACATAAAATTTATATATTTATGTTTATATATAAAAAATATGTCCTAATTTTGAAAAGGAAATTTTTATTATGTATGAATTAAATAGTAATGATATTAATAATCTTAAACAATATCTTGGAAAAAGTTTATCCTATGCTAAACTATGTAAATTGTTTAACCAACCTCAGCACTCACACAATTCTAAAACTTCACAAATTAAACAATGGGGAAATTATATAAACTTAATCAAAAAAGGAACTCAATATCAAATCTTCGAAATATATGACACTCCTGCTCCACAAAAATTGAAGTTTTCTGACTATGTAACAGCGATTGCGCTTTTTAGCGAAAAAACTAATATGAAAAAGAGTATGTTAGATTTTCAGTATTATTTTGGATTTACAAACTCAAATTATATTCAATTCCGTAAAACACCTAATGACGACAAAGATGACAAAAATAACGAAGTTTTAAAAAATTTTTTAAAAGACTATAAGTCAATATTGTATATTAAATTTAATGAAGTTAAAAAATCTTTGATATCTGCTGGCTATGACATTAGAGAATATATGATAATTTCTGACACTACCGAAGAGGGCGACGAAATTGACGAGTTTGATTACCATAGAAAACGCCGATATCCCACTCCACAAGAATTAAGTGCTATAAAAGAAATTGAAGATGGCATTTTAGAGCAATTAAAGTGTAAAGACAAACGAGGGTTATTAATTCAAAAGAAAAATAGCGTATTTTATAGACGATTAAATATCGCATTGCGTAATGCTTATAGTATTGAATATAGGTATACTGAATATGAATTTATAAACAAACAAATATCAGATTTTGGCGATTTATATGAACATTATAAAAAATTTAAGAAATCAACAGAAACTACACCGCTATCCGCTATGGCACTTGATAAAATCCACAACTACATCATTCCTTTCGATTGTATGTATAATTCCTGCATACAGTACATAACAAAAAATAAATTAGTACAAAGCAATCAAGACATTAAAAATTATATAAATAATTTTCGCTATTCATTAAACAATTCTATTATAAAATTAGTACGAAAGCATAATAAAAAAGCGATAGATAACTTTCAGAACAATCTCAATGAAAAATCAAATATAGCAACTATTGTTGATACATTAAAAATGATTTATGGAGAAATTGATGAGCAACAATATGTTAAAAAATATGAAGAATTGCTTGAAAGCTATATTGATAAATATGTAAAATTAACACCCCAAACGGATATATACAATAGCGATATTAGCATAAATGATTTTTTCATTATAAATGAAGTTTTAGCGTTATTAGAAACTTATCCAGATTCTTATACTTATCTAAATAATTGATTATGATAAAAAGTCAGTTTTATTAACTGACCTTTTTTATTTCTAATTCATCACTATTACAGGAGAAAAAAATTATGAACCTTTTAGTCAACTACTTTATAAGACCGCCATAGGTTGGTGAAAAATTTATTGATACAGCAATAAAAAATCAGTTAAAAAATGATTATTTTGTTAATAGGTTATTAAAAGATATTTTGCTTGCACGGGTTAGGGACCAGAAGGTCGTGGGTTCAAGTCCCGTCACCTCAACCACTATAAGCCTAAATTGAACCGCTATTAAGGTGTTTCGGTTTAGGCTTATTTTGTACGTAATTACCGGTGCGTTTGTTTGAACAAACGCACCGGTTTACATTTTAAATAATTAGGTTTTATATATCCCTGCCGACCAAAATATTCATAATTATATCAAAATGACAGACAATTTTAATTAACTAATGAATTTGCGGTTAAGTGCCGTTTTTCGAGAAATAAAATGCAACGATTTAATTTTTATGGCGGATATCTATTAAAAAATAATAATCTTACACTTAGCCTCAATTTAAACGTAATCACTCAATCATAAAAGCGGGGTCGGATAAACCGACCCCGCCTTTATTTTGTAAAAGTTTGGGATTTTATTCAGCAGGTTTACTTTGCGCTGCAATCCAGCCCCAAAGGGTTGCAGCGCTACCGTTAACGTTAACGGTTTCCGTTTGTGCGGTACCTACTTTAAAGTCTGCAAGCACAAACGCGCCATCCGTACCGCTACCCGTCGTAGCCTGTACTTTGCTGCACTCGTCACGGAGAGTGAATATCCACGACCAGTGTCCGTCGTAAGTTACGTTGTCTACGGTTACGGTATCAAACAAAGTATAATGAACGTTTGTTGCACCTTTTTTAAGCATTTCAATATACAACGAGTTAGAGTTTAACTCTACAAGCGCATTTTCGTTATCTACTATTTTAACCGTGTTATCTGCCTTTGCGTGCGTAATCCACATAGGAACGCTACTGAGCTTTGTAAGCTCTGCGTCGGTCAATGCGGCGGTTTTATCAAAAGGTACTGCTATGGGGTAAGCCGCTGCAAAGAATTCACCGTGTTTGGAAAGCATTTCCACAGTCATCCAGCCGCCGTTAGAGCATCCGCCGAGATATACGCGGTTAGCGTCTATATCGCTGTGAGTAGTAACGAAATTTTGGATAAGTCCGAACAGCGTTTCGGTATATATCGATTCGCCGACGTCGCTACCACCCTGCTGACCGTTGCCGCTATCCATCCACATCGTGGGCGTTTGGGGAGCAAGTACGTAAGCGCCGGAAACGCTATCGGTTTTGAAATAATCTTGAATTAAAGGCTTAGAAAGATTAGAAACCTGGTTGCCGAGTACTGCAATCGACGGGTCGGTGCCGCCTTCGCCTGCGCCGTGAAGCCAAACGATAAGGGGCTTTTTGCCGGTTTTAGCCGTATCTTCTTCGGGAGTGTAATATCCGTACGTAAGCGTTTTACCGTTGCCGGTATAAGTTCCGTCAAGTTTCCAACTGTCAAGGCAAGGAACTTTCTTTTCGCCAAAACTTACGTTTTCGCCCATTTTATTGTATTCGGTACCGTTAATATTGATGTTTCCGCTTATTGCCACGGTAGTGGTGCTTAAATCTTTCCAGCTGTTTTTACTGGTTTCCGCATTCCAGCCGAAAGGCGAAAGGTTTCCGCCGAACGACCAGTATGCATAGGTAATGGCATACTCTATGGTTACGTAATGCGAAGTATCTGCCGTAACGGCGTTGCCTTCTGCATCCGACAAATAAAATTTATCGGTTTGAGCGTTGCCGAGTTTAGATTTTGCAACCGAAACCGTAAGGGGGTTAGCGGCAATCGCGTCTTTAGCTATTTCGTGCGATTTGAAGTTGATAATTGCTTTTTCGATTGCGGGACCTCCCTCGTAACCGCCTACGACAAGGTCAACGGAAACTTCGCCGTCGTACACTACCGCGTCTGCGGGGGGTGCGGGAGGTTCGGGAAGTACAGCCGTGCCGCTGGGGTTAGTGCCGTCTGCCGAAGTAAGCGCAATATCAGTTTGTATATCAAGACAGTCTAAGTTAGGGACAGTTTGCTTTTTAACGGTAATTACGAGAACGTTATAGCCCGTTAAAACGTCAAGCTCGCCTAAATCAATAGGGTCGTAGTATGCGTTCCAAACCATAGGATTATCTTTACCTGCGCCGCGAAGGTTTGCAGGCTCGAAATCAATTTCGGTTCCGTTAAGAGTAACGCCCATATCTGCGCCGGTAACAATTTGGTCTTCAACCCACATAGAAGTACTGTCAAACTTGAAATTATTACTGCTACCGAGAATGGAAATATTTGCTTTACCTGCGTAAGGCGCCGAGAAAGTAAAAGTAACTGCGTTACCTGCCGCTCCAAGATAACCTAAGTCCTTGTTTCCGCTTGCCGCCGGTAAATTTTCTTCTATAAACGAAGGTTTCCCTTGCGTAGGAGTACCAGTGGTAACAGCTTCCTCCGCCTCTATACGATAACCTACCGCCGCGCCGCCTTTATCTGTAAGGTTTTTCATAGGCATAGAATCAACTTCGCCGTAGTGCGCGTAAACGGTTGTATCAGCTAAAAACGCGTGAGTGTTAAGCTCTATACGGTCGCCGCCTTCCGCAGCGGTAAACCAACCTATAAAGTTAGCTCCGTTTTTGGTTGCTTTGGGCATATCCGCTGCCTTAACGCTTTCACCCTTTACTACCGTAAACGTGGAAGCACCTGTTATATTACCCCCGTTTGCGTTGAGTGTAACGGTTACGGGTTCGCCATAATGGGCGTATAACGTTACGTCTTTAGTTACGACATAAGTTTCCAACGAAATCGCCTCGCCGTTTTCAGCCGCAGTATACCAGCCCTCGAACACGAAACCCGTCTTAGTTGCGGTAGGCGCGCCCGTAATTTTGGCGTCCTTTTTAACTACTACGGTTGAATTCCCCGTGAGCGTACCGCCGTTCGCGTTGAACGTAACCGTATACTCGGTTTTGCTTGAATCGTCGGGTTTACAAGCGGTAATAGAAACGCAAAGCGACAAAGCCATCAACGCGCCCAACACAACCGCAATAATCCGTTTTCCGAATCTTGCAATTCTCATTTTTTTCCCCTCTTTTTTATTTATTTGAAAGCATTTTTATGCTTCCAAATAAATGTTATTATAATAATAGTGTAATGTCAATATGGGCGGCATAAGTGGAACGAAAACCAGCACGGTATACACGTAAAAAAAACGCCCTCTCGGGCGTTTTTCGCTTATTAAAATTATTAAAACTGAAAGTACGTGAAGCTGCTTATATCGCCCGTTGAAAGCAGGTAAATCCAGCATATCCCCACTGCTAACACGGCGTAGAGATATACGGCAATCCTTTGCGCGTAGCGGGCGCGCGCCGCCGACTGCGGTTTAATAAGCGGGTACAGCCCCTTCGCTTCCACCCTGCCGAACTCGCAAAAATCGTGTATTAAACCCATACACACTATGCTTAGCAAAAGTTCGGCAAATCCTACCGCCGTAAGACTTAAGGATGAAAACGCCGAAGCGAAATACGCAGAGCCGAAACCTATATCGGTAAACAGCCGTACGAACAGTTGCCCGAAATCCGCAAGAGAGTTTGCCCGGAACAACAGTGCAGAAGGTATAAGCATTATAAAAAATAATACCCTGCGCGCCAGCATTACGGCGGGATTTTTTAAGTTTATCCCCATATTATCGCAAAATTTCGTAAGCGGTTTTCTACACGCGCTTTCAATGCCGATAAGCGTAGCAAGCCACAGCCCCCAAAACAGATAAGTCCAATTTGCGCCGTGCCACAGCCCGCATAATCCGAAAACTATGAAAGTGTTTAAAATCTTCCGCGGCAAGCCCTTGCGGTTGCCGCCAAGCGGAATATACAGATAGTCCGTAAACCATTTGCCGAGCGTGATATGCCAGCGACGGAAAAATTCGGTTGCGCTGACGGACAGAAAAGGTCTGTCAAAGTTTTTGCTTAGCTTAACCCCCATTAACCGCGCCGCGCCCATTGCAATTTCCGAGTAGCCCGCAAAGTCGCAGTAAATTTGAACGAGGAACAGCGCCCCCGCCAAAGCCACCGCTAGCGAGTTTGCAGAGTCGATACTGGAAAATACGGAATTTACGCAAATTCCGCAGAAATCTGCGACTACGCATTTACGGAAAAAGCCCGTGAGCAACACGCGCAAACCCGCCGAAATATCTTCGGAAGAAAGTTTTTGCGGGGCGTGAAGTTGGGGCAACAAGTCGCCCGGGCGCTCGATAGGTCCTGCGACGAGCTGGGGGAAATACGAAACGAACAGAGCGTAATAACCGAAGTGTTTTTCGGGCAGAATTTTGCCCCTATAAACGTCTATTACATACGACAGCGTTTGGAAAGTATAGAAAGAAAT
Source organism: uncultured Christensenella sp. (assembly GCA_910578145.1). Classification (GTDB taxonomy): domain Bacteria; phylum Bacillota; class Clostridia; order Christensenellales; family Borkfalkiaceae; genus Coproplasma. Next base: position 162,610 of record CAJTPJ010000001.1, on the reverse strand, counting down.
ACCTATCGGCAGGATAATATCTAAGGAAACGCTGTTAATATTAAGCGAAAACAGATTTAAAAAGTCTATCGCGCTTTGGATAAGGAAATTGAAATACTTGAAAAATACGAGTATGCCTAAGCAAACTATAACCGTAATTGCAAGCAATAATTTTTTTATTTTTACGTTTTGGGTTTTACTTATCAATAAACCCGCGCCGTATGAAACGAGCGTAGTGCCTAAAATAAGAAAGACGAGCCACGGGTTCCAGCTCATATAGAAATAGTAACTTGCTAAAAGTAGCCAAGCCCACCTGAATTTGTGCGGCAACAGCCAATACAGCAGAAGCACTACGGGCAGAAACAGAAGAAATTCCAGCGAATTGAAGCTCATTCCCCGTCCCCCCCGCGGCGACCGTATGCGGTAAGGTTAAGCGCAAGAAATATAAGCACTACCAAAATTACTTCCATAAGCGCCGCGCCCATTAGTATTGCCGCAATAGTGGTTATTACGGCAAGCGTAGCGGAAATTATAGGAAGCACGTAGCCCGACGACGGTCGTATTAAATCGAACACGCACAAAAGCACTGCCAGCGCGTAACCCGACAACAAAATATATGAGTTAAAAATTACACTTTCAGCCATTTTCAAAATGTTTTTTTACGGAGAGTTTATCTATTTTTCCAGAGTTAAGCAGGGGTAATTCGTCAACTAAAACTATCCTTTCGGGTATTTCCTTTTTGTCCAATACGTCTTTGAGCGCGTCTCTTACGCCCTCTTCCGTTACGCTTTTATCGGAAAGCACGACCATTGCGCAAGGCACTTCGCCGTAAAGTTCGTGTTTAGCGCCAACAACCGCCGCAAGGCTTACGAAAGGAAGCCCGTTTAACGCCGCTTCTATCTTTCCGCCGGAAAGATTTTCTCCGCCGCGGATTATTATGTCTTTCTTTCTGCCGTTGATATGCAGTATGCCCTTTTCGTCAAAGTATCCCAAATCGCCCGTTAAAAACCAACCGTCCGCGTCGAAAACAGCCGCGTTGGCTTCCGGATTATTGTAATAGCCCAACATTACGGTAGGACCTTTAATGCAAATTTCGCCCGTTTCACCGCAGGGAAGCTCGTTTCCGTTTGCGTCCGCCACTTTTGCGCTCATAAGCGAAAAGAGTTTTCCCGTGCCGTAAGCCCTGTCTTCAAGGCTGTCGTAGCGAGACAAAGTAGTTATACCCATTGATTCGCTCATTCCATACGCGGGCAAGATGGTTATACCAAGCTCTTTTTCAAGCCTTTTAAACTTTTCCACCCCGCACGCGCCGCCGCTCATTAAACCGCAACGCAGCGAACTTACGTCGTATTTGCAGTCTTTGATATATTCCGCTGCAAGCTGATATGTTGTGGGCACGCCGTGAATATAGGTTATGCGATATTTTTCAACGCAACTCATTAAATGGTCTACCGCGGTGTGCGTGGGAAAAAACAGCGAATAACGCACTATAATACAGTAGAAAACCATCAAAAGCCCCAAAAGGTGGTTTATGGGTGTAATTATCATACCGCGTTCCTTGCCTTCGTACCAGCCCGCGCGGATAGAGTCGGCGCCGAAGTAAACCATATGGCTTTGCGCCAGCATTACCGCTTTGCTTACGCTGGTAGAGCCCGACGTAAATATAACGAGCGAGGCTTTGCGGTTATCGGTACAAATTTCAAAAGGCTCGTCCGAAAAATCGGGTAAAATCTTTTTTATATTGCCGCCTAAATGAATTTCCCAGCCGTTTGCGCTCTTTTCAACGCAGGCTTTTACGGGAATATCCACCCCCGTACTTTTTAAATAGTCCGCCGTTTTATCGTGTGAGTTACACAGCACGGCTATTGCGCCAAGCGTTTGCACGGCGTATAAAACCAACGCCGTAAACGGGTCGCGCTTAGCTTGCAGGGCTACAAAATCGCCCTCCCTTATACCCGAAGCGTAAAGAAAACGCGCCAAACCGCGAGTATTTTCCAACGTTTGGGCTACGGTATAGCTTTGTGTTTCGCCGTAAATACAAAGTTCGTCCGGATATTCCCGCGCATATTCGCAAAGAAAATCGTATAGGGTTCTTTTATCCATTTCCACAATTTACCATATAAATTTTATAAAGGGGCGACTATAAAAGCCGCCCCTTTAAGCCGGAGTTTAACCGTTGTCCGAAGCGTCAGCGGAATTTTCCGCCGCTTCCTTTTTCTTAGCTTTTCTTATTGCGAAGAAGCCCCATACGCCGAACGCTACCGCCGCCGCACAGTCAACCACGATAAGAATTACTACCCACGTAGGAAGCGCATAGCCCCAAACGTTACCTTCGCCCATACCGTTCATTGCGTTGGACTGCGCTACCGTAAACAGTATGTTCTTGGTTGCGCGCCTTAACAGGTTGATTTCGGTGGAACTTGCGTTGCTTGCTTTAAAGCTGTTAGGGAAACCGCCCTGAACGAGGTTGAGGTCGCCGCCCGCGCGGAGGAATTGGTCGGGCGACATATAGCCGCCGGACTGTAAGTTGTAGTCCGTAATGACTATTCCCTTAAAGCCCCATTCATCCCTGAGCACGCCCGTAAGAAGCTCGTAGTTGCCGCCTGCCCATACCTTGCCGATACGGTTGAAGGACGACATTATAGCGTTTGTACCGCCTTCTTTTACTATAATTTCAAACGGTTTAAGATAAATTTCCCTCAAAGACTGTTCGTTAAGCCAAGTTACAAGACCGTTAGAGTCGCGGTTGGTTTCCTGGTCGTTTACGGCAAAGTGCTTAACGTAGGTGTAAACGCCCTTGGTTTTAGCGCCCTGAACTACGTTTGCGCCCATTTTACCGCTTAAAAGCGGGTCTTCGGAATAGTATTCCCAGTTTCTGCCTGCAAACTGATTTCTGTGGATATTAACCGCGGGTGCGTACCAACCCGAGTAAGGTCTGCCGTCGCCCTTAACGTTGCCGAAAAGTCCCTCTATACCTACCATAACGCCCATATCGTAAGCGATATCTTTGTTATAAGTAGCCGCAATTACGCATTCGGAGGAGTAGAAGCAAGTGCCGTAAACCGTGGGGTCGCCCATAAAGTTGGTAAAGCCCGCAGGACCGTCGGGGTCGGTGGTTTTAGGTTTATCGATGCTGGTTATGTACGCCGTATTGAAGTTACCCGTACAAATAAGGTTAAGCATTTCTTCTACGGTGAGCATATCAAGAAGTTTTTCAAACGTTTCGTCTTCATAGTTAACGGTAAGTTTTTTAAGCTCTTCGTCAAACTTAATAACGTCGTACAGGTGATAATCACCCTCGCCCTTAGTAGTAAACGTTTTGTCGGTTATATATCTGTCGCCGTACGCTTCGTCAAACTTTTCCTGGTCGTATTTAAGCGAGTTGATAAACGCACTGTCAACCGTAAGTTCTTCTCTGGTAGGCATTGCTTTAGGGGTTGTTGCCTCGAAGTTGTCGCGCTGGATATAAGTTTCTATCTGCTCGCCCGCGTCGTCAAAGCGGTTTTTAACGTTTTCGTCTTCAAACTTAATAGCTTCGGAAACGCTGTATCTTACGGACAGCGTATCGTCGCCCGCCCAGCTTTCGTGTGCGTTTTTAGCAAGATAGATATTATAAGTGCCCCTGTCAAGCTCGTAACCTTTAAAAGTGTTTTTGTTAGCGTCGGAATAGTCGTAAACCGCCATATCGCGCACTTTCAACTCTATGGTAACGTCGTCGTAGCCGCCGGCTTCGATAACGTCGGTCTTAGCGTAACCGCCAAGCACTACGTGGGGTTTTTCAATTTGGTTAGCTACGCCAATACGATAGGGAGCGTTGTAATAAAGCTGAACTACGTCTTTGCCTGCGTAATCGCCCTCGTTGTGTACCCTGACGGTAACGCTGATGGTGTCGTCCGCGCCGAGCGAAGAACCTGCAGCGGGAGCGGTTTGTTCGCTAAGAAGTTCCCAACGGAAGTTGGTATACGAAAGTCCGTAACCGAAAGGATAAACTACGTGCTCGCCGTACCACTCTTCGTTGCCCTCGTCTTCAACCTGCACGTACGCCATAGTTTCCCAATAACGGTAACCTACGTAAATACCCTCTTCGTAAGAAACGGTATAATAGCTTTGAGGGGTACTGCCTACGTAGTATCTGTTGCCGTCCGCTACGTTGTTGTTGCCGATGTTATACCAAGTGGGGTCGGTTGTGAAATCCCTTACGTAAGTATCAACCGTGCGCCCCGAGGGGTTAACGTTGCCGTTAAGGATTTTGCCAAGCGCGTTTATGCCCGTACCGCCGGGGCTTGCAATCCAAACCGCCGCGTCGATGCCGTACTGTTCGTCGTCAATGAAACCAAGTTCCATAGAAGTTGCACAGTTTATTACGAGCACTACTTTATCGAATTTGGAATGAACTTCCTTTAAAAGCGCTTCTTCGTTAACGTCAAGTTCGAGATAATGGTCGCCCTCGTCCCAACCGCTTAAAGTTTTACCTTTGTTATCGGTAGCCGTTCTGGGAAGGTCAAAACCTTCGCCGCCTATACGGGAAATAACTACGAGAGCCGCGTCTCTATAATCGGCGTACGAATCTTTAACTTTGTTGGTGTAGCTTGCAAGGGGCGTTTCACCCGTTTGTAAACCAAACGTTACGGTACCCATATCGGGGTTTTTAGACCTGCCCTTGCCTGCCGCGCTGCTTTTGTAGAAATCGCGCAGAGCGGGGTTGCAATCGTAACCCGCAGCTTCAAGCGCCTGATATAAATCTACGTTGGTTGAAGTATCGCCGCCCGCCGAGCCGCTGCCGCCGTAAACGAGACTTACCGAGTTTTTACCGAAAACGCTGATTTTGGGGTTTTTAGCCGCCTTTTCAACGGCGCTTTCGGTAGTTCTTATGGGAAGCGCGTTGTTTTCGTTTTTAAGCAGAATAAATCCCTCTTCGGCTATAAGCTCGTTGAATTTATTTGCCTGGGTAAGCGCGTCCTTCTTGTTTTTAATTTCTGCGGTAGGCTTAAATTGCTTAAAGCCGTAATCGCCGTTTTCGCCAACCGTGTAGTATTGGTATTTGTTGATATCGCCCGCTTTCAAAACGCGGCGTTCGCCGCCGAGCACGGTTTTTATAGTGCCGTACAGGAATGTATTTTGCGTAATTACTACGGTTACGAGCACCAAAAACAAAAGCACGGTTACGGTGGTTATAAACCAACCTTTACAGCGTTTGAATATAAGTTTAAAAACGTTTTTAACCTTATCCATTTTTTCTCCTTATCTGCCTCTCGTGTTGTAAAGGCAAGGCGTCCATCTGAGCGTTGCGTCAGTGGTAACTTTGACGTAGTCGATACCGGGACCTCCGGTTGACTGTCCTTTGAGGAAAGTATTGGGCTTGACCATAAGAGTTATCGTATTTTCACCCTCTACGAGCGCCGCCGAGTTGGTAACGGTGAAATCTGCGAAATTGCCCCAGCTTCCTTCGCTTGCTCCACCCTTGATTTCAAACTTGCCGTAACTGATAGCCTGACCGTTGAGCATAACGTCAAATTCGTTGGGGGTAAAGGTAACGTTTCCAAGCTCGCTTGCAAGACCGATATTAATTTTAACGTTGCTTGCCGCCTTGCTTGAAATAAATTTAAATTCAAGCATTATTACGCAATGAGTATAACCAATATAGAAATCGTTGCTTGCGTTAAGAACTGCGCCGGGCTGAACCAGCTGTTCGTCGTTTGCCGCGCCGGAATAGCCTGCGCCGACTTTACCGGTAAGGTCGATATATTCGGCTTCCATTTTTCCGCCGTCAATTTCAATTTCCTTATCCTTTACTACCATTGCAACTTCGCAAGTTGCAGGGCTAAATCCTTCAGCAGTGCCTTCTGCAGTAAACGTTATAGAACGGTACGAAGCCGTGGGCGTGCCGTGAAGCGTGCCGTCGGGGTCAAGCGTAAGCCCTGCGGGAAGCGCGGTTTTAGCGGTGAAAGTAATTTCCATAGCAGCGTCTGCGGGAGCAATACTGTCACTGTAAGGCGTGCCTACGGTAGCTTGTTTAAGTTCTACGACTGCTTCAATGGGAAGACGGGGCTCTAAAACTTTAAGAGTAAATTCAACGGTTTTGCTTTCGGTGCAGCCGTCGCCCGTTGCAGTTACGGAGAAAGAATGGCTACCTACTTTTTCGGGGAAGCCGTAAAGCGCGCCGTTTTCGTAGAGCGTAAGTCCTGCGGGCAAAGTGCTGCCGGAAGCAAGCGCGTAAGTTACCAAACCGTAGTTATCGGTGGAAGCAACCGCTACGCCCGTACCGCTTTCAAGTTTAGCGTAACGGATACCCTCCATACCGTCGTCGAGTTTGCCGCCGGTATAGCTGAGTTTACCCTCGCCGGGGTCGGGTTCCTGAGCCGCTCTTATACGCAAGTTAACGGTTGCCGTTGCCGACTCGTAACCGTCTGCGCTTGCAACTACGTTAAAGGTTTTAGAACCGTTTGCAGTGGGCTTGCCGTGAAGAAGACCGTCGGTTTCAAGCGTAAGTCCTGCGGGAAGCTCGCTACCCTCTTCCACTGCGTAAGTTATGTTGCTTGCGCCCTTTGCAGTTGCCAAAAGCGCGGTATAGTATGCGCCTACGTTGCCGTTAGCCGCAGTTACGTTTGCGTATGTAATTACGGGCTTGGTTACTTTTATAGTCCAAGTAGCGTCGATAGGCGTAAGCCCCGTAGCGGTTGCGGTTACAACCACGGTTGCCGAACCGAGAGCCGTTGCTTTGCCGGTGATAACGCCGTTATCAAACGTAAGACCTTCGGGTAAAGTGCCCGATTTAAGCGTATAGGTAACGGTGGTTGCCCCCGTAGCGGTTGCCAACGAGAGATTTGCCTCCGTATTGATTACAACTGAAACTTCTTCGCCAACGTAAGCAAAAGCCGCAGCTTTAACGGTAATTTTAAACTCTGCTTCCGCCTTTAAATCGCCGGAAGTAGCAACAACCGTGAAAGCCTTTTCGGAAACAGCCGCAGTAGGCGTGCCCGAAATAGCGCCGTTGGAGAATGTAAGCCCTTCGGGAAGGGTAGAACCGTCCTTTAATTCATAAGAAATATCGTCGGCGCCCTCTGCCGTAGCAACGGATGCGCTGTACGCAACGCCGACCTGCGCTTCTGCAAGCGCGGACGAATTATAGCTGAGCGAAGGTCCGCAACCGACAGCCATAACCGAAGCTGCAATTACGAACGCCAAAACGAAGCCCAACCAAGAAAATCTCAATTTTCTGCTGTTCATCTAAAACTCCTTTTTAATTTATTTTTTCAAACGCAAGGCGAAACCTACCTTTTCAGGTAAATTCCGCCCGCATTTGAACAAATAGTTACAAATTGATAAATTTATTATTTATCGCTTTTTTTACTTTTTCTTACAGTTACTACAACAGCCGCCATAAGCATTGCGGATACAGCCATTATTATGGAAGTTCCCAAAACGCCTACGGAGCTACCGCAACCGCCCTTTTCGTCAACTTTGCCGTTAAGCTCGTCAAGTTTCTGCTGAAGCTCGTCAAGTTTCTGTTGAAGTTCTGCGTCTTTAGCGGTAAGGCTTTCAACGGTAGCTTCAAGAGCAGCAACCTTAGCTTCAAGAGCAGCCTTGGTAGCCGCGGATTCTGCTTCAAGCGCTTCGATAGCCGTTTCAAGAGCCGCTACTTCTTCTTTGGTAGCCGCATTTGCAAGACGTGCGGTAAGGTCGGCAATTTGAGTATTTAAAGTTCCAAGCGAAGTTTTTAACGAATCTACTTCGTTTATTAAATCGCCCAACGTAGCTTCCATACTCTTAGCAGTGTAAACGATATTTACAGTTGCGCTTTGACCGATGTACTTGCCGTCTACATTTTTAATAGCTACGGTAAGCTGATAAGTGCCCGCCTTGAAGTCGGAAATATTTACGGTTACTTTACTGCCGTTTACGGTAGCATACTTTGCAGGTAAATCTTCAGGAAGCGCTACGGGTTTGGTTGCGTGGCTGGTTTTCTTGTCGCTGGGAACGACTTCGTAAATGCAACCCGTGAATTCTGCCGCGTAAACCGCGCTGGCGAAATCAATTTCAAGCGCCTCGCCTTCGCAAGCTACGTAAGAATCGTTAAGGTTAATGGTATCTTCGTAATTAACGAGTTTAGACATATTGCACGAATGAAGCGTAGTATAGCTGAGGTTTAGAGCTGCTTTTCTGAGAGCCGTAAGCAACGTAGCCGTAAGCATCTGGTCGCCGTACTTCTTGTAATTCGCGGTAATATTTTTGCTGCCTTGAGTACCAACGTCGTTGCCGAGCGAAAGGTCGTTGCCGGCACGAACCATCTGCTCTTGGTCCATATAGCCGCCGTTATACCAGTCGGTAACGACTATACCCTTGAAGCCCCATTCGTTTCTAAGTACGTTAGTAAGCAGAGGATAGCTTGCGCCTGCCCAAGTAGTGCCTACACGGTTGAACGAAGACATTACACCAAGAGCGCCGCGGTGACCTACGTAGCTAGCATCGTCAAACAAATCGGTGGAATTTACGTCTATTGCAAGCTGGAACGCTTTAAGGTAAATTTCACGCATCGTCTGCTCGGTAGCCCAAGTGGTAACGCCGTTACGGTCGGTTTCCTGGTCGTTTAATGCAAAGTGTTTGAGGAACGGGAACACGCCCTTAGACTGCATACCTTTGGTAAGGTAAGCCGCCATTATACCGGAAAGATAGCCGTCTTCGGAATAATACTCGAAGTTACGTCCCGAGAAAGGAGTTCTGTGAATGTTTACGCCGGGTCCGTAGATACCGTTGTAACCCATCCAAGCGCCTTCTTCGCCCATATGTTCGCCCTGCTGTTCAACGAGTTCTTTGTTAAACGTTGCAGCAACGATACAAGGAGATACGTAGTAGCATCTTGCCGAGCCGTAGCCGTTTATCTGACCAACGAATCCGAAAGGACCGTCGGGGTGAATACCTTCGGGAATACCCAAAACGTCGAATTTCTGCGACCTGAACTTACCGTTTTCAACGAAGTCCATAAGCTGCTGAACGGTAAACTGGTCAAGGAACGCCTTCCACCGTGCGCTTTCGTTGCCGTTTTTATCGTAAGGCTCTACGTCCTTAAGCGACATAAGACGAATAACGTTCTCATCCTCTTCGGTGAGCTCTTTTGCTCTTTGAGTAGGCTTTTTATCGTCTGCAACGTACCAAGGCTGGTCCTTATCATATTCGGAACCGTCGGGGTCTGCGTCGGAAGTAACGCCGTATTTCAAGAGACCTGCAAACGCGGAAGAAACTTTCTTTTCTTCGGCGGTAGGTTTAGCGGGGAAGGTTCCCTCGAAGTCAGCTCTCGACATTTCGTCGATGCCTCTGCCTTCTATACCTGCGGAAACGTCGTCAAACTGGTTGTCGTTACCGTCGGCTTTGCCGTCGATATCCATTTCATATTTATAACCGTCTGCAAGCGTTAACGTCTCTTTAGCCGTAGTGTCTGCATCGTACCAGCTATGAGAGTCGGAGCTTACGTAGAAGTTATACGCGCCTGCGTCAAGCTCGTAACCCTTGAAACCGTTGCCGTTAGCGTCGTTCCAGTCGTACGAAGCCATAGACTCGAGAGATATTTTCATAGTTACGGTTTCTGACGCTTGAGATTGAAGCAGACCGGTTTTTGCAAAGTCGCCGAGGTTAACGTGAGCTTTTTCAATTTTGTCCACGGTGTAAGGCGCGGAATAATAAAGCTGAACTACTTCTTTACCCGCAACGTCACCCGTATTTGTTACCGTAAGGGAAACGGTTACTTCGCTATCCTTGGTGATAAGATTGGGCATTTTATATTGAATATTGCTATACTCGAACGTCGTGTACGAAAGTCCGTAACCGAAAGGATAACGAACGTTATCTTCGTACCATTTATTTTTAATTGCGCCCGATTTATTATCTTCCTCGTAAGCGCGGGTTTCGTAATATTTATAACCTACGTAAATGCCCTCTTCGTAGATAACTTCAGCGCCAACGGTTTTGCCGCTTGCGTCCGAAAGCGTATTACCCGCGGGGGATTTAACACCCGTAAAAGAAGGGGTTTGATGATCGGGGTTGTTATATTCAACAGCCTTTTTGTTGGTACCGAAGTTTTGTACGGCGGGAATTCGGTTGAAATCTTTAACATACATATCAACCGTTCTGCCAGAGGGGTTAACTTCGCCGTTGAGAATACGGCCAAGAGCCGCAAAGCCCGTTGAACCGGGTAAACCAATCCAAAGAACGGCGTCTACCTTTTCTAAAATTTCATCGGTAAACTCAAGGGGTTGAGCCGAGTTAAGTACTAAAACAACGGGTTTATCGTTGCCAACGGTGGTTCTAGCAAGGTCGATAAGCGCTTTTTCGTTATCGTCAAGCTGCAAATAATGCTGACCTGCAAGGTCGCCAGAACGTCCCGCTACCGACTTGCCGAAGAAGAAGTCGGAAACGTCTATACCCTCGCCGCCGGTACGCGATACCATAACGATGGACGCGTCGCTGTAATTTGCAAGGCTGTCTTTAACCTCTTTGGTGTACATTGACTGAGGAGTTTCAGCCGTAATCATATCGGCTGCCTGGTACTGGTACTGAGGTCTCTTTGCACCCGAAGCTTTTTCGTCGTCGTAGAACGCTTTAAGCGTGGGGTTAAACTCGAAGTTAGCATTCTTAATAGAAGTATATCCGTCTATACCGTCACCCGAAGAAGTGCTGAACGAGGACGAGCCGCCGCCGCCGAACGCAGGGTTGCTCCAGTTTTTACCGAAAAGGTTAATCTTTTTCTTGGTGCTTGCACTAGTTGCGATAGGAAGCGCTTTGTTTTTGTTTTGAAGAAGCACAAAGCCCTCTTCCGCAATAGTTTCGTTGAATTTGTTTGCCTTATCCAACGAATCCTGACGACTCTTCGTTTCAAGGTCAAAAGTATAACCTTCGTACGCTTTAGAATCTGCAAACGCTTTATACGAAGTTACGTAAATCGTGGATAAAGCGCACACTGCAGCGAGAGCCGCACATCCAAGGGGTTTAGCTACCTTGAATTTTGTTTTGGTTTTTGCCATTTTTTTCCTCCATAATATTTTCGTTCCCTAAGTCGCCTAAGCCGTTTACGGCGCAATACGCCCATCGGGAATCGCTTCTGAATTGAATTTATTACAAAATATATTAATAGTCAATAGCCTTTTCCCCTCGTGTACAAAAAACGGCACATAATGCAACTAACAAAAAAAGTTAAAAAATAACAAAGGCATTTAAAATACCTTTGCTATTTAACACAAAAAATTTTATTTTTTAACAATTTACCGCTATTTAAGCGTTTTTTTAAGTTTTTCTATTACTCTACGCGTATATTCCGCCGCACCGTCGGTGGAAAGGTGATAATTTTGGTCGTAACAATATGCGCTACCCAAAATAGCGTCGTCCAAAGACATATATAAAGTTACGAAGTTTTCGTTTAAACCCACGGAAAGCTGGGTTATAAGCTCCACTCCTCTTTGATAGTCAAGCCCGTCCGCGTTTATAGAGCCGTAGCCGAAAAACACCTTAATGCCCGCGGCGGAAAGTTCCGCATAGCAAGCGTTTAATTTTTCTATTGCGTTATAACCCGTTATATCGGCGGTTGAAACGAAGTCGTAAGCTATACCTTCGTTATCAAACCCGCCGTTGCGGTATTTCAGGTAGTCGCCGTTGTCGCCCATATAATCCAAGCCTTCGGCGTATGAGCCTTGTACATAATCCTCACCCGAAATATATATCTTTTTGCCTGAAATATATTTGGAAAAACTTTTCCAAACGCTACCGTAGCGTGTTAAATCCAGCCGCGCCAAATAGTCGTAGTTGCTTTCAAGCGTGGTGTAAACCCTGCTGTCAAAGTCGTTTAAAACCATAAGTTGGTGTACTGCGCCGAGTTCGGGGTTATGCACGAACGCGTCGCCGTAAGTTAAATAGGGCGCGATTAAATCTATTTGGTACGGCGAGCACACCCCGCCTATTACGCCCATATTGTAAACGTCGTATTTGCCGTTGTACGCCGCGGAAACCTGCGAAGCGTTTATTCCGTACCAAGTTGAACAGCCCGCGAAAAATACCAATTTAGGTTTAACGAGCGGGTTAGTTTCCAAAAGTTCTATTTTGTTTGCAAGCTGACCGTTTTCCGTGTTGGCGTAAGCGGGCGGAAGCACGGCGTTTACGTGCAGGGTTTTTACGTTGGAAGTATAGCCCAGCGCATTTTCCCCAAAATACTCTATATTATCGGAAATATAAATTTCACGCAAGTCGTTGCAATATTTAAACGCCAAGTCGGCAAGGTATTCCAGCGACTGCGAAAACACAACCGTTTGCATTCCGCGGCAAACTTCAAAAACGCCGCTTTCAATTCCCGCCACGGGATAACCGGCTAATTTATCGGGTATTACGAGTTCGGCGTTATTGCCGCTGTAAGAGGTAATTATAGCGGACTTATCTTCCGAGTCGCAGGCGGCGGCAAGTTCGGCAAGTGTGCGTTTTTGCCCCTCCTCCGCGTATAATAAAGGCACGTCTGCGCGGTTTATCAACGAAAAATTAAAATTCGCTCCGTCTGCGCACTTGCGCCACTCGGCATATAACCGTGCGGTAGCGCCCGCGGTTGCGTTATAGCGGCTGCCAAGACCGATATGCTCGCCGCTTCCGTCGGCTTTCGTGTTCCAGCCGACAAGCAAGTAACCCTCGCGGGAGATAGCCGCCCCCGTTTCCGAATTGGGGCGGCGGCGGTTAAGAGGCTTATATCCCACCGAGTACGAAAGCGCGGGCGAGCCGTTTATTGCCCCGCCGTTGGCGTGATAGCGGATGCGGATATAGTTTTGCGAATCAGCCGTAGTTTCGCCCGCCGCTACCGCCTTTACGTTTAAATTTAAACTCGTTTCAATATTTTTAACCGTTACGGTTACCCTGCGCACGCCGTTTTCCGCAGGCGAGTCCGCGCCTGTTTCGTCGTAAAGCACGTCGCTGTCAAAACCGCCGAAAGTATAATTTTCGTTAAAATCCAAGTTGAAAACGGCGTTTTGCCCTTCCGCCACTTTAAATTGATTTTCCGCGCAGGTAAACGCAGGGTCGGGATTTACGGCAACGGTATATTGTTTTTCCGCAAAGCGGGTGGTTATTTCCACCGTCTGGGTATAGCGAACGTTGTTGACGGTAAGCGTGACGTTACTGCCGTTTTCAGTGGGCACGGCTTGGGATAGGGTATGGTTTTTATAGCTTACCCCGCCTATTTCGTACCCATTGTCTACCGCCAAAATAAACTCCGCGTTTTCACCGCGTTTTACACGCGCAACGGGCGAGGTGCATTTAAAGCCCTCGCCTTCGGTAATTACTATTTTGCATAAGCCGCTTTTTTCAGTAGACGCTGGCGAGCAACCCGCAAGCACAAACAGAAAAATTACGGCAAGAAGTAGCGGTAGTTTTCTTTTCATTGTTATCAGTACGCCGTCATAAGCGACGAAAATCTTGCCCAGAAATAGTCGGTTGCGTATTTGGAAAGGTAGGCGCTTTTTACGTAAATTCTACATTTAGGCGCGCCGTTTAAAAGTCCGCCCTGGACTATGCAGGTTGACGGATTGTCGTTATCGGCAACGTAAAGTCTGGTAAGGTTATTACAGCCGTTGAAACTGCCGTCCGAAATACTGCGGATATTGGTTTGCAACTTTATTTCTTCTATATTTTCGTTTCCGGCAAAAGTTTCCGCGGTGAACGCGGTTATTTTTTTGCCGTTGTATTCGTAAGGAACGGTTACAGATTTAAGCGTTAAGCCCTTTTCCGTAAGCCCCGTTATAATCGGTCTGCCGTTTTGCTCGCCGTAAGTAAAACAGTCGGCAAAAGCGTCGTCGCCGCTTCCGTCCGTTTCGTCTTCGGGAAGCGGAGGTTTATCGGGAACGGTTATTTGTGTGGGTGAAGTAATTTCAAGCTCGGCTTTAAGCGCTTTTACTAGGTTGCGCGTGTAAAGCACGGCACCTGCGTTGTTACAGTGGACGTTGTTGTCGTAAAACCACTCGCATTCAAAAACGAAGTCGTTGGGGTTGCCCAAAATATCGCAATCCAGCTTTTCCGTAAGCATTTCGTAATATTCGTCTATTTCAAAACCGCCCTCAGCGTCCACCGCAAGCGCGTTTACGGGCGTAAATCCGAAGTAAAGTTTTGCGCCCTTTGACGAAACGTACGCGTTGTATTCGTTTACGTAATTTGCAAAATCTTGCGAAAGCACGTCCTTTGCGTAGGATATCGGCGCGGTAACGTCGCAACCGCCCGACATTATATTGTGCGGACGGTCGTACACCATCATACAGTTTTCGTCAAACGACGAACGCGCGTAAACCCCGTCGGGCACGGGCGCGGAATTGCCACTCCAATATTTAAAACGGTCGGCGGTGTATTCGGCGAACGCCCCCACCATTCCGCCCATATCCGAATAACTTACGCTCGTAATCAGGCTTAAATCGCCCTCGATTGCGCGCCAAATATATTTACTGCCGAAGTACGTTGACTGTGATTGTTTAAGCTGTTCGGGCGCGAGTATTACGATATCACCTTCGCGCAGGTGCTTTTTGGAAAACTCCATCATAGCTTTCGTGCCGATAGCGCCGTACAGCCCGAACGGGCAAACGGTGTAGCCTTCAAACTCACTTTCCATTAAGTCGCCCCTAAGCCCGAAAGCCACGGCGCTGCCGCCCACCACCACTATGCGCTTGCCTTCGGTGTTTTTAAGGCGGTTTACCATTTCGGGTAGTTCGGCGTAATAAGTTGCCGAATACTGCGGCGGAAGCGCCAACCCGAAACTTATCAATGTAACCGGCACCGATAATATTAAAATAACAGTTATTATTACTGCGGCTACCGTTCTTTTAACGTTCATAGCTTTAACGTCAGTTTTCCTCCGCGTCTTTTGGAAGCGGCAACATAATAAGCATATTAAACGAATCGTCTATAACGGATACGCTCATTTCGCCGCCGTAAGTTTGGGCTACCTCTCTTATGCTTTTAATGCCGTAGCCGTGGTCGTTTTTATTGTTTTTGGTGGTTTTAGGAAGTCCGTTTTCAAATTCCAGCGAACCCGAAAAGTAGTTGCTTACCAATATTTTGCACATATCCCTAAACCTGCAAACGGTAAGCCGTATTTCCCGTTTTTCAACGTCGGCAACCTTTACAAGGCTTTCTATCGCATTGTCAAGCGCATTGCCGAACAACGAATATACGTGATAGGGCTTCATAAACTCCAAAAGCCCGCCTTCTACCGAGCAAACTAATTTCACGCTGTATTTTTCGCACTTGACCTGCTTTTCCGTAATTATTATGTCAAGCGCGCGGTTGCCCGTAACGAAATCGCCGCTAAGCTGATTTATTTCAGTACGCTCTTCGTCAGAGAGCCTGTCCGCCGCTTTATGTTTTAGGTCGTGAAATTTTATATTTATCTTTTCTGCGTTTAGCCGCGCGCGTTCGTAATACTCCTTGTCCTTTTTTAAAAGAATTTGCAAAATTAACTGTTCTTCTTTAAGGTTGGTGCTATGCACGTTTAAAACGTTTATTATAAGTGTTGCCGTGCCGTTTAAAAGCGAGAATATTTTTACGAAAAAATAAACCGCTTTGTCGCCGTCCACCGCTTCCTGCATATAGTGGCTGAGAAAAACCGCCAACGCTAAAAACACCAGCGCGGCGTAAGTTATTATAAAGTGGTTGAATTTAAGTTTGGCGAATTTATTCCAATTACGCGCACACAGATAATACGAACCCACTGCGGCAAGCGCAAGAAACAATATTGATATTATCGGATGAATTATACCGTATACCGTAAAATCAAAATTGCAAGCTTTCATTATAAGCCATATCAGTGCGTACGAAGCCGTGCTGACTATATGTTGTACGCAGTACGCGTTAACGGTATAAAACAGACATTCCAAAAATGAAATTTTAAAACTTGCGAAAACAGCGCCGAAAAACAGCGTGAATATTACGAGATAATGAAAAGGTACGGGTATAGCGAATAGAGCGGAGCACGCAAAAACGAGCGCAAACGTCGCCGGAAAAATTGCCGGAAAATACTTCCTCCTGCGCTTCCAAGGCAACAGCACGAACGAAATGAGCAAAAGCTGTAATACGAACTCGTTCCCGTACAAGAACGATAAAAAATTGTAGTACGTCCTCACCTAATTTCTGATTACTCCGTTATTTAACATATAGTCCATAAACTTGTCCGTAAAACTTCTTTTGTAATTTCGGCTAAGCGGCAATTCGTCGCTTCCTAAATACACGATATTTTTTTCAAGAGATTTTACGTGGTTCATATTTACGAGATAGCACGCGCTGCACTGTGCAAAAAACTCGCTGTTTAAGTTTTTTACTATGCTTTGCATAGAGCCGCGGCAGCGAATTACTTCAACGTTTTTATTTACCAATACGTGATAATAAAGGTTGTGTTTTTGCACCTCTACGTACAAGATATCGTTTAAATTAAAAACTTTATTGCCGTGTACGGTTTTAATAATTATTTTGGGATTGATATCTTTTTTTAATGCGTTAATCGCTTTTTTAAGATTTTGCGTAAGCGAAAACTCGGTTACGGGTTTTATAAGGTAGCCCGTTGCGTCTATTTCGTAACCGTTTATAGCGTATTGTTCGAAATTAGTACAGAAAATAATAAGCGAGTTAAAGCTGCTGTTTCTAAGCTCTTTGGCTGTTTGCAAGCCGTCTTTCCCGTCCATTGCAATGTCCAGAAAAATTATATCGTACTCTTTAAATTCCGATTTAAGCAAACTGTCGCCGTTGCAGTACTCGTCTACGGACAACTCCGTGTTATTAGTTTCCGCAAACTTCAAAATATTGGTTTTTAAATGTTCCCTTTCGACTTTGTCATCGTCTACAACCGCTATTTTATACAAGAATTTTCCCCTTTTTTATGTCTTTCTTTCGCTTTAAATTCATTATATTATAGAATACTTTTACCTTTTTTCACAATATGGACGGCACAGACTACATACATTATGGCACAAATTACACGAATATTTAAAAAAACGGGAGGCATAGCCCTCCCGTTAATTATCAACGTTTTTATTTTTCGTATTTATCGCTATAGTTTTTAATGCATTTTCTTATTATTTCTATAGCTTCGTATTTGTGGCAAATTTCTTTTACCGCAGTGGTTTTGTGTTCAAGCGATTTGTAAACTTCAAAAAAGTGCATCATCTCTTCAAAAAGATGATTGGGTAATTCCTTTATATCGTAATAATGTTTATAATTGGGGTCGTCAAGCGCAACGGCTATAATTTTTTCGTCAAGCTCGCCGCCGTCAATCATTTTAATAACGCCTATGGGCATACAGGTTACCAGCGTCATTGGATAGATTGTGTCGTCGCACAGTACCAGCACGTCGAGAGGGTCGCCGTCGTCGGCAAGCGTGCGCGGGATAAAGCCGTAATTTGCAGGATATACCGTGGAAGTGTACAGTATGCGGTCTAATCTCAACATTCCCGTTTCTTTGTCAAGTTCGTATTTGGCTTTGCAGCCTTTGGGAATTTCAATAAGCGCTTCAAATTTATTTTCCTGAATACGCTCTTTTTTTATATCGTGCCAGATATTCATACTATCTCCTCTTCGGCTTAAAATATATCCCCAAGCGTTGCTTGGGGATATTCAAGCAACGCTTGAAATGTGTGGAGCAGGTGACGGGAGTCGGACCCGCCGAAATCAGCTTGGGAAGCTGACGCCATA
>CAJTPJ010000001.1:0-144846 GCA_910578145.1 uncultured Christensenella sp. | reverse complement strand
ATACCGATAGGCGACACCTGCGTTATTAAAGTTTTCTCCCGTAGTGACGGTAGTACCGTGCCTCGCACGGTGGCTTATGCACGGACCCGCCGAAATCAGCTTGGGAAGCTGACGCCATACCGATAGGCGACACCTGCGTTATTAAAGTTTTCTCCCGTAGTGACGGTAGTACCGCGCTTCGCACGGTGGCTTATGCACATTAAAACTATAACACAATTCCCCCGCCCTTGTCAAGCGGTAATTAAAGCGAAACTTTTATAGAAAAGCGGTTAAATTTTTATAATAACGGCAAAAACTTATACGGAGGAAGTTATGAACCCTATAAAAGAAAGAAGCAAATCGCTTGAAAACAACTTTTTACCCCAGAAAAAGATGTACCCTAAAAGCTATAACAAGGCAAAAACTTCGCCTTACACAAAAACGCGCGTAATTTTAATGAACGGCACGGAATTTGAATCCGCCTGGTTTATGCACCAATTTGCAAGGCACTGTAACGAGCCTGAAATCTGCTCGGCGCTTGCAGTGGTACGCAGGCAGGAACAGCAACAGCAAAAGCGCATAAGCTGTTTAAAGCCTTTAAACGAAAGTATACTTGAAACCACCGTGGCTTACGAACAGCTGGCTATCGACCTTACCGCCTGCCTTGCCCGTTACGACAAGGACGAAAACAACGTAAAAGCGCTTAATTTTGCATTATTGGAGGATTTTGACCACCTTTACCGTTACGCCAACCTGCTTAAAATGGACAAAAACTTGGACGCGGATATGCTTGTGGGCAAGTTTACGGAAATTATGCCCGGCAGACCCACCGTTGCCGAACACCGCTATCCTGCGGACGACCTTAAACCGCATATGGTGGCTAAAAACGCAGACCTTTACTCCAAGTTAGTTGCAAGCACTATCACCGCCGCCGAACAGCAGACGATGAACTACTATATGAACATTGCGCAGTGGTATAAAAACGATTTAGGCAGAAAGCTGTACGCTGAAATTGCTATGATAGAAGAAGCGCACGTTTCTCAATACGAAAGCCTTAAAGACCCCAAGCTTTCGTGGCTGGAACAATGGGTTATGCACGAATATTGCGAATGTTGGCTTTACTACTCGGCTATGCAGGACGAAAGCGTGCCGCATATTAAAAAGATTTGGGAAGAACATTTTAAAATGGAAGTTACCCACCTTAAAGTTGCGGCTAAACTCTTGAAAAAGTACGAGAAAAAGACTTTTGAAAGCGTTTGCGGCTCGGGCGAGTTCCCTCGTCTTTTAAAGCTGGGCGGAAACAAGGATTACATTAGAAAAGTGCTTGCCGAAACCGTTACACTTACCGCCGACAACACCCAGAAAAAGCCCGACTACAAGGATATTAAGAAAATTCCCGACAGCCACAGATTTTTCGATTATCAGAAATATCTTTCCGGCGACCCCGAGAAAAACGCCTCTCACCTTGTTATTGAAAAGGCTATTAAAAAACTTGGACAGGACTACCGCTATCAGGACAGCGAGCACCCCGTAAAGGACCTTAGAAACCGCAAAAAAGACAACGTAAAAATTGCACGAACGAAATAAAAAGGAAATAACGGCAGATTATCTGCCGTTATTTTTTTACGCTACAACATATTTGAATTTCAAGGAATTTCACTGAAACGCGCAATAATTGCCACATTTTTATTTATCCAGTTATCCGCTAACGAACCACTCGCATTGTAGTAAATATACAGATTACTTTGTTTGTAAGCAATATTGTTACTGCTAATATCAGGATACTTACCTTTTGGACAATCAAAAATTTTAACAGACTTCGATTCGACTGGTAGATTCATACGCGTTTCTATCTTAGTGTACATAGATTGAAGTTCGGTTGTGCCTTTATCAAATTCACTTATAACAAGGCTTTGCGCTTCTTCTTTTGTTCTATCTTTTTTTTGCAAATCTTCATATTCATACCCCGGTCTTATAACCATAACCTTGGCATTATCTTCACCAATTCTCATTCTAAGCTGCTCGGGCATAGATTCTTCGTCGTATGCAAAGTTGTCATTGCCGTCG
This sequence comes from uncultured Christensenella sp., assembly GCA_910578145.1. Taxonomy (GTDB): domain Bacteria; phylum Bacillota; class Clostridia; order Christensenellales; family Borkfalkiaceae; genus Coproplasma. The sequence goes on along the minus strand of CAJTPJ010000001.1, from coordinate 142,800 downwards.
TTTGTCCAATGTGACGCATTGCCGCCGAAACCGTGAATAAATACTGAAATCTGCGGTGACTTATCGCTCAGCTGCGTTCTTCGCGTGTACTCGTCAAGCGTAGCTTCGGTTACCTGCGGCGAACTGCTGTCGGCATCAGCAGTTTTAAAATCTACTTTTGCAATAACAGCGAAAAACAGTGAAAGCAAAAGCAGCACTGCAAGCAATCTCACAACGAACTTTCTTCTGAATAAGTTTTTCATAGTTTTCCCCCTTTAAAAATTAATTTTTTATCCACTTAGCATAAAGCTGAGTTTCCCTGAATATCAGAACTCCTTCCTCGTCGTACTCTGCATCGGGCAATGTATCCGCGCCGAAATCCCAAACATTTTTACACTCGGGCTCTTTATACCAGCCTCCGAAAGTATACCCTTCTCGCGTCGGCTCGTACGGCGTATCCTCTATTTCACCCCCTCTTTCAAAATCATTTATAAAGAAATATCCTTCATTCGGTGAACCTTCATAATTAAACATATATGACGTGTTTGCTATCTGTACTGTTATTTTGCTATTCGTACTGAAATAAAATTTTAATATATATCTGCCGATAAGTTCTTTATGGTTTCTTTCCTCGTTGAAATCTTTCTCTAAGTATTTAAAAATTTTTTCTGTTACATATCCAACCGTCTTTTCCTGCGAAAACTGCAAAGTGTATGCTACTTCCCCATGGTATTTAGCACCAACAAAAAATGCCCTTTCAGGATATCCATTGTAAAACCCGCCATTTCTTCCATATAAATCACCTACTGTATATGGCAAATATATATTCTTTATATCTACCACATCAATTATATAATTTGTATAAAAACCCGTAAAACTCGTCTTTGTATAGCCGATATAATTTATTTCCTTGTTCTTATAGTGTGTAGGCACATACAAATTTTCCTTATCTGCAATTTCATTTAATCCTACTATTGTATAACAATCCTTTCCTTCTAAGTAATAATACTTAAAATCTCCGTCACTGATAAAATCTTCTTCTATACTTCTTATTCGGCAACCGCTCAGCATACTTATCATCAACGCGCCTGCCAGTATTAAACATAGTTTTTTCATCGTATACCTCCTTTAAAAATTAATTTTTTATCCACTTAGCATAAAGCTGAGTTTCCCTGAATATCAGAACTCCTTCCTCGTCGTACTCTGCATCGGGCAATGTATCCGCGCCGAAATCCCAAACATTTTTACACTCGGGCTCTTTATACCAGCCTCCGAAAATATACCCTTCTCGCGTCGGCTCGTACGGCGTATCCTCTATTTCACCCCCTCTTTCAAAATCATTTATAAAGAAATATCCTTCATTCGGTGAACCTTCATAATTAAACATATATGACGTGTTTGCTATATGCATGGAACGCATTACTTCACCATTAGAATTAAACTCATTTACTATATAATCACCTATGCTCAAATAATAAATTCTTTCGGTGTCAATCAATTTTTCAAGCAAATAATTATAGCCAATGATATTAACAAATAATATGGTTTCATATTTTAAACTAAACCATGCCTTTTCAATATAATTTGACTCACATTTTGGTATTAAAATATCACCAATAGTACCACCAAATAATCTAATAACACTATCATAGTAATCACTCATATAAGAGAAAAATACCTTTTCGGCGTTTGGTGCATAAAACGTATGCTCATACAATCCAACAAGAGAACTTCTATAAAAACTTGTATATTTTACTTCTTTACCTTTAAAGTATGGCGGCATATACAATTCTCGCTTTTCATTGCCTTGTTCCGTTAAATCCGCTATCGCATAACAATCTCTATCTTCAATATAATAGTACTTAAAATCTCCGTCACTGATAAACTTTTTATCTATGTTGTAATAGTAACTGCATCCTGACATTAAACTACATAAAATCAATCCTATCGTTATAATCATTGAACCTAATTTTTTCATTCTTTTCCTCCTTTACCATTTTATTCCAATTAAATTATACCATATATGTTTTAAAATTTCAATATTTGAAAAAAAATAACAAATAAAAATAATCCGCGCTATTTGCGCGGATTTTCTTTTACGTATTTTTTAAGTTGTTTAAAAGTATACTTTTCGCCCTCGTCTTTAAGCATAGTTAAAAAGTATTCAAGTTTTTCCGCCGTTTTTTCGTTCATACCCGCCCTGTCCGTTTTATTAAGAAAGTATTGCAACGGGCTTTCGTCGGTATATTTATCCTTTAAATAAACTTTGCTTGCCGCCACGCGGTCGCAAATCATTTCAGCAAGATATCTTGCGGGCATTTCCACGAAAACGCGCTCTCCGTCGGCAAAATCAGTCCAATACTCAAAGTGATGTTTATTTCTGCCTTTGTGGTGCAACCACGCCGCCGAATAACCCAACTCCTCCCGCTCCTTTGCCTGAGGGCTGCGGTAACCCTGATAGTATTTCACGCCCGCGTTAAACTCGGCGAGGGAAAATTTGGATATATCGTGCAAAAGCCCTTGAAGGTATAACCCGCACTTAAAACATAATTTTCTTACCAGCCGCCTGTGGCGGGCTACGGTTGCAAGGTGTTTAAAAAACTTCATTATATTTCCACCGTCATTCCGTCGTATGCGGCGGTTACGCCGTACTCTTTTTCAATTTGTTTAAGACGGGCGCGCGTCGGGTTGGAATTGTGCGAAAAATGGGTTATTATATATCGGGTTTGCGCGTTTGTTATACCAATGTTTTCAAGTTTTTGCTTCATAAGCATATCGTCGCATATACCCATATGGCGAGAAACTTCGCCGCCAGTGCGCTCTATGAAAGTACAGTCGAAAGCGACGACGTGCGCTTTGGCGCCGCGTTCCTTTAAAAAACTAAAGGCGGAGTCTGAAATCCTGCCCGTATCGTGCAGATGCAAATACCCTTTACCGTCGCGCTCGATATAAAACAACAACGCCTCTTCAACGGCGGAATGTTGCGCGGGAACAGTTATAACTTTGTATTCGCCCACGTTAAACTCCGTATATGCGCTTATTTCGTTTAAGCGGATATTGGGCGCAACTTCGGGCTTCATTTCGCGCGCGGTACATTCTTCGTAAACGGCTTTAACTTCGGAATTGCCGTAAATTTCAAGCACTCCCGAAATTTGCGCGTATTTATAGCCGCGCAAAATAAAATCGTGCGCGTAGAAATGGTCCATATGCGAATGCGTAACCAAAACGCATTTAAGTTTTGAATAGTTTACGCCGAATTTCAGCGCGTGGGCATACGCTTCCGGCGGAAAATCAACGCTTAAAACGCCGTCTATTAAAACCTGCGCGCGCGTTCTAAACTCGCTTTCGCCCATACGCCGTATTTCGTTGCAATACGCGCAATTACAAAACATAGCAGGCACGCCTTCCGCCGCGCCCGTGCCTAAAAAACGTATTTTCATAGTTAAAAGAAAAGGGCGGTTTTTCCCGCCCTGTTTTTAAGTTTCGTATATTATAGTAACGGGTCCGTCGTTGTACTGCTCTATCTTCATATCCGCGCCGAAAACGCCTTGTTTTACGCAAACGCCGTAACCGCGCAACGTTTCTGCGGTATATTCGTATAGACTTTCGGCTTTTTCGGGGCGCTCCGCCTCGATAAAGCTGGGGCGGTTGCCGTGCGAGCAGTCGCCGTATAAAGTAAACTGTGATATAAGCAGAATTTCGCCGCCGATATCCTTTACGGATAAATTCATTTTCCCGTTACCGTCCTCGAAAATGCGCAACGCGGCTATTTTTTTAGCCATAGCCTCCGCCTGAGTGCGGCTGTCGCCCGCCTTTATTCCGAGATAAACCGCAAGCCCCGAGGGGATTTGGGAAATAAGTTTGCCGTCAACGGAAAGTTTAGTTTGCCCTACCCGCTGAATTACGGTGCGCATTATTTTCCTACTCTCGACATATATTCGCCCGTACGGGTGTCGATGCGGATGGTTTCGCCCTCTTCAACGAACATAGGCACCTGAATGGTTGCGCCCGTTTCAACGACGGCGTTTTTCATTGCGTTGGTTGCGGTGTTGCCCTTAACGCCGGGTTCGCACTCTGTAATTTTAAGTTCTACAAAGTTTTCGGGCTCAACCGAGAAAGGAGTGCCGTTAAGCGATTTTACGGTAACGGTATCGTTCTCCTTGATGTATTTAAGAGCTTCTTCAACCTGGCTGTGGTTAAGCGTAATCTGGTCGTAAGATTCGGGGTCCATAAACACGTAAAACTCGCCGTCGAAATACAGGTATTCCATTTTTCTTGTTTCCACCTGAGCCGTTTCAAGTTTTGCGGTGGGGTTGAAAGTTACGTCCGAAAGTACTTGTCCCGTAACTACGTTTTTAAGCGTTGCTCTTACAAACGCCGCGCCCTTGCCGGGTTTAACGTGCTGGAACTCGGTTACGGTGTAAACGCCCTTGCCGTTGTATTCAAAAGTAGCGCCCTTTCTTATATCGCCTGCTAAAATTGATGCCATAGTTAAAACTCCTTAGATTATCTTTAATTTTTTATCTGAATCGGTTAGACTTACCGCCTTGCCGTCAACTAACGCTATAGTGTCCTCTATTCTTATTCCGAAGTCGCCCTCGAAATAAACGCCGGGTTCGTCTGAAAAAACCATTCCGTTTTTTAAAACATTTTCGCTTTTAGGCGATAAATAGGGTTTTTCGTGCACGTTTATACCTATTCCGTGCCCTAATGAATGCGTAAACTGCTTGTCTAAATTATGTTCTTTAAGATAGTCGCGGGCAATCGCGTCGGCGGCTTTTCCGCTTATTCCGTCGGTTACGCGCTCCTTTACAAGCATATGCGCGGTTAAAACTTTATCGTAAGCCGCTTTAAAAGCGCCGTGCTTTTTATCGTCGCCGAAAAGGAAAGTACGAGTACAGTCCGAGCAATAACCGTTAACTTTGCAACCGAAATCTATTAAAACTATATCGCCGAATTTGAGCTTGTCCGCGCCCGTTTCGTGGTGCGGAACACTTGAATTTTTACCGAAAGCCACGATAGTATCAAAACTCGTGCCGCTTGCGCCATATCTGCGCATAAGGTATTCAAGTTCCGCCGCTATTTCGTTTTCGCTTGCGCCCTCTTTAATGCGGGGTAAAAGGTCGTTAAACGCCTTGTCGGTTATAGCGCAGGCTTTTTTTATGTTGTCCAGCTCGCAACCGTCTTTCAAAGCCATAGCCTCGTCAAACGCCGCGCTGCTGTCAACTACGTTAAGCCCCAAATTTTTAAGTTTTTCGTATTCGGGGTACAGCGTCCGTGAAACGGGAACGGCAATTTCCTTGTAATCTTTTAACAGTTCGGTAAGGTTACCGCCGTATTCTTTAACGGATATTTCGGTGCCGTTTAACGCGGCTTTCGCGCTTTCGAGATAGCGGGCGTCGGTGTAGAAAACCGAGCCGTTTTTATCGCTTATTACGTAGCCGAACGACGTGGAAAATCCCGTTAAATACCGCCGCAAATCGCTGCTTTCGGTAAGCACCGCTTCCGCGCCAACCGCCCGATAAATTTTACTTGCGTTGGTAAAAGTCATATCTTCCTCAATTTTAGCAAAATTATTTGCTTATGTCAACCGAGTTATCCAAATAATTTAAACGGCGTTGTAAAGGCGCTTCATAGCAAGCGCGTCCTCCGCCTGCGTGCCAGCAGATTCGCTTACGATATAAGGCTCTAATTTAAGTTCTTTCAAAGCTACCGCCAACGGTTCAAACTCCGGTCCGTAAATTTCGTCCTCGAATGTTAAATGTTTTATCTCGCCTTTGCCGCCGTACATTATCTTTGAAAAATGCACGTGGAAATTTTTTACTCGCTCGAAACCGAGTTCGGAAATCATATATTCAAGGCGGGTCTTATAGTCTTTTACGGTTTTTAAACTGCCCTGTTCGCGCGCGTTGATATGCCCGAAATCGATTGCGGGCACGAAACATTTATCTATTTTGCAAAACTCCACCACCTCTTCAAGCGTGCCTATCTGCGCGAGTTTGCCCATAGTTTCGGGGCAGAAAATCATATGCCCGAAGTCGTTAAGATAAACGTAATCTCGCAAAATTTTAAGCCTGTCCTTAGTTTTTTCAACCGCTTCTTCGCGCGAAACCTTGCCTTGTGCCGCAGGGTGGAAAACTACCCGCCTGCCGCCCATAATATTTAAAATTTTTGCGCTTTGCAATACGTAGCCGTAAGATTTTTGCGCCGCTTCGTCCGACGGGTTGGCAAAATTGATAAAGTACGGCGCGTGCGCGCTTATCTCCACGCCCTGTTCGCTAAACGCTTCGCCTATCTGCGCCGCTTTGCCCTCGGACATAAGCACGCCTCTGCCAAAAGAGTATTCAAAACAGTCCAGCCCCAAATCTTTGCAAAATTTTGCCGACTGTTCGGTATGTTTGTAACCGGCGGCGTAAAACGATTCGCAGTTGCCGCTGGGTCCGAATTTAATCATTTGAATTTTCTTCTCCGTCGTCCTGCGCGCCGTTTGAAACGGCTTCCAAATCAAATTGTTCCTCACCGTCGTAACCGCCTATTTCGGCGCTGACGGTTGGAATTGCTTCCGCCGTTACGGAAGAATCGGGTTCGCAAGTTTCCGTTTCGGTTGAAATTTCCTCTTGGGCGGGTTCCTCCGCTTCCTCCGATGCCGTTTCTTCGGTTTCAGGCTCGACAAATTCGCACTCGACTTCGTCAAACGTTTGCGTTACACCGTCAAGCGGCTCTTCTTGTATTTCTGCGGGAATATCGTCCGACGCCGCAGGCTCTTCCCGCGTTTCTTCAACAATTTCTTCGTTGGCTTCTTCGGGAATTTCTTCTACCGTTTCTTCAAGTTCCTCTTCAAAACCTTCGTCCGTTTCTTCTTGCGGCGCGTCAGGCTCGGTTACAGTCTGTTCTTCTGCCGTTTCCGTTTGAATTTCGTGAACTTGTTCAACCTCCGCGTCGGCAGTTTCAGTTTGCGTTTCGTGGACTTCCGCAGACGTTTCCTCGGGCACTACCGCGGCGGGTTGTTCGGCAGGTTCAGGCTGCGTTTCCACCTGAGATTCGGGCTGAGATTCCGCGCCGTTGGCAACCGCCAACTCGGCTTGAGCGTCCAAACAAAGAATATCCTTTGAAAGCTGTTCGATAAGCGCTTCGGCACTGTCAAACTTGCATATATCTCGCAGGTAATTGATAAATTCAACGGTTACCGTTTCGTCGTAATGCAACCCCTCCAAGCCCTGCAAATGCACTTCCAAAAGCGCGTTGTTTTCACCGAAAGTAGGGCGCGCGCCGTAGTTTGCTATGCCGTAATATTCCGTTTCTCCCACGGTGCATTTAACCTTGTAAACGCCCGCTTTAACTTCAAATTTATAGTCGGGGTAGGCTATGTTCATAGTGGGATATCCCAACAGCTTACCGCCCCTGTCGGCGCCGCGGATAACCGTGCCGCTAACCGAATAATTTCTGCCGAGAAGTTGGTTTGCTGCGATAATATCGCCGTTTTCCAGACAGGTTTTAATGCGCGTGGTGCTAACCTTTTCGTCGCCGAGCACCACGTCTTTAACGGGCATATACCAAACGCCGTTTTCTTCGTCCTCGGCGTAGCTTTTAAGCGTGGAAGCCTTGCCTTTTTTGCCCTGACCAAAGCGGAAATCCTTGCCGCTCATATACGCTTTTATATTGAGCTTATCTTCTAAACAAGCCAAAAAATCAAGAGGCTTAATTTTTTTAAACTCGTCGTCGAAATCTATTTTAAGAACGAACTTTACGTTAAAATTTTCAAGAAATTTTACCCTTTCCTCAAACGAATACAGCTGTTTGCCGCCCTTGCCGTCGGTGAATAGCATAATTCCCAAATCCAGTCCGTTTATTTTCGCCTGTAATTTTGCTTTTTTAAGAAGTTCGGCGTGCCCGACGTGCAAGCCGTCGAAACAGCCCAGCACCAAAAGGCAGGGAAAAGTGTACTCCTCTTCGTTATACCTGACGATTTCTAACATAATTTTGTCCTCACCTTTAAAAAAGATTGTTTGACTTCGCAAAGACCGTAAAAAGCGCCGCCCCTGTAAATTTTATAAATTCCGTCGGGCTTTTCACAAGGAATAGTTAAACCGTTGAAAACCTTAAACTCGTCCTTTTCGGCAAGCGAAATACTTTCGTACGGCAACACCGATTCCGTAGGGATTATGAAGCTGTTTATATTTTCGCACGAAAGCGCGGACGTTTCCACCGCGTTTTTGATAGTAAATATACCGCTTTGCGTTCTTACGAGCGCGCTCATCACCGCGCGCGTGCCCAATTTTGCGGCGATATCCCTTGCAAGCGAACGGATATACGTTCCGCCGCCGCACTCGATATCAAACGAAAATTCGTTGCCGCTCCTACCCGTAAGCGTTATGGAATAAACCGTAACTTTCTTAGGCTTAAGCTCAAATTCCACGCCCGCACGCGCAAGCTCGTAACCGCGCCTGCCGCCTATATTTTTTGCGCTGTACTTTGGGGGGAGTTGCATTATCTCACCCGTAAATTGGGGCAAAACTTCCGAAACTGCGGCATATTCCGGTACCAATCCCGCGTTTTCCACAATTTCGCCCGTGGTATCCAGCGTGTCGCTATCCACCCCGAAACGGAAAGTTGCCGAGTATTTTTTGTGCTTATAGAGAAAAAAATCAAACAGCCGCGCCGCCTTGCCTATGGCAACGGGAAGCACCCCCGAAGCCATTGGGTCAAGCGTGCCCATATGCCCGCACGGCGTACCCGTTAACTTTTTTATTATTGCCACTTCGCGCGCGGAACTTACCCCCGACGCTTTATTTATATTAATAAACCCGCTCATAAATTCTGATAAACGGCGTAAGTCAGTTTTTCAATTACTTCTTCAAGCGGACCGAAAAGCATACAACCGCTTGCAAGTACGTGCCCGCCGCCGCCGAACGCCGCCGCAAGCTCGCTTACGTTTACTTTGCCTTTACTGCGAAGCGAAACTTTGTATTGGTTTTCTTTAAACTCCATAACCGAAGCCGCAACTTCAACCCCGTCTACCGATAGGGGAAAATCCACAAAACCTTCGGTTTGGCTTTTATCCGCGCCGAACTTTTTCAAGTCGTCCGCGGTGATTACTATTATTGACAGAGCCCCGTCCAGCTCAAAGCGCATACGGCTTATTACGCTGCCGTATAAAAGCGCGCGGGCTTTGGTTTGTCTGCCGTACATATTGTAGTTGATAAGATGCATATCCGCGCCGTTACCCCTAAGATATGCCGCGGTTTCGTAGGTTTTGGGGGTGACGTCCATATGCGAAAAATTGCCGCTGTCGGTTATTAAACCAAGCATAAGAAAGTTAGCAGCGTCCTCCGTGATTTCAAAGCCGCAAGCCCTTAAAAGCTCGGTCATAATTTCGCAGGTGGCGGGGCAAACGTTTACGTAATTGTACTTTGCGTAGCCTTCGTTTGAAATATGGTGGTCGATATTAATAGTAACGCCGTCAAACTTTGCAAAAGTTTTTGCATACGCGCCGAGACGGTTTAAATCCGCGCTGTCCACGCTTACCATCGTATCAAAGCCGCAATTCGGTAAAGTAGTTAAAACCTTTGCCGTTGCAGGCAGAAAATTAAATTTTTCGGGCGGTGCCTCTTCGCAGACAAGATAAGCGCGTTTGCCAGCTTTTTCAAGCGCGCATACCAGCGCAAGCCCGCTTCCCAACGCGTCACCGTCGGGTCTGATATGACAGAAAACCGCAACGCTTTCGGCTTTTTGCAAAAGCGCGGCAATTTCCTCTATCGTGTTATTTTTCATCTTTTTCAAGTCCGAGCAAAATTTTATCTATCTTTTCGCCGTACTGCATACTTTCATCTTTCTTGATGCGAAGTTCGGGTACGGTTCTCACGCGCATAACTTTGGAAAGCTCGCGGCGAATTAGCCCCGCGTTTTCCTTAATTATTTCAAAAGTATTTTCCTCGCGCCGTTTATTCGTATCAAACACGCTTATAAATACTTTCGCGCTTTTCAAATCGGGTGCGACGTCCACCTCGGTTACGCTTATCACGGGCGACATATCGGGGTTGTCGAACCTTATTCTTCCGTTAATAACGGCGTATATCTCTTTTTGGAATTCGCCGCCAAGGCGCTCGCCTCTCAATCCTTTCATATTAGTTTTCCCGTACCTCTTCAATGAGATAGCACTCGATAAAATCTCCTATTTTTATATCGGTAAACCCTTCGATAGAGCAACCGCATTCAAAGCCAGCCGCAACTTCCTTTACGTCGTCTTTAAACCGCTTTAACTGCTTTACGTTGCCTTCCACTATCAAAATATCCTCGCGATATATTCTCAGTTTGCCGCCGCGGACTATCTTGCCGTCCAAAACGTAGCAACCTGCTATATTACCGACGCCCGTAATTTTAAAAGTTTGACGGACTTCGCATTTGCCGAGGTAAATCTCCTGATATCTGGGAGCGCGCAAACCTTTTAACGCCGCCGTGATATCGTCTATAATTTCGTATATAATGCGGTAAGTTCTTACGTCAACCTTACTGCGCTCGGCAAGCACTTTCGCTTTTGCGTCGGGGCGGACGTTGAAGCATACTATTATCGCGTTTGCCGATTCGGCAAGCATTACGTCGCTTTCGGTAACCGCGCCCGCCGCGCTGTGAATAACTTTTACCTGCACTTCCTCGTTGGAAAGTTTTATAACCGACTGTTTAACCGCTTCGACAGAGCCCTGAACGTCGCCTTTTATTATAAGGTTAAGGTTTTTAAGCTCGGCGTCGGGCAACGCGCCAAACGCTTCGTTAAAGTCAAGATTTTTATGCGACTGTATTCTTTCGATATCCTTGATTTTCTGTCTTTCGTCAAGAACCTGTTTTACGAGCTCCTGCGTGCCTGCGTTGATTATATCGCCGGAGTTGGGAACTTCTTCAAAACCGAGTACGTTTACGGCAACGGAAGGTCCCGCCTCTTTAACGGTTTTGCCCGTGTCGTCTATCATAGCGCGGACTTTACCCGTTACGAGCCCCGAAATGATGTGGTCGCCCGTGCGGAGAGTTCCGTTTTGAACCAGCACGGTAGCAACGGGACCTTTGCCCTTGTCAAGCCGCGCTTCTATTATTATGCCGCGCGCCTCTTTTTCGGGGTTAGCCAAAAGCTCTTTCATATCCGCCACAAGCAAAAGGCTTTCCAAAAGATTGTCTATGCCCGCGCCCGTTTTGCACGAAATGGGGCAAACGACGGTTTTGCCGCCGTAGTCTTCGGGAAAAATTTCGTAGCGCATTAAATCCTGTTTGATTTTGTCTACGTTTGCGCCTACCTTATCAATTTTGTTTACGGCTACTATAATTTCAACGCCTGCGGCTTTTGCGTGGTTGATTGCTTCAACCGTCTGCGGCATTATGCCGTCGTCTGCGGCAACGACCAAAATTACCACGTCGGTAACCTGTGCGCCGCGCGCGCGCATCGCCGTAAACGCTTCGTGACCGGGGGTATCGATAAAGGTAATTCCCTTGTCGCCCACTTTAACCGTGTACGCGCCGATGTGCTGGGTTATGCCGCCCGCTTCGCCCGCGGTGACTTTGGTTTTTCTGATATAATCCAAAAGCGAGGTTTTACCGTGGTCAACGTGACCCATTACGGTTACGACGGGAGCGCGGGGAACGAGTTTTTCAATTTCTTCCACAGTATCCGCCGCCTGCTCGAACAGCGTTTCCTCTGCGGTTTTTTCGGGCTTGTATTCAAGCTCCACACCAACGTCCGCCGCAATCAACGCTGCCGTATCGTAGTCGATAGAGCCGTTAACGTTGGTCATTACGCCCTCTTTAAAAAGTTTATTGACGATAACCGCCGCGGTAATACCGATTTTTTCTGAAAGGGTTTTAATAGGAATTTCGGCGGTGGTAACTACAGCGCGCTCGATTTTTATGGTGGGAGCGGCTTTTTGCTTATCTTTTTTAACCCTTAACTTTCTGTAACCGCTCTTATTTTCGTCAAAGTCCTCTACCGTTGCGCCCTGCTGTTTTACAAGCGCGCGCTTGTTTATGGTACGAGACTTTTCCACGTAAGTTTTTTCAAAACTTTGTTTCTTTTTGTCGGGTCCGAAATTTTTGCCCTTGGAAGCTGGCCCAACTGCGGGCGCGGGCGCTATAGGTGCGTTAAACCGCGGTCCGCCAAGCGGTCTTCCCTGCTGGGGAGTGCGGGGCTGGTAAACCCCGCCGCTCTTGGAGGGACGGGTATCGCGGTTTATAAAAGTTTTGTTTTCGCCGCGCTGGGGACGCGCGCCCTGTGCCGACTGTCCGTTTTGGTAAACGGGCTTTTGCGTTGCGGGACGCGCCGCCGCGCGCGCCGCCTGCTGCTCGCGTTGCTGCTGCAACTGCTGCGCCGCGGTTCTAATTATATACGAAGGTCGTGCGGGGGCTTCGGCGGGTTTTTCGGTAACTTCCGCCGCGGAAACCTCTTTCTCCCGTTCTACTTTAACTTCCTCGGGAGCGGCGGGCTGTTCGGATATTTCCGCCTTTGCAACCTCTTTTTCAGGTTTTTCCGCAACGGGCTCGGCGGGCTGTTCTTCTACGGGCGCAGGCTGTGCCGCCTTTTGAGCAGCCGCTTCCTCTTCAGCGGCTTTTATTGCCGCAGCCTGTTCCTCGTCGCGCTTCCTTTGTTTGACAGCCGCTTCGATATCGTTAAGTTTTTTAAGTATGTCGGAAACTGACTTTTCAGCGCCCGCTACTTTTTTGGTGAGCTCGGCAACGGCTCCCCCCGAGATGAGTTTACCTATATTTTCAATAGTCTCGTATTTTTTTGCCATATTTTTATACGTTGCCTCCGGAATATAATTCGTAATTTTCGTCTTGGCTGTCAAGTATTGCTTTTGAAAGTTCTCTGTCGCGCAACGCGACTATTTTACAGCCCGCCTTGTTAACCGCGTCCTCAAAACCGTATTTGCAGATTAAAAGCGGACAGGAAAACCTTTCTTTAAATTTAAGCGAAAGTTTTTGCGTGTTTTTTGCGGCGGTACCGTCGGCTATCAACAGATAAACCCCGCCGCGCAGCGTGGATATCGCGCCCGAACCGTGGGCGATTTTACGAGCTTTTATTGCAAAACCTATATAAGTTTCAACTTTGCTTTTTGCCAAAGTACTCCTCCTCGATTGCGGCGTAAACGCCGTCTTCAACCGCGCGGGAAAAAACTTTATTTAAAAGCCGTTTTTGTTTAAGTTTTTTTACGCACTCGGGATTGTTGCAGATATATGCGCCGCGACCCGACGCCTTAGAGGAAAAATCTATAAAAATTTTATCCTCCGCGTCCTTTACCACGCGCAGCATATCGCGCTTTTCCTTTAATTCCCTGCAAGCAATGCACATTCTGAGCGGTATTTTTTTATCGGGCATAGCTGACCTTTACTGATTTATTTCGGCGTCCTCTTGAACTTCTTCTACGGTTAAACCGAGTTTTGCCGCTGCGGATTGGCTTTTTACGTCTATCTTCCAGCCGGTAAGCCTTACCGCAAGCCTTGCGTTTTGTCCGTCCTTGCCTATTGCAAGCGAAAGTTTGTCGTCGGGAACTACCGCCATAGCCATTTTTTCGCCCTCGAGCTGAGTTACGGATATAACCTTTGCAGGGGACAGCGATTTGGCGATAAATTCAAGCGGGTTTTCGCTCCAAGGGATTATGTCTATTTTTTCGCCTTTAAGCTCTTCCACTATTGCGTTTACCCTTGCGCCTTTGTTGCCCACACACGCGCCTATCGCGTCTACGCGCTCGTCCTCGGAATAAATTGCTATTTTCGTTCTTGCGCCCGCTTCGCGGCTTATTTCCTTTATTACTACCGTACCCTGCTTAATTTCGGGAACTTCCTCTTCAAAAAGTTTTTTAACCAGCCCGGGAGCGGAACGGGAAACGAGTACTTGCGCGCTGCGGTAACCGCTTTTAACGCGCTTTACAAACACTTTTATTCTGTCGTTTACGGCGTATTTTTCGCCGGGCACCTGGTCGCCGGGCATCATTAACCCTTCAACCTGCCCTTTTCCTATTTCAACGTAAACGTTTTTGGCGTCTATCTTTCTTACCACGCCCACGATAAGCTCGCCCTCTTTATCGGCAAACTCGTTCATAGCCCTGTCGCGCTCGGTTTCGTGGAGTTTTTGCAATATAACCTGCTTTGCAGTTTGCGCGGCAATACGGCTGAAATCTTTGGGAACGAGCTTTTCCATTACTTTATCGCCTAATTTGTAGCTTTTTTTAATTTTCTGGGCGTCCTCAAGCGTAATTTCGTTATCCTCGTCCTCTACCGCTTCAACCACCGTTTTTACGGTGTAAAATTCGATAGCGTCTTTATCGGGGTTCATTTTAATTTCTACCGTGCCGATTGATTCGGAATACTGTTTTTTGCACGCGGAGATAAGCGCGTTTTCAAGCGCTTCTATAAATATCTCCTTGGGTATACCTTTTTCCTTTTCAAGGTCTTCAAGTGCTGCAAAGAAAATTTTGTTAGTCATTTTTAATCTCCCGACTGTTAATCAAATTTGATTGCTTTGTTAATTTTTGCTATTTTATTGCGGCTGAGTTTTATTTCTTCCTTAGCCGCGGTAATGGTAACGGTGTTTTCGTCGTAATCGCTTAAAACGCCCTCTAACGTCTTACGCCCTTTATAAGGAGCGTACAGCCGCACTTCAACTTCCTTTTGCAAATTTCTTTCAAAATCGCGCAACGTTTTAAACGGACGGTCCAGCCCGGGGCTGGAAACGTTTAACGTATAAGGTTTGTCGAAAGTGGGGTCAAGCCCGTCTATGGGTTCCAATATAGCGTTGTGAAATTTTTCGCAAGTGTCCAAATCAACCCCGCTTTCGGTTTCTATATAAACTGTTAGCGCGGACGATTTGTCGTTCCATTCCACTTCTACAATTTCAACGCCCATAGGCGCGGCGATTTTTTCCAAAAAGTCGTGTATTTCCGTAATAGGTTTAATTTGCATAAAGTCCTTTAAATAAGTATTGAGTGCCTTTTACAAGGCACTCAATCTTAATTTTGATTAAGGTTGAGATAATTTTAACATATTAACTTTCAAAATGCAAGCGTTTTAACCGTTTATTGGATTTTAGGCAGACTTTTTTTAAGGCGGATAAGCTCTATAAATATCTTTGCCGTTGCAAGCGCGTCGTCGGTGGCGCGGTGATGATTGAAAGAAATATTAAACTTTTCTGCTACCGTATTTAACTTGTAGTTTGAAAGAAACAAAAGCTCCTGCGAAAGCGGCAAAGTGTCTATAATTTTCCGCTCGAATATGTAACCCAGCGACGACCAATAATAGTCTACAAACTTATAGTCGAAGCCCGCCGCATTGTGCCCTACCAGCACGCTTCCGTAGCAAAATTTAAAAAAGTCGGGCATAACTTGCGCGTAAGTGGGCGCGGGCGCAACCATTTCCTCGGTTATACCCGTAAGATTTATAATTTCGTCGGAAAGTTTTTTTTCGGGATTTATAAAAGTGGAAAACACCTCGGCAATTTGCCCGTCCACAACTTTGTACGCGCCTATTTCTATAATTTTGTCCATATTCCCCGTGACGGGCGAAGAATTTAAACCCGTGGTTTCAAGGTCGAAAACTACGAAAGTTTTGCCTTTTAAGCACTCCGGAATTCTTTTATCGCTGAACAAATCGGCTTGCTCCATATCAACGAAAGGCATAGGCTTTACCGTTTTGTAATATTTGGGCACGGGTTTGGAGGTGCGCTTTTCCGGCACGAAGCCCGCGGGCGTTTTGCCGTAGTCTATAAACTTTGCGGTATAACGCAGGTTGCCGCGAAATTCCTCGTTTAAGCCCGTGCAGACGATACTGTCCCCCACCTGCAATTTTTTTATTTTTTCAAGCGATTTCAGGCGGGTGAAATAAGTTACGTTTAAAGCCGCCGTACCGTCGTTAAGAGTAAATATGAAATACGCTTTTTCTACGCCGCTTTTGTTTGTATAAGTGCGCTCGCGCATGTCCTCTATCGTGCCGCAAAGCACGACCTCGTCGCGGACGAGGTTGATATCGGAAAGATAAACGGCTTTTTTCTGTATTTTTTCGCCCTCGATAAAGGAAAACTCCTCTATATCGAACGTGCGGGCGGGCGTTTCAAACTCCGGCTCGTCGGGCGTTTCTTCTATTTCAAGGTCGTCTAAACTTTTTGCGTCGGTATTAATTTTACCGTAAAATTCACCGCAAAATTGCTTTTTCAAATATGCGTTT
This sequence comes from uncultured Christensenella sp., assembly GCA_910578145.1. GTDB lineage: Bacteria > Bacillota > Clostridia > Christensenellales > Borkfalkiaceae > Coproplasma. The sequence goes on along the minus strand of CAJTPJ010000001.1, from coordinate 126,627 downwards.
ATCCTGTCGCATAAATCCGCGGGTGCAAGCGACGGAGCTACGGAAATAACGTAATCAAAGCTGTTTAAGGTTTTAGTTACGGTGATATCGCCGTTGCCGAGAGTTGCGGAAACCGCCTTGGAAAATGCGGCTATTGCCTCGGTTATTTTGCGTTTTACCATTTCCCCGTCGGGGGCGAGTTTGGAAATTTCCAAGTTTAAGCCGAAGTATGCGGGCACGTAGCCGCGCAGTACCGCAGCCGCCCTTTCCTTGTCCGAAGGTGTAAACGCCGCGTCCGTTACGAGGTATACGGTTACCGTTTTTTCAGCGGTTACCACAGTGATATTGCGGAGTATCGCGTTTTTTAAATTGACGCTTACGGCTCTTAATTCGGCAAGTATTTTATCGGTCATTTAAAAGTTTTGATATCTCCTTTAATAATTCTGTTTCAGCGTCCTGTACGGGAATTTTCCGCATAATTTCGCCGTTTTTGAATATTACGCAATAATCTTCCGCACCGGCTATGCCTATATCGCAATCCTTTGCTTCGCCCGGCCCGTTTACAACGCAACCCATAACCGCTACTTTAAGCGGCTTGTTTGCGCTTTCGGTAAGCGCGGTTACCTTTTTGGCAAGCGACATACTGTCCCACAGGCATCTGCCGCAGGTGGGACAGGAAATTACGTTAACAAAGTTTTTATCCAATCCCACGGCGCGCAACAGCCGTTTTGCGGCTATTATTTCTTTAACTGGGTCGTCGGTTATGGAAACGCGCAACGTATCGCCTATGCCGTCAAGCAAAAGCGCGCCCAAAGCCGCGCTGGATTTAACCACCGCCATTTCTTCGGTGCCCGCCTCGGTTACGCCTATATGCAACGGATAATCCGTGCGCGAAGCCAAAAGTTTATACGCCTTTACCGTAAGCGGCACGGACGACGCTTTAACGGAAATTACTATATCGTTTACACCGTACTTTTCCAAAAGTTGCGCGCTTGAAAGCGCGCTTTCCACCAAAGAAAACTCGTTTTTACCGTATTTTTCTAAATATATTTTTTCCACGCTGCCCGTGTTGGCGCCAACGCGTACGGGGATTTTATGGGCTTTTATACAGTCCGCCACTCGCTTTATATTGCTTTCGCCGCCGATATTGCCGGGGTTTACGCGCACTTTATCCGCGCCGTTTTCTATTGCCAGCACCGCCAAATCCGCAGAAAAATGTATATCCGCAACAAGCGGGATTTTTATTGAATTTTTAATTTCTTTTAAGGCGCGCGCGTCGGCTTCGCCGAGAATTGAAACGCGGATAATTTCACAGCCCGCTTTTTCAAGCGCGGAAATTTGGGCGGCCGTTTTTTCAACGTCGCCCGTGCGCGTGGTACACATCGACTGAATTTTAACGCTTTCGCCACCGCCGATTAGCACGCCGCCTACGTTTACTTTTTTAGTCATAATTTTTTATTGTCTATTAAAGTTTGCAATTCCTGCATAAAACTTTCAACGTCTTTGAAAGAACGGTATACGCTTGCGTAGCGCACGTACGCCACTTCGTCGTATTTTTTAAGCTCTTCCATAACCATTTCGCCTATCTGCTTGGAACTTATCTCCTGCTCTAAAGAATTGTATACTTTTTTGGTAACGGCGTTAACCATTTCGTCTATAGCGTTAAGGGAAACGGGGCGCTTTTCGCACGATTTTATAATGCCGTTTTTGACCTTGCGCGAATCGAACGCCTGCCTTAACCCGCTGGATTTTATTACCAGCACGGGCGTGTCCTCTATCGTTTCGTACGTTGTATAGCGTTTGCCGCAGTTGGTGCATTCCCTGCGCCGCCTTATAGTCCTGCCCTCGTCGGCGGAACGGCTGTCTATAACCTTGCTGTCTTCACAACCGCAAAATAAACATTTCATAAATATCCTCCCCGCGGAAACTTAATTTTTCCCGCGCCGATAATGCGCACGCTTATTTGAAATAGTGCACGCCGCTTTCAAATATTTTCATATCGAAATTGCCGTTAAAGTTTTTGTAAAGGTTTTCGCCCTTTCTTTCGCTGTGACCCATTTTACCGAACACCCTGCCATCGGGCGAGGTTATGCCCTCGATAGCCCAAGTACTGCCGTTGGGGTTGCAAGGACCTTCCATAGTGGGCTTGCCGTCGTAACCGACGTATTGCGTTGCAATTTGTCCGTTAGCTTTCATTTTTTCAAGTTCTGCAAGCGGCGCTACTATCTTGCCCTCGCCGTGCGAAACGGGCACGGAATACACCTCGCCCACTTTGCAACCCGAAAGCCAAGGACTTAAATTGGAAGCCACGCGGATATTAACCATTGTGGAAACGTGCCGCGAAATATTGTTGTACGTCAACGTGGGCGAATTTTGTGTAAGCGGGCTAACCTTGCCGTAAGGCACCAGCCCGAGTTTTATAAGCGCCTGAAAACCGTTGCATATGCCCAGCGCAAGCCCGTCGCGGTTGTTTAAAAGCTCCATAATCCGCTCGGAAACGGCAGGGTTTTTAAACGTGGTTGCAATGAATTTGCCCGAACCGTCGGGTTCGTCGCCACCCGAAAAACCGCCGGGGAACGCCACGATATTAGCGCGGTTTATTGCCTTTATTATTGCGCGTACGCTTTCTTCTATATCTGCCGCCGAACGGTTTTTAATAACCAAAACTTCAGTTTCCGCGCCCGCAAGATTAAACGCGCGCGCCGTATCCAGCTCGCAGTTGGTGCCGGGGAACGCAGGTATAAACACGCGGGGCTTAGCAATTTTGGTGGATATGTTAGAATATTTGCCGCCGCCCATATAATCGCAGTCAGGGATATCCCCCTCCGCTTTAGCCGTAACGGGGAACACGCTTTCGAGCTTGTAAGTATAAGCGTTTACCGCGTCGCTGAAAGCCAGCGTTTCGCCGCCCAGCGTAAAGCCGCCCGCCGCGGTTTTACCAAGATAAATATAATTTAAACCGCTAAGCGCTTTCTCGTCGTCGCAACTTACTATTATATCGCCGTAGCGTTCGGCAAACAGTTCGCCAAACCCTGCTTCAAACGCAAAACCAAGCCCGTTGCCGAAGCACGACTTTGCCACGGCAACCGCCGCGCCGCCCTTTTCGCAGACGGTGGCAAACTTGATTTGCCCCCCGCATATGCCCGAATTAACGGTAGTATACACCTTTTTAAGCGCGTTGAAGTCGGGCACGAAAGTTTCGTCTTTGGGGGTGGGAATAAGATAAAGTTTACTGCCCCGTGCGGTTAAAACGTTGGTAATTAATTTGCTTGCTTTAGCGGGAGCGAGTGCAAACGAAATAAGCGTGGGCGGAACGTCGATATCCTCGAAAGTGCCGCTCATACTGTCCTTGCCGCCTATCGCGCCGAGCCCCAAATTGATTTGCGCGTACAGCGCGCCCAACAGCGCGGCAAGCGGAACGCCCCAACGCTTTTTATCGTCGCGCAGGCGCATAAAGAATTCCTGCAAGGTAAGCCGAATATCACGGTAATCGGCGCCCGCCGCAACAACTTTTGCAACCGAAGCGATAATTGAATATATAGCGCCCGTAAACGGCGACGTTGAAGTAAGTTCGGGGTTGTAGCCGTACGCGGAAACCGTACAGTCGTCCGTTTCGCCGCCGGTGAGTTTAGCAGCCATTGCGGTTACGGGCGTAAGCTGGTACTTACCGCCGAAGGGCATATATACGGACTTTGCGCCGATAGTAGAGTCAAATGTTTCCGCAAGCCCCTTTTTGGAGCAAACGTTAAGCTGCGAAAGTTCGCTTTTCAGCTTTTCGCCAAACGCCGCTTTTTCCGGCGTTTTAAAAAACGGGGTTACGGTTTCGTTTATTTCTGCGTCGGTAATTTGTTTAACGCCGTTAGTATCAAGGAAATCGCGCGAAACGTCCACTATAGGTTTGCCGCGGTGGTACATTTTCATTCTTCTGTCGTCGGTTACGGTCGCAACCACGGTAGCCGTAAGATTTTCCTCTGCGGCAAGCGCAGTAAACTTTTCCACGTTTTCGGCGGCTACCACCACCGCCATTCTTTCCTGAGATTCGGAAATGGCGAGTTCGGTGCCCGAAAGCCCCTCGTACTTTTTGGGAACTTTATCAAGCTGGATTACAAGCCCGTCGGCAAGCTCGCCAATGGCAACCGAAACTCCGCCCGCGCCGAAATCGTTACATTTTTTAATCATAGTGGTCGCGGTTTTATTTAGGAAAAGTCTTTGCAGCTTTCTTTCCGTAAGCGCATTGCCTTTTTGCACCTCCGCGCCGCAAGTTTGCACCGACTTTTTGTCGTGGGCTTTAGACGAACCCGTTGCGCCGCCGCAACCGTCGCGCCCCGTTTCGCCGCCCAAAAGAATTACGACGTCGCCCTTTTCGGGTTTGGCGCGGTAAATCATATCGGAAAGCGCGCCGCCTACTACGAAGCCCGTTTCCAGCCTTTTCGCTTTATAACCGGGATGGTATACCTCGTCTACCTGACCCGTGGCAAGCCCTATCTGGTTGCCATACGATGAAAAGCCCGCCGCCGCGGTTTTAGTTATTACGCGCTGGGGAAGTTTGCCGGGCAAGGTGTTTTCTATGGGTTCGGTAGGGTCTGCGCAACCCGTAACGCGCATAGACTGCAATACGTAAGTTCTGCCTGAAAGCGGGTCGCGGATAGCTCCGCCAAGGCAGGTTGCCGCGCCGCCGAACGGTTCTATCTCCGTAGGGTGGTTGTGCGTTTCGTTTTTAAACATTACGGTGTACTTCTGTTTTTTGCCGTCGAGAGTCGCGTCAATTTTTATGGAGCAGGCGTTAATTTCATCCGACTCGTCAAGATTGTCTAACTTGCCCTCTTTTTTAAGTTTTTTAACGGCTATCGTTGCAATATCCATAAGACAAGGATATTTTTCGGGGCGGTTGGCGTACAGTTCGGCAAAAAGGTTTTTATATAAATCCAACGCCTTTTTAACGTGCCCGTTATCGCCGTTAATTTCTATATTTTTAATTTCCGTTGCAAACGTAGTGTGGCGGCAATGGTCGGACCAATACGTATCTATTACTTTTATTTCCGTTTCGGTGGGATTTCTGCCCTCCTTTTGGAAATAGGAGCGCACGAATGCAAGGTCTGCAACGGACATTGCAAGCCCCGCCCGAGCGTGAAACTCCGCTATCTGTTTATCGGATAAATTTATAAAGCCCTCAACCTCTTTAACGTCGTCGGCAACTACTGCGGAGTGCGCGAGCGACTGCGGCTTTTCAAGCGTGACTTCCTCGCTTTCAACGGGGTTTATCAAATGGCGTTTAAGCCTTTCAAGCTGTTTACCGGTTACGCCCGAAACGGCGTAAACGTTTGCGCATTTGATAAGCGGGCGCTCTTTTTGCGTTAAAAGCTGAACGCACTGCGCCGCGCTGTCCGCGCGCTGGTCGTACTGTCCCGTAAGGTACGCCACTGCGAAAACGCTGTATTCCTTGCCGAACTCAACGCTTTCGTAGTAAACGTCGTCTACGGGCGGCTCGGAAAACACACAGGGAACAGCGGCTTCAAACTCTTGTTTTTCAAGCCCCTCTACGTCGTATCTGATAAGCTGGCGCACGTCTTTAACGTCTATCTTTAAAAGATTTCTTGCGTCCTCTATTACCTTTTTTGCCTGTAAATTGTCTTTCTTTTCAACGAAAATTCTGTAAATCATAGCTTAACCGTTTTTATATTTATTTCCTATATCCGTACGGAAATGTTTATTTTCAAAGTGTATATTTTCCGCAGCTTGGTACGCCTTTCTGCGCGCAATATCCAAAGTTTTTCCCTTTGCAACAACGCCCAAAACACGCCCGCCGCTTGTTACCAGCTTGCCGTCTTTAATAGCCGTACCCGCGTGGATTATATCGCAGTCGCCAACGTCGCCCACGGTAATTTCCTTGCCCTTGGCGTAACTTAAAGGATATCCGCCGCTTGCAAGCACCACGCACACGCACGCGCCGTCTTCCCATTCTATTTTAATATCGGAAAGTCTGCCGTCGGTTACCGCCTCGAAAATATCCAAGAGGTCGGTTTTCAACATAGGCAAAACCACCTGCGTTTCGGGGTCGCCGAAGCGCGAATTGTACTCTACCACTTTCATTCCCTTGTCGGTGCGCATAAGCCCGAAATACAGGCAGCCTTTAAAAGTTCTGCCTTCGGCGTTCATTGCGTTCATAGTGGGAACCATTATCTTTTCCAAAACTTCTTTTTCAAGTTCTTCCGTCCAAAACGGGCAGGGCGAAAAAGTGCCCATACCACCCGTGTTAAGCCCCTTGTCCCTATCGTTTGCGCGCTTATGGTCGCAAGAAGTTATCATTGGCACTATAGTTTTGCCGTCGGTGAAAGACAGCACGGAAACCTCTTCGCCGGGATTGTATTTTAACCCGCGCATATATTCTTCCACCACTACTACGTTGCCAGCCGCGCCGAAAGATTTATCAAGCATTATTTCCTTTAAACCCTCTTCCGCCTGCTTTAAATCTTCGCACACGAGCACGCCCTTGCCAAGCGCAAGCCCGTCGGCTTTTAAAACTATGGGCGCGCCCTTTTCGCGTACGTATTCAAGCGCTTTATCGTAGCTGTCGAAAGTGCGGGATTCCGCCGTGGGAATACCGTATTTTTGCATAAGGTTTTTGGAAAACGCCTTGCTTGCTTCTATTATCGCCGCGTTTTTGCGGGGTCCGAAACAGCGCTTGCCTATGGCTTCAAGCTCGTCCACTAACCCCATAGCCAAAGGGTCGTCGGGCGCGACTACGTAATAGTCGATTTCAGGGTGTTCGAGCGCAAACTTTTTAACCGCTTCGGCGTTCATATAATCCACGTCTACGTTTTGAGCGATTTGCGCCGTGCCCGCGTTGCCTTTCATACAATAAAGTTTTTCTACCCTTTTGCTTTTTTTAAGCGCAAGGAGTATGGCGTGTTCTCTGCCGCCGTTGCCGATAACTAATACTTGCATATTTTTCCTTAATGTTTAAAATGCCTGTCGCCCACGAACACCATTGCAATACCCGCCGCGTTGCACGCGTCTACCGAGGCTTTGTCCTGAATTGAGCCGCCCGGCTGGATAATTGCGGTTATGCCCGCCTTTACGCATTCTTCCACGCAGTCGGGGAAAGGGAAAAACGCGTCGGAAGCCATTACCGAACCCTTTGCTTCTTTACCTGCGTGGGCGATAGCCTGTTGCGCCGCCCATATGCGGTTGGTTTGACCCATTCCTATGCCCGTGGTTCTGCCCTGTTTACCTATAACTATCGCGTTGGATTTGGTGTGCTTTACTACTTTCCAATTAAACAGCAACGCTTTAATTTCCTCGTCGGTGGGCGCGCGGTTTGTTACCACGCCAAGCCCGTACGTAGTTTTTTGCTTGCCGTTGGGCAGAACGGTATGCTCCACCTCGGCTTTTTGCTTAAACAAATTTAAATCTTCGCCGCGGATAAGGCTTTCGTCGTAGCTTTGCACCAACAATCCGCCGTAAACCTTTTTCATATCAAACGCCGATTTTTCACGCTTTGCGCAGATATCTTCAATTTGCAAAAGGCGGATATTTTTCTTTTGTTTAAGAATTTCAAGTGCTTCGTCCATGTAGTCGGGCGCCATTACTATTTCAATGAAAATTTTGTTTATTTCGGTAGCCGTGTCCTTATCCACCGTGCCGCTTATAGCCAAAATTCCGCCGAAAACGGAAACGGGGTCGGACTCGTACGCCCGCATATATGCTTCAAATACCGACTTTCCCGTACCTACGCCGCAAGGATTTGCGTGCTTGCAGGCAACTACGGCGGGCTCGCCCTCAAACTCCTTTAAAAGTTCAAGCGCGCCGTTTGCGTCGTTGATATTGTTATAGGAAAGTTCCTTGCCCCAAAGCTGTTTAGCGGACGACAGCGAGCCTTTGCGGATAAACTGCTCGTTATAGAAAACCGCTTGCTGCTGGGGGTTTTCGCCATAGCGCATTTCCTGAGCTTTGGAATATGCGAAAGTGACTTCGTCGGGGAAAGTTATGCCAAGCTGAGAAGCAAGATAGTTGGAAATAAGGCTGTCGTAAACCGCCGTATGCGCAAACACCTTGTATTGCAGATATTTTTTGGTTTCTAAGGAAATACCGCCGTTGCCAAGCTCTTCAAGTACTTTGTTATAATCTTTAGGGTCTACTATTACCGCTACGTCCTGATAGTTTTTAGCCGCCGCGCGTATCATAGTGGGTCCGCCTATATCAATATTTTCAACGCACTCGGCAAAGTCCGCGCCCTTGGCAAGCGTAGCTTTGAAAGGATATAAATTTACGCAGACGATATCTATGGTGTTGATATTTAACTTGTCAAGTTGAGCCATATGCTCGGGGTTGGAACGCATCGCAAGCAAACCCGCGTGAACGTTGGGGTGCAGGGTTTTTACTCTGCCGTCCAAACATTCGGGAAAGCCCGTAATTTCGGATATGCCGATAACCTTTAATCCTGCGTCCTTTAAAGCCTTTGCCGTGCCGCCGGTAGAAATTATTTCAAAACCGTTTGCAACAAGCCCTTTGCAAAACTCTACCACGCCCGCTTTATCGGAAACGCTGACAAGCGCCCTTTTCTTCATTTCCATAGTTTACTCCTCGATAACGACCTTGCGGTCGGTTTTTTTAATTTTGCCCTGACATAGTTTTTTAACGCAGTAAGGCAAAAGTTTATGCTCTTGTTCAAGTACGCGGCTTTGCAACGTTTCCGCGGTGTCGCCTTCCTTTACTTCAACCGCGGCTTGCGCGATTATTGCGCCGCCGTCGGGGATTTCGTTGACGAAATGCACCGTACAGCCCGAAACTTTTGCGCCGTATTCCAAAACCGCGCTATGCACTTTAAGCCCGTAATAGCCCGCGCCGCAGAAAGCGGGGATAAGCGACGGGTGAATATTTATAATTCTGTCGCTAAACGTTTTTACAAAACTTTCGGGTATGATTTTAAGCCACCCCGCAAGCACGACGTAATCCACCCCGTTCATATTTAAAAAATAAGTAAGTTCGGAATACAGCTTTTCAAGGTCGGGATAGTCCTTTTTTGAAAATACCCCCACGGATATGCCGTAGTTTCGCGCTCTTTCTATAGCGCCTATCCCATCTTTTGAAGCAATAAGACAACTTATTTCGCAAAACTTTTCACGCAGGTTTTCGTCTATTATAGACTGAAAATCGGTACCGCCGCCAGAAGCGAACACAGCTATGCGCTTCATTTAAGGATAACCCCGTTACCTTTTATAGTTTTACCTAAAACCACGCACTGCTCGCCCGTGCTTTCAAGCTGGGAGATAGTTTTTTCAACGTCTGCTTTTTTAACGCAAACTACCATACCTATACCCATATTAAAGGTGTTATACATCTGCTGTTTGGAGAGCTTGGCGCGCTTTTGCATAATTTGGAAAACTGCGGGCACTTCATAGGACTTGGTATCTATCCTGCACCCCACTCCTTCGGGGAAGATGCGGGGAATATTTTCTATAAAGCCGCCGCCCGTGATATGAGCTATGCCCTTTACGGGTACGGTTTTTATAAGTTCCAATATGCTTTTAACGTATATTTTAGTGGGCGTTAAAAGCACGTCTATGGGTTTTGCACCAAGCTCGGCGTCGTATTTTTCAAGGTCGGAAATATCCTCGCCCCAGAGCTTTCTCACGAGCGAGTAGCCGTTCGAGTGGATACCGCTCGATTTAATGCCGATAAGCACGTCGCCGGATTTGATTTTACTGCCGTTTATTATTTTCTTTTTATCAACAACGCCAACCGCGAAGCCCGCGATGTCGTAGTCGCCCTCGGGATAGAAACCGGGCATTTCAGCCGTTTCGCCGCCGATTAACGCCGCGCCCGACTGACGGCAACCCTCGGCTACGCCTGCAACGACGGTTGCGACTTTCTCGGGGCTGAGATTGCCCGTCGCGAAATAGTCGAGAAAGAACAGAGGCTTTGCGCCCTGGCATACGATATCGTTGACGCACATCGCAACCGCGTCGATACCTATCGTATCGTGCCTGCCCGAGAGAATTGCGTATTTGAGCTTGGTGCCCACGCCGTCCGTTCCCGCAACGAGCACGGGCTCTTTCATGCCCTTGGGCATTTGGAAAAAGCCGCCGAACGAGCCGATATCGCCGAGTACACCCTCGGTATAAGTTGATTTGACGTGCTCTTTCATGAGCTTAACCGCTTCGTAACCTCTCTCGACGTCGACGCCGCTGTCTTTGTAAGAAATTGCCATTATTTTTCTCCTTGAACGTTTGATTTGAAAAGCGCGGTTTTTCGCGCAGTCTATTATTCTAATTTTAATTTATCCGCTTTATAGTCGTCGAGCGGATAGGGATACTGACCGTTGAAACATCCGAGACAGAAGCCCGTTTTCGCGTCCGCGCAGGTGCTTAAAAGCTGGTCAATCGTGAGATATCTAACGCTGTCCGCGCCAAGACTCTCGCAAATCTGCTCTTCGTCCTTGTACGCGCCGATTAGTTGCGAATAGGTCTGAATGTCTATTCCGAGGTGGCACGGGTGCTTGATTATGGGCGAGCATATGCGGATATGCACTTCATTTGCGCCCGCGTCCCTGAGCATTTTTATTATCTTGCGCATAGTCGTACCGCGCACGATACTGTCGTCTATGAGCACGACGCGCTTACCGCGCACGTTGCCGCGCAGCGCGTTCATCTTGACGCTTAAACTGTTCTCGCGTTGACGCTGGTCGGGCTGAATGAAAGTTCTGCCCACGTAGCGGTTTCTCGCAAGCGCTTCGACGAAGGGCACTCCGCTCTCCTCCGAATAGCCGCGCGCCGCGACGTTGCCGGAATCGGGTACGCCCGAGACGATGTCGGCTTTAACGGGATAGTATCTTGCGAGAAGTTTGCCCGCTTCCTTGCGCGCTTCGTAGACGCTGTAACCGTCGAGTACAGAGTCGTGACGGGCGAAATAGACGTATTCGAAAATGCACATACTGCTCTTTTTCGGAACGCCGTCCATCATATACGAGTGAAGCCCGTCGCTGTCTATGACTATAATCTCGCCTGCCTTTACGTCGCGCAGAAAGTTCGCGCCCACCGCGTCGAGTGCGCAAGTTTCGCTCGCTACCACGAACTCGTCGTCGATAGTGCCTATGCAAAGCGGGCGTATACCGTGCGGGTCACGCACGGCAATCAGCTTGTCCGTAGTCATCACAACGAGCGCGTACGAGCCTTTGAATTTGGGGCACGCTCTCTTTACGCCCGTCAATATGTCGCCGTCGGAAAGGCTGTTTATAAGTATTGCGATTACCTCTGAATCAATCGTAGTCTGGAACACCGCGTTCTCGACGATGAGTTCGTCGCGAAGCTGTTTGGTGTTGGTGAGGTTTCCGTTGTGCGCGACCGCCATCTTCCCGCACTTACCCGTAAAAACTACGGGTTGCGCGTTCAAAAGCTGACTCGCGCCAGTCGTGGAATAACGAACGTGACCGATTGCTATATCGCCCTCGGGTAGAGCTTCGAGGTTGCCGTCCGCAAATACGTCGGCAACTAAACCCATGCCCTTGTAGTAAGAAATTTTATTCGCGAACGCAACTGCTATGCCGCAAGACTCCTGTCCCCTGTGTTGCAGAGCGTACAGCCCGTAGTATACCGTATGCGCGATGTTGCGCGTTTCCTGAGAATAGACGCCGAATACGCCGCATTCCTCGTGTTTTTCTTCCATATATTTACCAAATTTTAAAAACCAAGAGCGCGTGGCTTTGCGACGTGGAGTTTGCTTTGCGCAAATAACCAAAGCAAAGTGCAAACGCACGCGAGGGCTTTACCTACTCTTTGCCCGTCCAGCAATAAGTGCACAGCTTGCACGGCTCAATGCCTATTGCCTCAATCAAGCCCTCGATGGACTGAAATTCGAGAGATTCGAACTTGAATTTATCGCATATCGCCTTGCGCATTGCCTTGCCGCGTTCTGTATTGGAATCGCTGTATTCAGCCATATGCTTTTCGCCCTCTTCACCCTCTAACTCCATCATAGTGCGGCGGGTAATCAAATCCATATCCCCAGACGAACGCGAGAAATTAAGGTATTTGCAACCGTACATTATGGGCGGGCAAGCCGAACGCATATGCACCGCTTTCGCGCCGTGCGAATATAAAAACTCCACCGTTTCTTTAAGTTGCGTGCCGCGCACTATACTGTCGTCAACAAGCAGAAGCCGCTTGCCTTCTATAAACTCGTGCACGGGGATAAGTTTCATTTTAGCAACTTTGTTGCGCTCAGTCTGGTTTACGGGCATAAAACTGCGCGACCAGGTGGGCGTATACTTTATGTAGGGGCGCGCAAACGGAACTTTACTTGCGTTGGCGTAACCTATAGCGTGGGGAGTGCCCGAATCGGGAACGCCGCCAACGTAGTCTATTTCGTGCATATCGTGCGTTTTTTCATCGTTTTTTGCAAAGATTGCACCGTTTCTGCAACGCATAACTTCAACGTTGACCCCCTCGTAATTAGACGTGGGATAGCCGTAATACGACCACAAAAACGCGCAAATACGCATTTTTTCGCCCGCGGGCGCAAGTTGAGTTATTCCGTCGGCGGAAATTTCAACTATCTCCGCGGGACCAAGCTCGCGCTCGTCCAAATAGCCCAACTTTTTGTAAGCAAAACTTTCAAAAGAAACGCAAAAACCGTCCGCACACTTACCCACGAGCACGGGAAGCCTGCCAACTTTATCGCGCGCGGCGATAAGCGTGCCCCTGTCCGTAAGCAGAAGTATGCTTGCAGTGCCTTCGATTTGCTCTTGCGCGTAACGTATACCTTCTACGTAGCTCGACTTGCTGTTGATAAGCGCTGCAATAAGTTCGTTCGTGTTTACTTTACTACCCGTCATAGCGTCGAAATAACCTCCGCGGGCAAGCAAATCCTTTTTCAATTTTTCGGAATTGTTTATTATGCCTACGGTGCATATGGCGTAAGTACCCAGCTTGGAAACCATTAAAAGCGGCTGCGGGTCGGTATCGCTAATACAGCCGATTGCCGCGTTGCCTTTCATTTCGTTTAATACGCGCTCGAACTTAGTTCTGAACGGCGCGTTTTCGATATTGTGAATTTCGCGTTGTAAACCCGTTTCCTTATCGAAAGCCGCCATACCGCCGCGTTTGGTACCCAAGTGGGAATGATAATCCGTGCCCAAAAAAACGTCGAACACGGCGCTGCTCTTTTTTACCGAACCAAAAAAACCGCCCATACTTTATTATTCTCCGGTAAGACGTTTAAAAATTTCTTTGTACGCGTCCTCTACTCCGCCGAGGTCGCGGCGGAACCTGTCCTTATCAAGGCTTACGTGCTTGGTGGTGTCCCAACTGCCCGCCTCCCAGAAACGGCAGGTATCGGGGGAAATTTCGTCCGCAAGCACTATCTGTCCTTTAAATCTGCCGAATTCCAGCTTGAAATCTATTAAATCTACGTTTAAAGTTTTAAAAAACTCTTTCATAGCTTCGTTTACGGCGAAAGCCATTTTCTTTATGGTTTCAATTTCTTCAGCGGTAGCAAGGTTTAAAGCCAACGCGTGATAGTCGTTTATCAAAGGGTCGCCCAAGTCGTCGTTTTTATAGGAAAACTCTATTGTGGGCGCGGAAAACGCAGTGCCCTCCGCCACGCCGTAGCGTTTGGAAAAGCTGCCCGCCGCAACGTTTCTTATAATAACTTCGAGGGGAACTATTTCAACTTTTTTAACGACGGTATTTCTGTCGTCAATTTCTTCGACAAGGTGAGTGGGCACGCCTTTCTTTTCAAGCATAGCCATCATCATATTGCTCATTTTGTTGTTGATTACGCCCTTGCCGACAATCGTACCCTTTTTAAGCCCGTTAAACGCCGTAGCGTCGTCCTTGTAAGACACGATTACCAAATCGGGGTTTTCAGTTGCGTAAACCTTTTTAGCCTTGCCTTCGTAAAGCTGTTCCTTCTGCTGCATAAAATTTCTCCTTTATAAAAACTTTCAGCCGTTTAAACGGTCGTTAATAAAATAGTAAATACCCGCAAGCGTTTGCGGGTATGGTTTCACAGCTGCTCTAACTCTGTTTTAAGAGCAACGTCGTCGGAATTTATTTTTTCTCTCATTTTCGCCTTGTATTCGTATAGCTTTTTGCGGATTTCGGGGCGCTTTACGGAAAGTATTTGCAAAGCAAGCAATCCCGCGTTTTCACCCGCGTTTACACCTACCGTAGCTACGGGTATGCCCGCAGGCATTTGCACTATCGATAAAAGACTGTCAAGCCCGCCCATCATATCGGTTTTGACGGGTAAACCTATTACGGGCAACGCGGTATAAGCCGCTATTACCCCGCCGAGGTGTGCCGCTTTGCCCGCGGCGCATATTATAACCTCAACGCCGTTTTTTTCGGCGTCGCACGAAAACGCGTGCGCTTCGTCGGGCGTACGGTGCGCGGATATAATCCTGACCTCCACGTCCACGCCAAAGCTCTTTATAACGCTTACGGCGGGTTTAACTACGCTAAAATCAGACTTACTGCCCATTAAAATTGCTATTTCAGGCATTTTATCACTCCGTATTTTATCTTTATTTTAAGTTCATACTATGCGTATGGTACTTTTGTACGTAATTTTGGCAACCTATATTTTAGCCGTAAACTTTTACGCCGTTATGCTTTTAAAATCGCAACGCGACGAGTACGGCGAACAAGAATCCAAGCCGTCGGGCGACGGAAAATTAATTATTACCGCAATTTTAGGCGGAGCGCTTGCAATTTATATAAGTATGTTTATAATGCGCTACCGTTTAAAAAATTTGCTGCTTATGATTTTAATGCCCGTAGTTGCCGTTTTAAATATTTGGTTTTTCTTTTTGGCGTTCCGCTCGGGACTTGCCTTTTTCGTGGTAGCGTAACCGATTTTCACCGCGCTACACAATATTTACCAAAACTATTTTAATTATAACACAACATATTGACAAAGCAAATCGTTTGACAATACATTTTTTGAAATTTAAGCGTAAAAATTTTACAAATTTTAATATCAAACGCTTGACAAAATTAAATACGCAATTATTAAAGCCGCACTTCATAACGTACGGCTTTTCATTTACTTATTATTTGCTTTTAAAAGGTCGCGTATTTCCGCAAGTAATTCCTCGGTAGTGGGCGCAGGTGCGGGCGCAAGCTGTTCCGCAACTTCTTCCGCAGCTTTAACCTCTTCTGCGGCTTCTTCAACCGCTTCCACTGCCTCAACTTCAGCTTTTTTGTTCTTTTTCCTGTATTCTTCTTTTATTTTTTCGCTTTTTGCGTGAATATGGTTAACGGTTTTTATTATTAAAAACAGTACGAACGCGGTAATTAAAAAGGTAATTATAGCTGAAATTACCGCGCCGAAATCGATAACCAACGCTTCTTTAATAACCGTTACGTTATCTTCCGCATAAACGGCGTCTCTTAAAACCACTTGCAGCGCGCTTGTACCGTCCGCGCCGGGAATCCAATTTATAAGCGGCGTTAAAATGTTTTTGACAAGCGAATTTACTATTGCCGTAAACGCGCCGCCCACGATAATACCTACAGCCATATCCAAAACGTTGCCGCGGGTGATAAACTCTTTAAATTCTTTAAAAAACTTTTTCATATTTCACTCCTGATTTTTTACAATTTAATTATAATTATCGCCGAAATTGTTGTCAAGCGATAAAAGCGCGGAAATAACCCGCTCCCTTGACGTTCCGTCCGCACACCCGTCCAAAACGCACGCCCCGTCTTTTATAACTATCAGACGGTCGGCAAGTTGTAACGCCTCGTCTATATCGTGAGTTACAAAAAGCGCCGTGGTATTATTTCGTTCGCAAAGTTTTTTAAACAGGGCGTACAGCTTATATTTTAACTTTAAATCCAAAGATGAAAAGGGCTCGTCCAAAAGCATAAGTCCGCCGCCGCGTAGAAATGCGCGCGCCAGTGAAACGCGTTGCGCCTGTCCGCCTGAAAGGCGCGCGGGGTACGCTTGGGCTTTATCCGATAATTCCACTTCCTCTAAAATTTTATAAATTTTATCTTCGTCTCCGCAAGTAAGCGCAAGATTGCCGTAAACGGTTAGGTTGGGCACGAGCCGCGGAGTTTGAAAAACGTACGAGCATTTTACTTTTGTAATTTCGCCCGTGAAAGCCGTAAGCCGAGCTATACAGTTTAAAAGGGTGGTTTTACCGCTTCCGCTTTCACCCAATATGCAGGTAACTTTATTTTCTTCTAACGAAAGATTGAAATTATTATAAACGGTTAACTCGCCGTACTTTTTAGTAAGGTTTTTAATTTCAATCATTTTCCGCCGCCTTCAACCACTTGCGGTTTATTCTTTTAAGTTGCGAAAAACAGACTTCCGCCACAAGCCCCGAAAGCACGGCAACGAGCGTTAGCGCGGCAAGCCGCGGCATTTCCAAAAAGGAGCGCGCGGACTGCATTAATCCGCCCAGGCTAAGATAAGTGTTTGAAAGCACTTCGGCGGAAATCATAACTTTGAGTCCCAGCGAAATATCCGAGCCCGTCAAAGCAAAAATTTCGGGCGAAATCTGGGGCAGGTAAATTTTAAAAAGCCTATCCTTACGTGTAACGCCGTAAAGCCGCGCCATTTCAAGAATTTCCCCGTCAACGTTGTCTATAGCCGCGTTAATTCGCGCATATATCATAGGCAACAGCAAAAGTACGGTTACTATTACGGGCGCGACGGCGGCGCTGGTCCATATAAGAAATATTAAAATTACCGCCAGCGTGGGCAGTGCGCGAAGCGCCGTCATAAACGGTTTTACCGCGCTTTTAACAACCTTGCTTAGCGCCGAACCCGCAGCAAGAGCGGCGGCAAGTAAAAACGATATTAAAAACGCCAAAAGCGTTCTTAAAAGAGTAAAACCGAAAGACGCCCAAAACCCGCCTTCGCAAAAGCATTTGAAAAGGCTGAAAAGAGTATCCTGAAAGGACGGAATTATATAGTCGTTACCCACGGCGTAATATGCGATTATCCAACACACCCAAATAAACGCGACAGCCGCAACCGAGCAAATTATATTAAGTTTACGCTCTTTTATAAACTTTTTCACCCTGCCTCCGTAAACGCGATGCCGTACTTGTTTAAAATAGTTTTAAAAGTAAGCCCCGGTACTTGCGGAAGATTTACAACGCCCACCGTTTTACCCGTTAACTGCGATATATTACGAGGTGTAACGGTATTTTTGCCGTTTGAAACAAGGTACAAATTGCCGTGCGTAAGCGTGCCCAACAGTTTATATCTTTCGCCGCCGCCCAACAGTTTTACCGCCATATTCACCGGTAAAACGCAAACGTCCGCCGCGGGCGAGTTGCCCGTAACAAAGGTGTGAATAATTGAAGAATCAACCACCTTGTACTCCGTTTCCGCACAATTTGAAAGCCCGCCGTTACACATTAGTTCGGCAAGCCCGAGAGCAGGCGCGCCGTCCGGCGTGTACACCGTTATTTTGCCGTTATACCACTTTCCCCCGTGCATAACGTTTTCAATAAAAAACCCGTCCTGCGGCACGCCGAAAGACGATTCGCCTACCCCGTTTATCAGGCGCATAAACTCTTGAACTTCCTGCTTGCAATCCCACGCGTCCACAAAGTTTACCGAGCAATTTTTTATAACTTCTTTCGTAAGATTTTTTTCGTTAAGCGCGGGAGTTGCGCCCTGACTTATATGCGCGCCGACTGCGGAAACGATTTTTTCGGCGGCAGCCTCTTCGGAAAGCAACCACGCCGAACCTTTTTTCAGCTTTGACGAAAGCTCTTCCGCAACGTGTTCAACCAATTCGTTTTTAGCTACCACCACCGCTTGGGGATAACCGCTTTCACCGCCGTAAAGCAGTTGCAAATCCCCTGAAAAAGTTAATTGTGGCAAAGCGGAAACGCGGGTCGACGCGGCGGGCTCGGCTATTACGAAATAGTCGATATCGCTTCTCGTCCCCACTTCCGCTACGGAAACGTTTACAAGCCTGACGCTACCGCTTTCGTCGTTGCCGCAAGCGGCAAAACAAACCAAAGCCGCCGCAGATAACGCGGCTATGAGTATTTTAAAAATTTTTCGCATAACGATATAATTATATCAATTTGACGGCGTTTTTACAAGTAAATGAATAGCCGTTTAAATTTTTTACATACTGATAATATGAAAAAGTCATTACCTTTGTTTACGATAATTTCCACAGTTTTGGCAACTCTCATAGTCGCGCTGTGCGTTTACGGCTTTTCCGGATGCCGCCGCTCGGGCGACAACGCCGACGAGCGTTCGGTAGAGCAACCCGACGAAACCCAGCCCGCGCCCGACGGAAATATGCACGAATACCCCGAACGCCGCGACGGTATGCCCGAAGTTATACGCAATAAAAAGGGCGTTGCCGTGGGGTTCCGCGGGAATTTTGACGGCGGAGAATTTTTCGTTATCCGCTTTGGCGATAACGAAAGCGACCAAGACGAATTAGATAAATTATTTTTCGGCAGAAATCCCCTTTCGCACCGCTTGCCCAAAAGGCATATTCCCGCGCCCGTAGAACCGTAAAAAACCGCCCGCAAAATTGCGGGCGGTTTTATTTAATTTTTCTTGTTGTAATTTATCAGGCAACCCGATAAAATTACGTTTTTCTCCTCTTCGGTAAGTTCGCCTATTTCAAGCATAATATTTTTAACTTTACCTGCGGATATATGTTTTGCAGGGATTGCCGTGCAATTTTCTTTTATAAGCTCGGTTATATTTTCGATATACACGAAATCGCCAACCTTAAAGTCAAACTTTCTGCACGTGAACGGCAACAAGCCCCAATTAATAAGGTTGGAACGGTAGCGTTTTGTGGCGTATTCAACCGCGATATTAGCCGCGCCGCCAAGCACGCGTTGGCAGGAAGCCGCTTGCTCGCGCGCGGAACCGTCGCCGGGCTTTACCGCCGCAATAAAACTTGCGTAAAGCGTATCGTCGCCAACCCGTATACCCGCTTCCTTTAAAACGCTTTCGGGCAACGAGCCGCTTTCGCGGCGGATATCCTCGTCCGCCTTAATTGCTTTTGCGCGTTGAACGTATTGCGGGTCTTTGCGGGAAAGCGCAAACTCCGCCAGCCTTACGGGGTTGGAGCGGTACGACGAGGTTTCGCCCGAAGGAATAAGCTCGTCCGTAGTCGTAACGGGGTCGGTCAAAACGCTTGCCGCTTTCAACAAAATATTGTGTGTAAGCGGAATTTGTTTGGGGTAATCCGTTATGTTGTTGCCGTAAACTAGCTCGGCGGAGCAATCGGGCTTGCCCGCGCCGCGGTAAACCTTTTTATCGTAAATGCCGCCGTCGAAATAGTATTTTTTAATTTTCTTAACGTACTCCGCCTCGGTAGCAGGCGTTATAAAACCGCCGTTTGCCGCGGTTGCCGCAACCGAGCGCGCGTCCATTAACGCCACCGCCGAAAGCTGTCCTTCGGAAGGTTTACTGCCCTCGCGGTTTTCAAAGTTGCGGGTGGTGTGGCGCACCGAAAGCGCGTTGTTTGCGGGGGTGTCGCCCGCGCCGAAGCAGGGACCGCAGAACGCCGGTTTGACGATAGCGCCCGCGGCAACGAGCGAGGAAACGTAGCCGTTATCTGCAAGCGCTTTGAAAACGGGCTGGCTTTGCGGATATACGCCAAGCGAAAATTCCGCGCCGCCGCTGCAACCTTTTAAAATTTCAGACGCTTCGGCAATATTTTCGTAACTGCCGCCCGCGCAACCTGCAATAACGCCTTGGTTTACGCGCACTCCGCCTTGCGTAATTTTATCGCGCAGGCAAAACGAGCCGTCGCCTTTAAGCCTGTTGCCTTCTTCTTCAACATTTGCCAAAATATCTTTTGCATTTTCAAGAAATTCCTTTATGGTAAACGCGTTAGACGGGTGGAAAGGCAGGGATATCATAGGGGCAACGCGCGATAAATCAATAGTTACCGCGCCGTCGTAATAAGCGGGGTCGGCGGGTTTCATCAGCTTAAAATCGCTCTCTCTGCCGTGCAGTTTATAAAACTCGCGGCAGGTTTCGTCCGTTTCCCATATGGTGGAAAGGCACGCCGTTTCGGTAGTCATAACGTCTATGCCCGAACGGAAGTCCATAGAAAGGTTTTTAATTCCCGGACCGATAAATTCAAGCACTTTATTTTTTAAAAAGCCTTTTTTGAAAGTTGCGGCGATAAGCGCCAGCGCAACGTCGTGCGGGCCCACCCCTTTTGCGGGTTTGCCCTTGATATATACCGCGATTACGGGCGGTTTTTTAACGTCGTACGTCTTGTTTAAAAGCTGTTTAACCAGCTCGCCGCCGCCTTCGCCCACAGCCATAGCGCCAAACGCGCCGTAGCGGGTGTGACTGTCTGAGCCGAGTATCATATCCCCGCATTTTGCAAGCGCTTCGCGGGCGTATTGGTGGATAACGGCAAGGTTTGCGGGCACGAAGTTCCCGCCGTATTTTTTTGCCGCGGACAGCCCGAAAACGTGGTCGTCCTCGTTTATGGTTCCGCCTACGGCGCAAAGACTGTTATGGCAGTTGGTAAGCGTGTAAGGCACGGGAAATTGCTTCATACCCGAAGCCTTTGCCGATTGGATAATGCTAACGTAAGTTATGTCGTGGGAAATAAGCGAGTCGAATTTGAGTTTAAGATTTTCCCCGTCGCCCTTATCGTGCGCGGTAAGCACGCCGTAAGCCAGCGTACCTTTTATAGCTTTTTGCTTTTTGCTGTCTACCATAAACGCAACGTTTTCTTTTAAAAGCGCGCCGCCCGTATAGTAAACGCCGCTATTGATAATTTTTATCATTTGAATCTCCTTTCAAATCCGACGGTGTTTCGTATATTTTACTACAAAACCCTTATTTTTTCAATAGTTTGCCGTGTGAAAAGTTATTTAACGGAAATTTGTTGCAATTTTTCATAATGGCGGTTATAATACGGTTATGAAAATTTTTAAATATAAATTTACCAAATTTATGACCGCGGCTATTTATATAGGCATTGCGCTTGCTGTTGCCGCGGCGGGGGTTAACACCTATTTCGTTATAGCGGAAGGCACAACTTCGGCGGTAAACCCCGTTTACCCTATTTTGCAATATACGCTTATGTACCTTGTGTCGGTTCTTTTATTTATAATTTTAATAAGCCTGCTGGTTTCGTCTTACTATTCTATAGACGGTAAAACGCTTACGACGAGTTTCGGCATAATTAAAAGCAAGTACGAAATAAGCAAAATTACCGACGTGGTGTTGGACAGAAACACCAACAAATTAACCGTGCATTTCGGCGAAAACAACTTTTTCGTTATAGTAGTAAAAGAAGCGTGGTACGAAGAATTTATTCAAGCTATTTTAAAAGCCAACCCCAAAATAAGCTATACGGTAAATTCAAAGGAAAATAAGCCCGATAAAGACGATAAAAATAAAGATTGACCCCCATATATGCTTGAAATAACGCAAAAAACCGCCCCTTTGCAACTAAGTACAAAGGGGCGGTTTTCTTAATCGTTTTTATCCTTTCTTTTGCGGCAGGAAGGGCAGTTGCCCCCGCACGACGGGCAACATTCGCAACCGCCTTTACGCTTTATTTTTCTGTAAATAAGGTACGCCGAAACGATTGCAAACGAAACGCAAACAACCACTATAACCGCTATATCCACAAAATTCATTTTTTACCGCCTTTTTTATTTCTTTTAAAAATTGACGAAATTTCAAACTTGCCTAAATTTCTCAACACGATAACCGTAGTGACGAGCGCGATTACCGCAAGCCAAATAAACAGCGTCCACCACCAGCTTCCAACGGTGTATACCATTGCGGAAACGACGTAGCTTGCCGCCAGCCAAAATAACAGCGTCCATTTAAATTTGCCCTTAGGAAGCTCGGCTTTTGCCGTTGCGCACGCCGCAAAGCAAGGTATGGTTGTCATATTAAATGCTATAAACGCTATCAGCGCCGCAGCAAACTGCCCCTGCGCTATGCCCGTATCGGCGGATATTACGTTAATTAGCCCTGTAAGCTCTTCAATTCCCGCCTCGGTACCCGCGCCTGCGTAGGCGTTTATACAGATTGCAAGCGTGGTAAAGGTTGCTATAACGTTTTCCTTTGCCACCAAACCCGTTATAGCCGCAACCGCAAATACCCAGCCGAACTGCCCGAGCTGTAAACCGAAGCCCAGCGGAGTAAAGGCGGGCTGTAAAAACGCGCCAAGGCTTGCGAGCACGGAATTTTGCATTTCCTCGTCGGGAAGGTATCGCCAACCCCAGCTTAAATGCGAGAAAAGCCAAATTATAACCGTGGAAGCAAATATTACGGTAAACGCTTTTTTTACGAAATGTTTGGCTTTATCCCAAAGATGAAGCAATAAATTTTTAAACTTTGGCATACGGTATGCAGGCAATTCCATTATAAACGGCGGAATTTCGCCTTTTAAAGTTGTATTGCGCATTAAAAGCACGCACGCTATTGCAGTACACACGCCCAAAACGTATATTCCGCAAGTTATCAAATCGGCGTTGCCTATACCGAAAGCCGCCACTATTCCCCCCGCAACCGCGGTTAAAACGGGCAACTTAGCACCGCAGGAAAAAAACGGGATTACTCGTATAGTAGCCGTCCTCTCCCTTTCGTCAGCCAAGGTGCGCGTGTTTACCGTTGCGGGAACGGAACAGCCGAAACCCATTATCATAGGCATAAATGCCCTGCCCGAAAGCCCGAAATTGCGAAAAATTTTATCTAATACGAACGCTATTCGCGCCATATAACCCGTATCTTCCAAGATAGAGAAAAGCAAAAACAGCGTTAAAATTTGCGGCAAAAATCCTAAAACAGCGAAAATTCCGCCCAAAATCCCGTCGCCAACCAGCCCCGTAGCCCATTCCGCCGCGCCGCCGTTTTCCATTAGCGTAACCACGCCGTCGGAAATATGGTCAAGAAATAAATTTAGGAAGTTAGTTAAAATTACGCCCGGCGAGTATACCGCCCCGTCGTAAAAGACGGCAAGCAGTTCCACGCCGAAATTGTTGTACTCCAAACCGCCCTCGCCTTGCGCGGCTAGCCCTAATTCTTCAAGCGTAGGCAACCACGCCTGCGACGGTGTAAATCCGTTTAAAAACAGTAAATTTTCCGAAAAAGTTAAGTGGAAAATAAAAAACAGAATTACGAAAAATATGGGAAACGCCCATATCTTGTGCGTTAACACGCGGTCCGCCGCATCGGTTTTGTTTACCGCAAAGTTTTTATTTTTCACTTTTGCAAGCGAAAGGTTTGCCGTTATGTATTTGTACCTTGCATCGGCAATAACGGCTTCTAAATCCTCGGCGGCGGCAATATTTTCAAGCGTTTGTTTAGCGCCCTTGCGCGAAAGCTCCAACTCGTCGTTTTCAAGCAACTTAACCGCGTGAAACAGCGGCGAGCTTACCGTTTCGCCCTCGTAAAACGCGCGGGCGGCTTCTATTTTATCGCGTAAAGCCCCGCTTAAAACGGTTGTGCCCTTGCGCGTTTCAGGCAATGCTTCCGCGCGCGCCATAAGCTCTTTTATGCCCGTGCCTTTAACGGCGGAAATTGCCACGACGGGCATGCCAAGCGCTTTTTCCAGCTTTTCCGGATAAATTTTATCGCCGCATTTTTCCACTTCGTCAATCATATTAAGCGCGATTATAACGGGAACGTCGGTTTCCAAAAGCTGGGTGGTGAGATATAAATTCCGTTCTAAATTGGTTGCGTCAACTATATTTATAATGCCGTCAGGCTTGCCGTCGAGTATGAAATTGCGGGAAACGACTTCTTCCGGCGTATACGGAGAAAGCGAATATATACCGGGCAGGTCAACTATATTTATGCTTTTACCGCCGCGTTTATACTTGCCCTCGCGCTTATCTACGGTTACTCCGGGCCAGTTGCCCACGTGCGCAGTTGCGCCCGTAAGCGCGTTAAACAGCGTGGTTTTACCGCTGTTGGGGTTACCCGCCAATGCAAACGTTTTCATTTCAGTTCCACCTCCACGCAAGCTGCTTCGCTTTTTCTTAAAGTAAGTTCGTAACCGCGCAAAGTAACTTCCAAAGGGTCGCCAAGCGGCGCTTTTTTGCGCATAGTTATCTCCGCGTCGGGCGTAACGCCCATATCGAAAAGCCTGCGGCGTATTTTACCCACGCCGTTAACCGAAACTATTTTGCCGCTTTCCCCCGCGGCAAATTCGCTTAAAAGTTTTATCATAACTCTCCTTTATTAATTAACTATGGTTTATTTTTTAAGAATTTTTTTCGGGGCTTGTAAAAACGCGCCCCTTAAAAACTTAACCGTGTTTAACTATTTATATTATAGTCATAAAAACTACCGTTGTCAACAAAAAAATAACCGCAGTTAATATTTATTTATAAATTTTTTTAATCTTTATTTAAAAACGCTTTAACATACGGCGGTTTTAAAGTATAATTTAGATATGGTTGAAAATATCGTTAAGGCGCAACGCGAGTACTTTAGCTCGGGTAAAACCCTTGAAACGGGCGTGCGGATAACCTTTCTTAAAAAACTGAAAGCGTGCATTAAGTTGCGCGAAGATGAAATTATACGGGCATTGGGCGAGGATTTGGGCAAATCCGCAACCGAGGCGTATATGTCGGAAATAGGTATGGTTTTGGAAGATTTGAGTTACCATATCAAACGTTTACGGGGCTGGGCTAAGAAAAAGCGCAAAAGCTCTCCGCTGGCGCAGTTCCCTTCAAAAAGTTTCGTTTTGCCGTCGCCGTACGGTAACGTGCTTATAATTTCGCCGTGGAATTATCCGTTTTTGTTGTCTTTACAGCCGCTTGTAGGCGCGATTGGCGCAGGAAATACCGTTATTTTAAAACCTTCGCGGGCGTCTAAGGCGACGAGCGCGGTTATAAAATCAATCATATCCGAAGTTTTTCCCGAAGGTTTGGCGGCTTGCGTTTACGGGGGCGACGGGCTTAACGCTGAAATTCTTACGTATAAATTTGACTATATCTTCTTCACAGGCGGGAAATCCGTAGGGCAAACCGTATACGAAGCGGCGGCTAAAAATCTTACGCCCGTCACCTTGGAACTCGGCGGGAAAAGCCCTGCTATAATTGATAAAACGGCCAAGTGCGACCTTGCGGCAAAGCGCGTGGCGTTTGGCAAGTTTCTTAACGCGGGACAAACCTGCGTTGCGCCCGACTACGTGATAGCGCACGAGTCCGTTGCTGAAAAATTTACCGATAGTCTTAAAAAATGGATTGACAAACTATACCCCAACGCGCTTGAAAACGATTGCTTTGGAAAAATTATTTCCGAAAGGCACTACGGGCGGATTAAGTCGCTTATAGGAGGCAACGTGGTAAAAGGCGGCGGCTTTGACGACGGAAAACTGAAAATAGAGCCTACTGTAATTTACCCCGCCACGCTTGAAGACGCGGCGATGAAAGAAGAAATTTTTGGACCTGTACTACCCGTTTTAGTATATTCAACCGAAGCGGAACTTTTGGAAATTATACAAGCCAACCCCTCACCCTTGGCGCTGTACCTGTTTACGGCAAGCGGAAAAACGCAGAAACGGCTACTTAAAAAAATACAATTCGGCGGCGGGTGCGTAAACGACGCGGTTATACACCTTGCGTCTACCTCTCTACCCTTTGGCGGCGTGGGCGGCTCGGGTATAGGCAGCTATCACGGCAAAAAGAGTTTTGAAACCTTTTCGCACTACAAATCTGTTTTAAAAAAGTCAAACGCCGTAGACTTGCCTATGAGGTACACACCCTACAAAAAATTTTACGACAAACTTATACGGCTTTTTATGAAGTAATATCGTGTGGAAATAAATAAAACCCGCTACTTAAATAGCGGGTTTTATTATATGTTTTCGGGGGTGTCCGGCACGGCGGGAAAATCTACCCAGAAAGTAGAGCCCTTGCCTACGTCGCTTTCCACGCCGAAATCAAATGCGTGGTTTTCAAGTATGGCTTTAACTATGCTAAGCCCCAGCCCCGTTCCTTTTACGGGACGGTTATGGTTTTCCTTCACACGGTAATATCTGTTCCAAATTTCGGGCAAAGCTTCCTTTGGAATTCCCTTGCCCGTGTCGCGCACGCTGAATTTTACGCGCTTGCCGTCAAGGCTGACTTTCAAACTTACGAAAACGGTTTTATCCGCTCCCGTATAGTTAGCCGCGTTGCCTATAAGGTTGTACAAAACTTGGTTTATCTTTTCTTCGTCGGCGCGGGTATACGTGTTTGGGTCGATATCAACCATTATCGAATACCCCTGACTTTCCTGCAAATATCCGAATTTATCTATAATGCCGTACACCAAATCGGTAAGGTTAAACACCTTGGGGCGAATTTCGGTAATGTTGGATTGCAGTTTTGAAACGCTTAAAACGTCGTTTACCAACCCCGTAAGGCGGTCGGCTTCGTCGATAATTACCTGCAAGTGCTTTTCGCGCTTTAACTTATCGTCGCCGCTGATTTCCTTTATCATTGAGGCGTACGCCTTTATCATAGTAAGCGGAGTTTTTAAATCGTGCGTGACGTTTGCCAAAATTTCGCGCTGGAAATCTTCGCTCTTTTTCACCTCGTCCCTAACGTAATTCAACGTGTCGGAAAGTTGTGCCATTTCCTTATAGTCGGCGTTGGCAAACTGCACGGAATAATCCCCGCGCGCAAGATTTACGGCGGTATCGGACATAACTTGAAGCCCGCCCGTCAATTTTTTAGAAAACGCCATAGAAAACAGCAACGCCAGCAAAAACAACGTTAAGCCTATTATAAGCAGATAAATTTGCAAGCTGGTAACCGTTTCGTAAATTATTGCAACAGAATAGCTTACTAAAAGATAGTGCGGTTCGCCCGCATAATCCACTTTTGAAACGTAGTTTACCGTTTTGCCTAAGCGGTAAATTTCGCAAAAGCCCACGCCCGCGTTTATTACCGGTCTGTCTTTAAGTTCCTCGTAAAAATTGCGCTCGCTGTCGTAATCAGAAGGCGCCACCACGCGCCAATCGCGGGTGATTAAAAGCACGTTTACGCCTTCGCGACGGTTGCGCATTATACTTGCTTCAAGCCCGTGCGGATAGTGCATATCCGCCTCTATTTCCTTGCCGATAGAGGTTATTCTGTCGCGCGCCTGATTTTCAAGCGTGGTGGAAACTATAACGTAAAACACCAGCTCCACCAAAAGTATTACCAAAAACGCCAACAGGCAAAAATAGCCCGTCATAACCTTACTTACGCTTTTGGGCTGTTTTATTTTAGTTTTTTTATCCTTATCAGACTTCAAACTTATACCCCAACCCGCGCAGAGTGACTATAAATTTTCTGTATTGTTTAAGGTTGGAACGCAACATTTTTATATGCGTATCCACCGTTCTGTCGTCGCCGTAAAAATCGAAGCCCCACACGTCCATAAGCAGTTTTTCGCGGGTAAGCGCTATGCCCTTATTCTTTACGAAATAAAATAAAATTTCGTATTCTTTGGGGGTAAGCTCGGCTTTTTCGCCGTCAACAAACACGTTTCTGCCCACCATATCTATAGTAAGCCCTTCAAACTGTATTACGTCGTTAGTAGCCTCGGGCGCTTTGCGCTTTAACACTGCGTGTATGCGCGCCATAACTTCCTTTGGAGAAAACGGCTTGGTTACGTAATCGTCAACGCCTATCTCGAACCCGAAGAGTTTATCGTATTCCTCGCCGCGCGCGGAAAGCATTATAACGGGGATATTTTTTATTTTTTTAATTTCCTTAACCGCCGAAAAACCGTCAAGCCGCGGCATCATAATATCCATTAAAATTATGTCGAAATCGTTTTCGCGGCAAAGTTTAACCGCCTGCATTCCATCGGCCGCCTCGTACGCGACGCCGCCCTCAAACTCTACGTATTCCTTTAATACGCCGCGTATCATCTCCTCGTCGTCAACGATAAGTACTTTCATAACTACCTCTCCATTATATTATTCTCTATTATAAGGTAAACCTTTCGTATTACGGTTAATTAACGCGTTAGTGAAATGTTTGTGAAAATTGTAACATAAAAAAATTTTTTAGTCAATTTTTTATTAAAACCGTTGACAAACAGGTTTAACGGTGTTATTATAGTAAAGCAAACATTTGTTTGTTTTACCGCGAATCGGGTAAATTTAAGCGGTAAATTGGTTAATACACTATGTTAGACGCTGAAAAACTTGAAATTTTAACTGAAAGCGCTAAATACGACGTTTCCTGCTCGTCGTCCGGTTCTGCTCGGGTAAACAGAAACGGAGGACTTGGAAACGGTTCCGTCGGGGGAATATGCCACTCCTTCACCCCCGACGGAAGGTGTATTTCACTTTTGAAAATTCTTATGAGCAACGATTGCGTATACGACTGCGAATACTGCCCCAACCGCAGAAGCGCGGACGTGCCGCGGGCGAGGATTACGCCCGACGAAATTTGCGAGCTTGTAATTAACTTTTATAAACGCAATTATATAGAGGGGTTGTTTCTCTCCTCCGCCGTTTTTGAAAGCCCCGACAAAACTATGGAGCTTTTGCTGGAAACGGTTACAAAACTTAGAAAATTATACAATTTCAACGGGTATATTCATTTAAAGGGCATCCCTCACGCCGACGCGTTGCTCGTGCACCGCGCCTCGAAAATAGTTGACAGAATGAGCTATAATATAGAGTTGCCAAGTGAAAACTCGCTTAAACTGCTTGCGCCGCAAAAGACGAAGCGCAGTTTGCTGTTGCCTATGAAAGACTTGCGCGACGCGATAATTTGCGACAAGGAAAACAAGGTGCGGCGCGGGCGCGTTTTACCTGCGGGGCAGACCACGCAAATGATTATTGGCGCGTCGCCGGAAACCGACGGGCAGATTTTAAAACTTACGCAGGCGCTTTACCGTAATATGAATTTAAGGCGCGTTTACTATTCCTCGTATATTCCCGTGGTGCAAAGCAGCAAGCTGCCCGCCGTAGGCGCGGGGCTATTGCGGGAGCACCGACTGTATCAGGCGGATTGGCTTATAAGGTTTTACGGGTTTGACGTGGACGAAATAGTGGGCGAAAACCAAAATCTTTCGCCCGAATACGACCCGAAGTGCGCTTGGGCGTTGAGAAATATGCACCTCTTCCCCGTAGAGATTAACACCGCGCCGCTTGCCACGCTTTTGCGCGTGCCGGGCATAGGCGCAAAAAGCGCGTACAAGATAATAGAGGCAAGAAAATTTGCCGCGCTGGACTACGACAATTTAGTAAAAATGCGGGTGGTATTAAAGCGCGCAAAGCATTTTATAACCTGCAAGGGGAAATTTTACGGCTCGGAAAACGAGTTGCAGGTTAAAACTTCGCTGTTGCTGGCGGGCAGAAGCGAAGTAAACGAACAAACGAGTATGTTTTCGGAAACCTCGGTAGCAGTATCGGCGCTGACAGGACAGCTATGAAAATATTTATAGTAAACGGCGCGGAAAGTTTTTTCACCGCCGTATTTATTGCATATAAGGAAAAAGATTGCATTATTACTTCGGACGGCGACGTTCAGCTTTCGCTGGGATGCGAAGTTGTGCGGGTTGCCGCCGACGGTGAAAAATGCGGAAGAATAGTAAACGCTATAAAGAAATATGACGGCGAGGCGCTTTACGATATTTCTTTGGTCTTGCGCAGTTGCGACCCGTTAAAGGAGCAGACTGTGTTCGGGTATATAAAACGGCTTTTCAATAGCAGGGCGCCCGTAAAAAAGGCGATGAATTTGCCTGAAGTGGTTGATTTTAACGACCTTTTATATAAGGTAAACGGGGAAACGCACAGGCTTAAAGGGCTTTTAAGGTTTATGGAATGTGAGGGCGGCGCGCTTTACGCCCCCTATTCTCCCGATAACGACGTTACCGATTTGCTTATGCAACACTTTGCCGAGCGGTTTAAGTCCGAAAGGTTTATTATTCACGATTTAAAGAGGAAAATTGCGGGAATGTACGACGGTCACGAGTGGTTTACGGGCTATGCCGAAGAAGCCGAGGTACAACTTTCAAAGTACGAGCGCGGTTTTGAAAACCTTTGGAAGAAGTATTATAAAGCCGTTAATATTATTGAACGCCCGCACGATAAGCAAATGAAAAGGTCTATGCCCGTGCGCTATTGGAAGTTTTTACCGGAAAAGCAATAAGTAGTTTTTTAACTTACGGTTTGGCATCGGAGTATGCCACCGCGGTATTTTCCGTTATATCCGTGGCAAAAAACCGTTAAAAGAAATAAAAGCCCGACGGTGCGTCGGGCTTTTTTTAAACCTTGATTTTTTTTGCTAATTTATTAAAAAAGTCGGTTAAAGGGTTTTCTTCCGCTTCCTCTATTTTTCCACCGTCGGCGGCAACCGTCAACGCGCGGTCAACGGGCAGCTTTGCAACGGACGGAATACCGTGTTCAAGGGCCACGGCGTCCACCCTGCTTTCGCCGAAAACGGATATTTTTCTGCCGCAGTCGGGGCATTTTATATAGCTCATATTTTCCACTATGCCGAGAATAGGCACATTCATCATACGCGCCATATTAAGCGCCTTTTCAACTATCATACCCACCAAGTCCTGCGGGGTTGTAACCACCACCACGCCGTTGATTGGTATGCTTTGAAACACCGTTAAAGGCACGTCGCCCGTGCCGGGGGGCATATCGATAAACATTACGTCAACGTCCTTCCAAATAACGTCCGTCCAAAATTGAAGCACCGTACCGGAAATTAACGAACCGCGCCAAACCACCGGCTCAGCTTCGTTTTCCAAAAGCACGTTCATAGACATTATTTGCAAACCGCTTTGGGTAACTACGGGAAGAATGCCGCTTTCCGACCCTACCGCGCGCTCGGTTACGCCGAACATTCTGGGAATTGACGGACCGGTGATATCGGCGTCCATTATCGCGGCGGATTTGCCCGCTTTTTGCGCCGCCGCCGCAAGCAGAGCGCAAGTCATAGACTTGCCTACCCCGCCTTTGCCCGAAACTACGGCGATGACCTTTTTAATTTTACTTTTTTCGTGCGGGGACTTTAAAAAACTTTTTTTATTGCGCGAGGCGCAGTTTTCACCGCACGAAGAACAATCGTGGGTACAGCTATCCGACATATTAACTCTCCTTTCGATTATTTTAAATTATAGCCCCCTTTTTTGTCAAGTTATTACAGCGATTTCAGCTTTAAAAGACTTGCCAAACTCCGTAAAATCTGTTACACTTATTTAGCTGTGCTAAGTGGGGAGTTTGCGGTGCCCTGAACCTGCAATCCGCAACAGCAGGACCGAATTGTCTTTCCCGACGGAACAAGTGGAAGGCCGCGCCCTATAAGGGGTGTTGATACCAAGGTCTTATGCAACCGACAACTGCGAACCGTGTCAGGACAGGAATGTAGCAGCACTAAACAGCCCGGTCGGTGTGCCATAAGGTTGCTTTGGGGGAGCTACCTGTAAGGTTTACGCTTCGGCTTGTTACGGCAAAAAAGACTGCACAGTATTTTTTCGGTTATAAAAAACGGCTTCATATGAAGCCGTTTTTTTTATTACTTTTTAAACATAATTTTTTCGCTTTTAAACATAAACGCCAACAGCACCACCAGCGCTACGGTAATTACTAAATTGGATAATACGGAAAGCGCAAGCCCCAACGGATTTACCGCGAAAGACATTATAGACGAAAGCGCAAGTCCGCTGCCCAGCAACGGCACGAGATATATGGCGACGTGCGGCGTTGAGTTTGCAAAAAACATCGTTGCCATTCCAAAAACTATTACCAAAATCATTAACGGGCTTATAAGCGAAC
Organism: uncultured Christensenella sp.; assembly: GCA_910578145.1. Classification (GTDB taxonomy): domain Bacteria; phylum Bacillota; class Clostridia; order Christensenellales; family Borkfalkiaceae; genus Coproplasma. The sequence continues at coordinate 94,928 of CAJTPJ010000001.1, read as the reverse complement.
CCGCTTCCTTTACGCTTTTCGCGTAAGCGGAAACAACCGAAAACGCCGAAATTATAACGAGTACTACCGAAATTATTACCGCAAGCACTAAGAAATAGTCGCCTACGGAATAAAGCGCGGCGGTTTCCGCGCCGATAGAAGTCCCCATCAGCTTAGGCAGCGATAAAATTACGCCTATAAAACTGGAAATTCCGCTTAAAAGCGCGAAACAAGTTAAACTTATTATCTTTCCGAGCGCAAGTTCTACCCGCCTTACGGGCGTTATAAGCATAGTTGCCATAGTGCCGCGCTCCTTTTCGCCAGCAATGGATTCGGGGGCGACAGCCATACAGCCCGAAGCAAGCAAAGCAAACATGAGCATAGGCATAATTGTTGAAGTAAAACTGCCGGCAAGGTCGCGCTCGGTTGCCAAATTAAACTTATCGGGCGTGGCGTTAACCGTAAAAGCCGAAGTATTCATCTGCCCAAGCAACGCCGTAACGAAGGTATAACCGTAGACTGAATTGCTGTTGGAAGAATTATAATAAACTTTTACATCGGGCGGGGTTTGGGTGCCAACCGTTTGGGAAAAGTTTGAAGGAAAAACCAAAACTATATCCAGCTTTCCGTCCGTAACCGCCGTTTTTGCGTCGTCAAGCGAAGTTTGCTCCGTTACGTTTAACACCTCGGACAACTGCGCCGAAATATCGGTGGGCGCGCCAAAGATATACGCCGTAGGTTTGTAGTCCTCGTCTACGCCTGTCATATCCGAAAACACCGCGCCCATAATGGAATAAATTACGTAAATTAATAGCCCGGGCAACAGCACGGTTACAACCATTCGTCTGTCCTTGAAAAAACGGGAAAATTCTTTTTTTATTATAGTAAACACGTTTTTCATATTCTGCCTCCCGTAACTTTACCGTAGATATCAAAGAAAGTGGTTTCGAGATTATTTTCTTTGGTAAGCGCTTCAAGCGTGTCCAAAGCCGCCAACTTGCCGTCTATAATTATTCCCACCCTGTCGCACAGCTTTTCAACCAAGCTGAAAATATGTGTGGATAAAATAATGGTTTTACCGTCGCAGCGAAGCTCTTCCAAAAAGTCGGTAACCACCTTTGCAGTAAGTACGTCAAGCCCGTTTGTCGGTTCGTCGAAAATAATTAGCTCGGGGTCGTGAACTATTGAAATCACCAGCGAAACTTTTTGTTTCATACCCGTTGAAAGGTTGCCGAATTTTACTTCTGCAAACCTGTCTATGCCAAACCTTGAAAAAAGCGCGCGGCGACGGGCGTCGGCGGTTTGCTTGTCCACTCCGTAAAGTTCGCTAAAAAAGCCGAACAGATAATTTGGCGTAAAAAAGTCCTCTAATTTAAGTTCGCTGGTAAGAAAGCCTATTTTTCTGCGCACTGCGTTTGCTTCGGAAACCACGCTTTTGCCGCATATATAGGCGTTGCCGCTTTCGGGCTTTATTAACGTTGCAAGCATACGCAAAGTGGTAGTTTTACCCGCGCCGTTTGGCCCAAGCAGCCCAAAAATTTCCCCTTTATACGCTGAAAACGACAGGTTGTCCACAGCCACCTTTACGGAAAGATTAGTTTTTTCAATCCGCTGCTGTTTGCGCGACAGGGTAAAAGTTTTTTTAAGATTTTCAACCTTTAAAATTTCTTCCATTAATACTCCTTTTAAAAAAACGGCAGGATAATTCCCGCCGTTTTTTATGCATTAAATAAAGTAAAATGTAATACTAAGCAGGTAATAGCCATAAGCACGAGATATAAGCTAAACCACTTGTAGTTTGCTTTTTTAATTACTTTAAGCATTACTTTTATTGCAAATAATCCGGATATAGCCGAAACTATAAATCCGAGCGCTATACTCCAGCCGAGGGTAGCGCCGCCCGTTGCAAACGATTGCTGTATTTCGCCGCTTTTAAGCCCCAATGCAAGCTCCACAACGAAACTGCCGAGTATTACGGGAATACTCATCATAAACGAAAACTTTGCCACTTCCTCGCTACGGCAACCTGCTATAGTGCCGGCGCAAATGGTTGAGCCGCTTCTGGAAATGCCGGGCAGTACCGCAAGCGCCTGTGCAAAGCCCATAGGCAAAACCGTTTTTAAACACAGCGGCAAAGTGTTTTGCCTGCGTTTTACTATCATTTCGGTTGCAAACAGCACCGACGCGGTTATAAGGAAAAATACTGCGAGTATTATCCCCATATATTCCCTGCTTAAAAGGACGTCGCCGAGGTCAAACACCTCGAACAGTATACCCGTTATGCCTGCGGGAATCGTTGCAAGCACTAAAAGCCCAAGCGTTTTAAATGGCTTTTTAAATAATTCGAGAATGTCCTTCCAAAACACCACGAACACGGCTACCAAAGTGCCGAGATGAAGTATTATCGTGAAAAATAACGCTATATCGCTTTCGCTTATACCTAAAACGCCTTGAAAAAACGCGACGTGCCCCGACGATGAAACGGGTAAAAATTCAGTTAAGCCCTGAACAAGCCCGAGAAAAACCGCCTTCAAGATGTCCATAATAATTAATTATTGCTTAATTTAAGCAGGTCCTTATATCTGTTTTCGTAAGTAACGACGGTGTCGTCGTTCTTGAATTCGGTGATAATCTGCGTTCTTCTCGTAGTGGAAATGTCGGAAATATCGTTACTCTTTACCCATTCGTAGAAAAGGTTTTCAAAAGTGCCTTCGGTTTTTACGTTATCTTCCGTCCAAACGGGCGAATATTGGCTGCCGCCTTTGGGGCTGAAAGTATAGGTAACGTAAATTAAGTGCCAGCCGTAATCGCCTGCGCAAACGTTAAACGTGCCCGCGCCGCCCTTTATAGCTTCGTGCGCGGCGTGCTCGAATTCCTTAATATATTCGGTATCGCCCGCGTTTACGGAATATCCTACGTACTGGTTAAGCACGCCCGTATCGGTGGTGTACGCATACTGCAATTCGTTTACAGCCGCAAGCGCCTTGTACTGCTCGCTGTTTTCGTTTAAGATATTAGCACGGTTAGCCGCTTCAGCTTCTTCGTTATAAGTTGCGTTGTTGCCAAAGTTGACTTTACCCGAAGTATAAACGAAATTGGAGTAATCTACTTTATCCTCATCGTTGAAAAGATTGGTTAAATCGCCGTAATTTCCGGCAGCGGTTTTATCGTAAGAAACGGTAACACTGCTTCCCGTAGCGTAATCAACGTAAGCAACGAATTCGTCGAGCATATCGTCGATATCCAGCTTGTTGGGAAGAAGAACGAAATCGTTTTCCGACTCGTAAACTTCGCCGTTGTACGAATATTTACCGCAATACTTTTCAAGGGGTTTATATCTGTCGTTGTATTTAAGGTTGTTTTCAAAGAACAGCCAGCCGTCTTTACCTTCGACTTTACCGAAGTAATTGGAATCGGCGTCGGCTTTGAAAGCGTATTTGGTTTCGCCGTTAAACCACGCCGCGCGCTGGTCGGTAGTTTCTATCTGTCCGAGCAACGTGTTTCTTGCTTTGTAATATTCCGTTTTGTAACCGCCGTCTTTATCCGTATCCGCGTAAAGAGTTTGGAACTCGGAAAGTTTTGCACTTTGCGAAGCGCTGAAAGGCAACAAAATGTTGTAAACGAAGCCGTAAACGCCGCCGTCTTCGGTTTCGGGCGCGTAAAGCAAAAACGAGTTTTTGGACATTCCGCTAAGTGCAGAATTAAACGAGCTTTCCGAAGCATATTTTTCGGTTTGAAGATTTAAAAGGTCGTTATAAATAGCTTTGATATAGGTATATTCGCCGTTATCGCCCTTTAAAAACTTTTCCTGCTCTTCTTCATAAATATCGTAGTACTTATTAATAATGCGCTGTTCAAGCTGGGAAACGTACTCGTCCTCGATATACGCAAGCGAATAAATATCCCTTAAATTTTCGTTGGTTTTGTCAACGAGATTATAGGTTGAGGAAGCAAGCGAGCTTATAAAGCTGTTGTACGCCCTTATACGGGTTGCGCGCGTAGTTCCCTCGATAGGTTTATTTTTATAAATGCCGCTGTCGGCAAGCAGATAACCTTCGTAACCCGTATAAACGTTGTAGTCGAGGTTGCCGTTTGCGTCTACGGGGAAATAATCGTCCTGCTCGGCGTCAACGCCCGAGGGAGTAGTTCTCGTTTCCGTGCCGGCGTCGGACGAATCCTCTTTGATAATGTTCTTTTCGTAAGAATCGATAGCCGAGTTCAAGGACGAACGAAGCGAATAGAGCGCTAATTTAACGTCGTCGCTGTGTTCAACGTTTTCAGTTCCCACGCCCTTGCTACCCAAAAGGTATTCGTACTTTTCCGATTCCTTTTCAAACGACTTAAATTTTTCAAGCGCGTCCTTATCGTAACCGAGCGCGCTTTGCGTGTTGGTAGCCTTGTCCTTTAAAAGGTACATAGTTGCATATTGCGCAAGCACGCTGTTTTCCACAAGCGCGTCCACAAGCATCTTGAAAACCTGCTCGTAAGTGTACCCGTTTTGAATGTAAGAATAACCTACGTTTAAAAAGTATGCTACGAGTTCCCTTTTTATTACCGAAGAAGTGCCTACCGCGCTTTTGTACGCGTCAAGTTCCTCGTCGAAAGTAGCCGCCTGCGCGACTGTAACTTCGGCTATAACCTGTTTCATATCCTCCGAAGTGTTGGAAGATACCAGCGAACAGCCGCCGAAAGTTGCGGCAATCGCAACCGAAGTTGCCAAAGCGCCGCTTAACAATGCTTTCTTGTTCATTTACGTTACTCCAAGTAAATACTATAAAATACCAAACACCATTATAAAGTATTTTTCCGATTATAGCAAATCTTTTTTGTGAATTTTAGTTAAAACTTACCGCAAATTTCAAAAATTTTGTCATTTCCAGCATCGTTTTAGCGGGCGTAGAGCGCGGCGCGAACACTATAAGCGGCGCTTTTGCCATTGAAAGTTTAACAGAGCCCGAATATTTGTCCAGCGCGGCGGCAAGCCCCTCGTCTTCAAGCGCGTTAAGCGAAGGCAGTTCAAGCGAACCCTCAGTTCCGTCAACGCAAATTTTTCTAACGTTGAATTTTGCCGCAAACGATTTCATAACCGCGATAATCAATAGGTTTAAAACTTCGTCGGGCATTGCCCCGTAGTTATCCTCTATGGAAAGACAAACCCGTTTATAGTCTTCTACGGTGCGTATTTCCGCAATTTGCTTATAGCAGTCAAGCCGTCCCGCGCTGCTTTCGATATACGCTTCGGGAATGTACGCCGTTGCTTTTACTTCAAGCTCGCACGAAAGTTGCCTGTCACCCGTTAATTCTTCCTTTAAAAGTTTGGAATACAGCTCGTAACCGACCTTATCCATATGACCGTGCTGTTCGGCGCCAAGCACGTTGCCCGCACCGCGGATTTCAAGGTCGCGCATAGCTATTTTAAAGCCCGAGCCCAGCTCGGTAAACCGCATAATAGCTTTAAGCCTTTCCGTAGCTTCGCTCGTCAAAACCTTGGAAGGTTTAAAAGTAAAGTACGCCTGCGCCAAACGCGAACCTCTGCCAACCCGCCCGCGAAGCTGATAAAGCTGGGATATACCCAGCCTGTCGGCGTCGATTACCACTATCGTGTTGGCGTTGGGCAGGTCTATGCCGTTTTCAATTATCGTAGTAGTTACGAGAATATTTTTTTCGCCGCGGTAAAAGGAGAAAACCGCGTTTTCCAAAGCGTCCCTGTCCATTCTGCCGTGCGCGTAGCAAACCTTGCCTTCGGGAATAATTTCGGCTATTCTGCCCGCGAACGAAGAAATACTTTCCACGCGGTTGTATAAAACGAACACCTGTCCCCCGCGCGAAATTTCGCGTATGCACGCGTCGCGGATAAGTGTTTCGCTTTCCTCCACCACGTACGTTTGCACGGGCAGGCGCTTTGACGGCGGGGTGTTTATGGTGGAGATATCGCGTATGCCCGCAAGCGACATATGCAGCGTGCGCGGTATGGGCGTTGCCGTCATAGTAAGGCAATCGATATTTTTCTTTACGTGCTTGATTTTTTCTTTATGCTCAACCCCGAAACGCTGTTCTTCGTCCAGCACCAAAAGCCCCAAGTCGTTAAATTTCACGTCCTGCGACAACAGGCGGTGAGTGCCTATTATAAGGTCGATATCCCCCTTTTCAAGCGCGGCTAAAATTTTAGCTTGCTTGGCGGGAGTTTTAAAACGATTGAGCGCTTCCACCCTGAGCCCGAACTCTTTAAAGCGTTCAATAGCGGTTTGGTAGTGCTGTTCGGAAAGCACGGTGGAAGGGCACATTATAGCCGCCTGCTTTCCGCCGAGTACGCAAAGGTACACCGCGCGGAGCGCAACTTCGGTTTTGCCGTAGCCGACGTCGCCGCACAGCAACCTGTCCATAACTTTGTCCGAACACATATCGGCTTTTATTTCCTCTATCGAAGTTAGCTGGTCGGGCGTTTCTTCGTATCCGAACGCGTTTTCAAACTCCTCCATCATAACTTCGTTTTCGGGAAAGCGGAAGCCCTTTTTCGCGTTACGCTCGGCGTAAAGTTCTTTTAAATCGAACGCAAGTTTTTTTATGGATTGGCGGACGCGTTCTTTTACTCTTTCAAAATCCGCGCCGCCTATTTTGGATAACGCGGGGTTGCTTTCGCCAAGGTATTTTGAAAGCACGTCCATTTGCTCTACGGGCACGTACAGCGTGTCGCCGCCCTTGTATTCAATGGCAAGGTATTCCTTTATGCCGTCGGTGGTTTCAATTTTTTTCGTGCCCGCAATTCTGCCCACGCCGTGCTTTTCGTGTACGCAAAAGTCACCGATTTCGGGGGCGGTAAACATATCGCCCCTACGCTTTTTAATGCGCTTGGTAACGGGTTTGGTATATAAATCGCCGCTACCGACTATTACGAGTTTGCAGTCGTGCAAAATGAAGCCGTGCGAAAGCTCTTCCGAACTTACCGCAATGCCGCGCAAGGCTTCTGCGCGGTCGGGCACGGGATAGACGGGTAGATATTCGTCGGACAGTACCGAACTAAGTTTTTCGTGCCGCTGCACGCCTCCCGAAAACGCGAGAATACGGTAACCGTTGGCTAACCATCCTTTACAGTCGGTAATAAACTGCGGCATTCCGTTAAGGTAGGACGGCACGGGCACGGAACGGAAGTTGTAAGTTTTAAGCGGTTTAAAAAACGCCGTGGACGAAGTAAACGTTTGCAAGGCAAGGCAACGGTAACCGGCAATCCCACCGAAAAACGCCTGCGGAGACAAAAGCTGGTTTTGGGAAAACGAAAATGCTTCGCCGCCCGCTTTTAAATCATTAACTCGTTCGGTATGCTCCTTATAAGCGCCCTCTACCCTGTCGTTAACCGCCCTGCATTCGTCGAATATGAAAAGGGTGTTTTTGTCCGTTAAATCAAATATATTACGGGTGCAATTTAAAACGGGGGCTAAAAACGAAGCGCCGGAAAACGTGCCCCCGCCGTTAATTTTTTCCGTTATATCGTTGACTATAGCCTTTGCGCGGGCGTACGCTTTATGGTTGGGCGCGCGCTTTACTTCCGCGTTTAAAACCGCCGTTATTTCGGCTTTTTCGGTTTGGGAAATAAAAACGTCGGTTGCCGAAATTACCGTAAGAGCGTTTGTTTCGGGCAATCTTTCGCCGCTTATCCCGTCGTAAGGGCGTATTTTTTCTACCGTATCGCCAAAGAAATCCACGTGCACGGGATTTTCGGCGTTTACGGGAAATATATCCAAAATATCGCCGCGGATTGCAAAGCAACCCTTGTTATCTGCGGCATATTCGCGGGTGTATCCCATTTCCACCAGCTTTTTGGGCAGGGCGGAATAGTCCGTTTCCACGCCTTTTTCAAGAGTTAAAGCGGGTATTTCATTGGGGAAAGGCTGTAAAAGCGCTTCCGCCTCGCACACCACCACTTCGGCTCCGTTAAGCATTTCGTAAACGGCGCATATACGGCGGAATAACGCGTCTTTTGAAAGCGCGTCCTTGTATAAAATAACGTCGTCCTTGGCGGTAAGATAGGCGCACTTTTTACCTGAAAGCACGCTTATAGCCTCGTACGCGCGCAAAGCCGAAACGTTGTCCGGCGCAACGTAAACGGTTTTTTGTTCCGCAAGCGATGCCACGAGATATTTGTGGGCGTCGGCAACGCCGAAAACCGCCGTGGGCGTGCCAAGGCGGAGGTCGTTTTCAAGCGATAAAAAGTCGCCGTTTAAGTTTTTGAACGTAAAGAAATTTTTTATCAATTTAAGTCCTTACCGCCAAACGCGGTTGAAGTTTAACCGTTGAACTTTGTCATTACGTTTTCTACCGGGTTGCCGCTTGCTATGGCTATAGCCGCTTCCGCCGCCCTGCCGCAAGCCGAAATAAACAACTGATAATCTTCCTTTCTTACCTCTGACAAAACGTAATTTATTATGGGAATATTAACCTCGGGGTCGCGTATGCCTATGCGTATGCGCGCAAAATTTTGCGTGCCCGTTTCGGCAATTACCGAGCGCATTCCGTTATGCGTGCCCGCGCTGCCGCACGGTCTTATCCTTACGCTGCCTTTGGGAATATCGTAATCGTCGTAGAGAACTATTAAATGGTTTTCGTCGGTTTTGTATTTGGCAAGCAGTTGTTTTACCGCCCTGCCGCTTGCGTTCATATAAGTTACGGGGCGCGCTATAATTACCTTTTCGCCGTTTATATTGGCTTCGGCAACAAACGCTTCGCACTCCTTCTTTTTAAATTTTACGCCCAACTTATCAGCAACGTCGCCCGCCGCGATATAGCCCATATTATGAAAGGTTTTTAAATACTTTTCTTCTGGATTTCCCAGCCCAACTATAACGTACATTTCCGTATTACCTTAAAAAGCCGCGTTTCCCGCGGCTTTTTCGTTTTTTTAAAAATCTTTTACGCTTTAATCGTAAATTTTAGACATAGACCTGTCCATATAAACGTTTTCTATCGCTGCCGCAAATATAGGCGCGGTAGAAATCATTTTAAATATGGGCAACATTTTTTCCTGAGGTATGTTAATGGTGTCAAGCATTGCAAGCTCGGTTATAGGCGAAGCCGCAAGCCTTTCTATAGCGGGACCGGACAAAACGCCGTGCGAGCAACAAGCGTAAATTTCCTTAGCGCCCGCTTCTTTAAGCGCTTTTGCACCTTGGACTATGGTGCCGGCAGTATCTATCATATCGTCTACCATAAGGCAGTTTTTGCCGTTTACGTCACCTATTATGTTCATAACCTCCATAACGTTGGCTTTGGGGCGGCGCTTATCTATTATAGCCATTTTCGCGTCCATTCTGGCGGCTACCTTTCTTGCGCGCGCAACCGAACCTATGTCGGGGGAAACAACTACGAAATTATCGTCTACTTTGGGTTTGAAATAATTGTACAGCGTGGGGCCGCCTACGAGATTATCGAGGGGAATATCGAAAAATCCCTGAATTTGCATACAGTGCAAATCCATAGTTAAAACTCTGTCCGCACCCGCGCTGGTTATAAGATTTGCCACGAGTTTTGCCGTTATAGGCTCGCGCGAACGCGCCTTTCTGTCCTGACGGGCGTAACCGAAATAGGGGATTACGGCTGTAATTCTGCCCGCGCTGGCTCTTTTTGCGGCGTCAATCATTATCAGCAATTCCATAAGATTGGTGTTTACGGGATAGCTGGTAGACTGAACGAGAAACACGTCCATACCGCGAATGGTTTCGTTAAAGCGCACGTAAATTTCCCCGTCAGAAAAGTGCGTAACTTCCATTTCGCCGAGAGTGGTGTTCAGCTTTTTGGCGATTGCTTCCGCCAGCGGCTTGTTTGAATTGCCCGAAAAAATCTTGATTTCGTTTCCGTGGCTTATCATTAGATTATCCTCCAAAATTCATTCGTATTTTTAAAAGAGTTTACCCTCTTCATTCACAAATTCTTGCAAGCATTATAAATTGTATAATTTATCTCGGTAAAAGTCAATTAAATAAGCGGCGTTTCCCCGTCATTTTTACGTTTGGTACGCTCGCGCATTTCCCTGAAAAAAGTTGACAATATCTCCGCGCATTCCTTTTCCATTACTCCCCCCTCGACTTCCACTATATGGTTTAAGAGGTTTGCGTTTGCTATTTCCGAAGTAAGCGTTCTGCCTTTGGCTTCGTACGCGCCGAAATACACCTTTTTTATGCGCGCGTTTAGCATTGCGCCCATACACATAGGGCAGGGCTCTAACGTAACGTACAGCTCGCATTCGGGTATGCGCCAGCTTTTCAGCTTTTTACACGCCTTTTCTATTGCCTCCACCTCTGCGTGCGCGGTGGCTATTTGCTTTTTAGTGCGCCTGTTGTGACCGCGCGCTATTACTTTTCCGTTGCACACCACAACCGCGCCTATGGGCACCTCGCCCTCTTTAAGGGCGGCTTTGGCGCAACTTATAGCGGCTTTCATAAATTTATTTTCCATAATTTTCCACGAAAATTTTAAGTATTTTATAGCACTTTTTCAGTTTGTTTAATTTGATTATCGGGTGCGAAAGACCGTCCGCGCCGCACTCAACGGTATACGCGGGGATACGCAGTTTTTTTATGCACCAATCTTTATAACCGCCCGCCGAGCCGTAAATCTTTTTCACCTCGTAGCCCGTTACGTTTTTTATAATTTCCGCACCGCGGATATCGCCGCGTCCGCCGTACTCCCAATAAATTTCCTCGCCCTTGGTGTGGAAACTTAACGTTACGAACGGCCGTATTTTAAGCGTGAAATCCCTTAAAGCTATGGTTTCGGGTTCGGAAAACGGGCTGTCGCCTATGCAGTTTTCACTGCCGCGGCGGGTTGTGTTAAGCCTGCCGCTACCCCAATCGGCGTCGAAATTGCAGTTTAAATCCACGCCGCGCGCGTTGGCTTTCCATAACGGAAACTGGGTTTGCGAAATTTCCGCGCCGTCCGGATTTAATAGCGGAATTACCCAGCCCCCGCCGCGTTTTAATCCCGTTTTAAGATGTTTTACGGCGAGTTCCGCCGTTATCCACTCGCGCGCGTGCACCGCGTATACGGCAATAAACTGCCTGCCCGTTTCCGCGCCGAGATGAAAGGCAAAAATTTCGCGGTTGTGGCACGAATAGCCTATAACGCATTTTTTGCCTTGCCAGCTTTTGTAAAATTTAGCAACCTGGTCGTATATCACATAATAAAAATATGTGTTTATTAATTATTTATGATAATCGCTGCCCGCGTTAATCATAAACGCACGGTAAATCTGCTCGCACAAAATCACCCGCATAAGCTGGTGCGGAAAAGTCATATCCGAAAAGGACAGCTTAAAATCCGCCGCGTCCTTAACGGTTTGCGCAAGTCCGCACGAAGAACCTATGATAAAAGTCATTTCGCCGCGCCTATCGCAAACCCTTTTAATTTCGGCGGCGAGCGCGGGGCTTGAAAGTTTTTTGCCCTCTATGCACAGCGCGAATATACTGCCCTTAGCCGCGCGCAGTATGGCGGGGGCTTCCTCTTCTATGTTTTTACCTTCGGCAAGTTCGCAAATTTCAACCTTTGCAAACCGCGAAAGCCGCTTTAAATATTCGGCGACCGCCGCGCGGTAAAACTCTTCTTTTATTTTGCCGACGCACACAATATTTATCTTATACATTTGCACCGCTCATAACGAAATTCAATATCCAGGACAGCGTAAGCGCGATTATGCCCAGCGCCGCATACTTGTAAAATTGGATAACGCCCGCTTTATCGCCCTTTACAAGCCCCCTTTTTTTATCAAGCGCAAGCCATACCGCCGCGCCAGCGAAAGAAAGCGCGGAAAGCGTGGTTACAACTATAAACGCCGTTTGCGGCATTACAAGTTGACCCGCCTCGTCGAAAAGCCCGCAAGCGGCGAAAATTACTATAAGCCCGTTGTTTATAAAGTGCATAAGCACCGACGGCAAAATAGAGCCGGAGCGCACGGCGATAAAAGCAAACGCACAGCCCGCAATAAATTGGTAAACCGTTTGCTCGGGCGAGGCGTGGAACAACATAAAGCAAAGCCCCACGGAAAGCACCGCGGGAATACTGCCCATACTCTTTTCACAGGAATTAAGAATTACGCCGCGGAACAACGCCTCCTCGAAAATTGCCGGCATAATTGCCATAACCAAAAACGCGGGCACTACCAAACCGCCTTCAAGGTTGGGGAAATACGCGCCGGAGCCGCGCTCTCGATAACCCAGCAGTTTAAAAAACTCCAATACGGGCGCGTCGATATAGCCCACGGAAAACTGCAAGCCGAAAACCAACAAAATAGCTATCGCAAAATATTTAGGGTGACATTTTAAGGGAAACGCCTGCTTTGCGCTTATTTTTTTAGTACCAACGAAAAACGCCGTTACCGCCACTATTGCCACGGGCGCGACGAGGTAACTTATATACACGAAAGCCGAAGAGCCTTCCTCTATTTTTAAACCTTTTATCAAAAGCCCCGCGAAAAACGCAAGAACCACGTATACCACGGTAGCCGAACTGAACGCAAGCCCGCCCACCCGCGAAAGGGGCGGTTGCACTTCGCTCATCTTAAAATCATCGTTCATACCCTGATTATATCGCAAAATTGAATTTTAGTAAATGATTTATTTTACTTTTATTTTAATTTGTTATAAAATTGTTGTATGCGAAAGATAAACACAAGCGTTATCGGGCAAAAAATTTATCGTATGGCTTTAAAAGCGGGCGTAAATCTTACCCCCGCCTGTAAATCAGCGCTACGTTCCGCGCGCGAAAACGAAAGCGGCGCGGCGGCGAAGTTTGCGCTTGATACGCTTATTAAAAACAGCGAAATAGCAATAAAAGAAAATATGCCCGTCTGTCAGGACACGGGTATGGCGGTAGTTTTATTGGAAATAGGGCAGGACGTTTTTCTTGAGGGCGAGCCTTTGCAGTCGGCGGTAGACAGCGGCGTTAAGGCGGCTTATGCCGACGGGTATTTCAGAAAATCCGTTTGCGACCCTATAACCCGCAAAAACACGGGCGACAACACCCCCGCCATACTTCATACCGAAATCGTTGAAGGCGATAAAATAAGAATAACTTTTATGCCTAAGGGGTTTGGCAGTGAAAATATGTCCAAGCTGTATATGCTTAAACCCGCGCAGGGGGTTGAAGGAATAATTTCGGCGATAACCCAAACGGTAAAAGACGCGGGTTCGCGCCCCTGCCCTCCCGTTTACGTAGGCGTGGGCATAGGCGGGACTTTCGACTACTGCGCTTTCCTTGCCAAAAAGGCGCTTACACGGGATATTGGAACGTTTAACCCGCGCGGCGACATTGCGGATATCGAGCGTGAGGCTTTAAAGCGCATAAACGGGCTTAACGTGGGTTGCCAAGGCTTTCACGGCGACGTTACCGCTTTAGGGGTTGCGTGCGAGTACGCGCCCACGCACATTGCGGGGCTGCCCGTTGCGGTTAATATCCAGTGCCACTGCGTACGGTGCGTAAAGGAGATTATATGAAAGAGCTTACACTTCCGCTTTCAAAAAGCGCCGCCGCCGAACTTCGCGCGGGCGACAGCGTAAGCCTTACGGGCGTAATATTAACCGCGCGCGACTGTGCGCATAAGCGGATTTTTCAAATTTTGGAAGAGGGCAAACCTTTGCCGTTCGATTTAAAAAACGCGGTTATTTACTACGCGGGGCCTTGCCCTGCAAAAGCGGGGACGGCTTCGGGAAGTTGCGGTCCCACTACCTCGGCGAGAATGGAGAGTTTTGCGCCCGCGCTTTTAGACGGCGGGCTGGGCGCGATTATCGGTAAAGGCGAAATGAACGACGCCGTGCGCGACGCGCTAAAAAGAAACGGCGCCGTATATTTTGCGGCGGTTGGCGGCGCGGGCGCGCTGTACGGCTCGGCAATTAAATCTTCGCAGTGCATTGCGTTTGAGGATTTGCTTTCCGAAGCGGTGTACCGTTTGGAAGTTGAAAATTTTCCCGTTATCGTTGCGTACGACGCCGCGGGCGGGTCTATATATTAAAAACTCACCGCCGTTTAGCGCGGACGGGCAGGCGCGGCGGTCGCCTAACCTTTGCTTCCGACAAAAACGGCTATTATATAAGGAGTAATTATGCAGAAAAAGATTGACGAAATTGAAAAGAGCATTGACGAAGCCGTACAGGACGTTAAATCTTCCAAGACGTTGCAGGAAATTAAAATGCGCTTTTTGGGGAAAACGGGTGAAATTTCCTCGCTAATGAAAAATATGCGGGACGTGCCGCCCGAGCAACGCCCTTCTATGGGCAAGCTGTTAAACGCGCTTCGCGAATGGACGGAAAACAAGTTTGCGGCTATTGAAAAGAAATTAAAAGAGTTTGAGCTTAAAAAGAAATATTCCGACGAGAAAATAGACGTCACTTTGCCCGGGCGCGCACCCGAAAACGGGGCGTATCACCCCAACACTCTGATAAGAAACGAGCTTATTTCTATTTTTGCGGGAATGGGTTTCGAGGTGTTTGAAGGACCCGAAATTGAAAACGATTATTATAATTTTACCGCGCTTAACACGCCAGCCGACCACCCCGCGCGGGATATGCAGGATACGTTTTACCTTGCTCCCGAACTGCTTTTGAGAACGCAGACTTCGGCAGGGCAAATACGCGTTATGGAAAATAAGAAGCCGCCCATTAAAATTTTGTCGCCCGGCAAGGTTTACAGAAGCGACGACGACGCAACGCACTCGCCTATGTTTTCACAGATGGAAGGGCTTGTAGTGGACAAGCACGTTACGCTTTGCGACCTTAAAGGTATGCTTGACGAGTTTGCAAAAAAGATATTCGGCACGGGCGTTAAAACCCGCCTCCGCCCCTCTTACTTTCCGTTTACCGAGCCTTCGGTTGAAGTTGACGTAAGCTGTTTCGAGTGCGGCGGCACGGGTTGCCGTTTGTGCAAGGGCACGGGCTGGATTGAAGTGCTTGGCGCGGGTATGGTAAACCGCCGCGTGCTTGAAGGTTGCGGCATTGACCCCGATATATATACGGGTTTCGCGTTTGGAATGGGCATTGAAAGAATTGCAATGCTTAAATACGGCATCAATAATATGAAGCTGTTGTTCGAGGGCGACACGAGATTTTTAAAGCAGTTCAA
Organism: uncultured Christensenella sp.; assembly: GCA_910578145.1. Taxonomy (GTDB): domain Bacteria; phylum Bacillota; class Clostridia; order Christensenellales; family Borkfalkiaceae; genus Coproplasma. The sequence continues at coordinate 79,850 of CAJTPJ010000001.1, read as the reverse complement.
GGGTTAAGGAGAAAGAAAATGAAAGCACCTTTAAGTTGGCTTAAAGATTACGTTGATATAGATATTCCCGCCGAAAAATTGCAGGAAAAACTTTTCTCCTGCGGGTTTGAAGTGGAAGAATTAATTGATTTGGGCAAGGATATTTCCGGCGTCGTCGTTGGCGAAGTTATAGAATGCGAGGGCGTGGAAAACACGCACCTGCACGTATGTAAGGTTGACTGCGGCGACAAGGGCGTATTTCAGATTTGTTGCGGCGCGGACAACGTTAAAAAGGGCATAAAAGCGCCTTGCGCACTGGTTGGCGCAACCGTTTACGCCACGGCGAAAGACCACGTCACTATTGAAGGCGTTACCACTATTAAAAAGGGGAAGTTGCGCGGAATAGATTCTTTCGGTATGCTGTGTTCGGGCGCGGAGCTTGGGCTTAACGGCGATTTGTACGACGGTGCGGACTACTGCGGGCTTTTGATTTTGCCTGAGGACAGCGTAAACGGCGCCGACGTAAAACCTATCGTTGGGCTTGACGACTATATTTTCGATATTGGTGTAACGGCTAACCGCCCCGACTGTCAAAGCATTTTAGGCATCGCGCGCGAGGTTGCGGCGGTACTCGGCAAAAAGCTGAAAGAGCCCGATTACGGTTATAAAGCGGTTAAGGGAAACTACGAAAAAATTAAAATTTCCAACTTAGCCCCCGATATATGCCCCAGATATATAGGGCATTACGTAAAGGACGTTAAATGCGCGCCCTCCCCCGCCTGGCTTAGAAAACGTCTTGCGCTGTGCGGTTTGCGCTCGATAAGCAACGTAGTTGATATAACCAACTTCGTGCTGTTGGAGCTTGGGCAGCCTATGCACGCGTTTGATTTAAGAACGCTTGACGGACGCGAGATAGTAGTTCGCCGCGCAAACGACGGCGAGAAAATAATTACGCTTGATGAAAACGAATTTACGCTTAAAAGCGACAATTTAGTTATTTGCGACGGCAAAAAACCCGTTGCGCTTGCTGGCGTTATGGGCGGACTTAACAGCGAAATTAAAAACGACACTACGGAAGTTTTATTTGAAGCGGCTAAATTTGCGCGCGACAGCGTAAGAAAAACCGCGCGTTCGCTTGGGCAACACTCCGACTCTTCCGCACTGTTTGAAAAGGGCGTAAACGAATACACCACCGAACGCGCTATGCACAGGGCTTTGCACCTTATCCAACAGCTTGGTTGCGGCACGGTTACCGACCTGCATATCGACGTAACTACGGCATATTCCCGCACCAACGAGAAAAATTTGAGCGTTAGCGTTTCAAAAATAAACGCGCTTTTGGGCATTGAAGTACCCGCGAAAGATATAGTAAAAATTCTTGAAAGGCTTAACTTTAAGCCCGCGCTTGACGGTGATAACCTCACGTTAACGGTACCCGGCTACCGCGAAGATATTGACGGCTACCCCGACGTTGCCGAAGAAATTATAAGGTTTTACGGCTACGAAAATATTAACGGCACTTTCCTGCCCTCCGCTTCTATAACCAACGGCGGCTTTACTGAGGAGCAAAAGGCCGAAAACAAGCTGAAAGACGCGCTCGTTTCCAAGGGGCTTTACGAAATTTCAAGCTATTCGTTCTATTCTCAAAAAGATTTGGATATGCTGCACTTCGCGCCCGACGCAAAAGAGCGCAACGCCATACGCATACTCAACCCCATAAGCGAAGATTTATCCATTATGCGCACCACCCTTGCGCCGTCTATGGTTAACGTTATAGTTAGAAATTTAAGGCGCGGCAATATGGCGGGCAAACTGTTTGAAATTAGCAAAATTTACCTTGCCAAAAGCCTGCCCGTTTGCGACTTCCCCGAAGAAAAAAGCGTAATTGCACTGGGTATATGGGGCAAATACGACTTTTTCGACCTGAAAGGCATAGTAAACTGCATTGCCGATGATATTAACACATCGTTTGAATACGAACCCTGCGAAAAGCCTTTCCTGCACCCCGGCATTACCGCAAAAATTATTTGCGACGGCGTGAAAGTAGGCTATTTGGGAATGTTGTCGCCCGCGGTTGCGGAAGAGCTTGCGCTGGACCGTTTCGTATACGTTGCGGAAATTGATTACGAAGAACTTAAAAAACACGCCAAACCTTTTAAATACGTGCCCATACCTAAGTTTGCGGAAATCACGCGCGACCTTGCGCTTACCTGCGACGCCGCCATAACCTGCGCGGCGATAGAGAAGGAAATCTATTCGGCTTGCAAATACGTTACGGGAGTTAATCTTTTCGACGTGTACGTGGGCGAACAGATTGGCAAAGGCAAAAAATCTATGGCGTTTAAGCTGACGTTCACGCCCAAAGACGAGCCTATTGAAAATAAAATAGACGGGTTTGTAAAGAAAATTTTAAACAACCTGAAATTTAAATTGGATATTACGTTAAGGTAAATTATGAAAGTATTGCTTTTTAACGGCAGTCCGCGTGAAAAGGGTTGCACCCACGCGGCTTTAACCGAAATTTCCTCCGTTTTAAACGCCGAGGGCGTTGAAACGGAAATTATATGGTGCAGCAACTCGCCCGTGCGCGACTGCATAGCTTGTGGCGGGTGCAAAAACACGGGCAAATGCGTTTTCGGCGACGATATCGTAAACGATTGCATTGAAAAGGCGAAAACTGCCGACGGGTTTATTTTCGGCTCGCCCGTATACTACTCCCACCCCACCGGCAGATTGCTTGCCGTTATGGACAGGCTGTTTTATGCGGGAAAATACGCGTTTGTGCAAAAACCCGCCGCCGTTATAGCCGCGGCAAGGCGCGCAGGCACGACATCTTCTTTGGACGTGCTGTTAAAGCACCTTACGGTTTCGCAAATGCCCGTAATTTCATCAACATATTGGAATTTCGTTTACGGCAGTAGCCCCGAAGAAATTTTGCGCGACTTGGAAGGTATGCAAACTATGCGCAACCTTGCCAAAAATATGGCGTGGATTATTAAATGTATAAACGCGGGCAAAGCGGCGGGAATTGCCGCACCCCAAGCCGAAACCACGGCAAGAACGAATTTTATAAGATAAAAAATAGGGCGCGACTAAAAGCGCACTTCCCATAGGGAATTAAAAAACTAAATTTTTAAGAGTTATACTTTCAAGCAAGGACAAAAGCTCTCGAACGATATGTTCGAGAGCTTTTTACTACAAACCTTCTAGAAAGATAAATTGAAATTTAACCGATAAAAACGACGGTATCAATGTTTCCACGGACGACTTTTACCAAGCCACCCATTTTTATGCCAATACTCACAGTCAAGTCCCGCCCTGCCGCTTTTTCGCACTTTTTTCTGAATAAGACGACTCAACATAAATTTGATTTTTGTAATAAGTTTCGTGTGTGCGGGTTTGGCATAATTGATTTTAGCGAATCGACCGGAAAGTTTATTTATCTTTTCGGTTAACTTTTTACGCTTCTTTTCGGAAAGATTATCCCAAACAATGTCATTCATAAGAGCGCCGCGAAACATACCGATTTTCGATATACCCCACCAAGACAAACTGTGTTTTATATCTTTCGCCGTTGACTTTGCACCTGCGCCCAGACATTGAGTAATAATGACTGCACGCTTACCGAACATTTCGGGCGCGGGTCTATGCGGCATCCAACGATAACCGAAATGATCTAATAATGCTTTCATTGCGCCTGTTGCGTGCATAACGTATGCAGGAGATGTCAGGACAATCAAATCGGATTCGAGAAACGATTTTTCGATTTCATTTATGTAAGCAAAATCCTTGCAGTATTGTTCGCCTTTCATAAAACAGCTTGTACAGCCCATACAAAAAGACGGGCAATCTTTCGGCAAATAAAATTCAACTACGTCTGCGCTTTGAAGGTTTTTCAGAAAAACCTCCTTTAAGTGATATGTGACGCCGTGTTTCTCTGTGCCGTTTATCACTGTTATTTTCATATAATCTCCGCCAAATTACTGTTTATCGTAGTTTCCATTATATCACGAAAAATGAAAGAACGCAACCTATTGAATTTTGCGACGGTGTCAAGTTTTTTCCGCACATTTTTTTTAAAAACTTCATTTTCTTATTTTTTCACAATATACCGCAGAAATCTACCCACATCGTCATAAACGGCGTCAAGCCCCACTATACGTCCGCTCGGTATTGAGTGGTCGACTTCATAATCTTTTCGGACAGCGTGGACGTTATACGCATTCAGAATCACTTGTTCGCTTTTAATCCTGCCCTGATAGAGTTCTGAGAAATCGCCGCCATTGAAATAAAATGCTCTGAGCTGCGCCATTTTCTCAGCACCAGCAAGACTCCAAGCCATGGGACGGGAAGATAAGCGCGCAGAAAGAACGTGCGAGACATGACCTTCAGCAGAGCAGTTACTCTCTGCAGTAAGGTCTATGCTGTCAAAATTATTTTCAATGTACTGTAAACTATCATACAAGCGATTCCGTGCATGAGCCGTTCCTATACCACCCCAACGTTGCATATATAAAGATTGAACGCTTTTACTATCGCCAAGCTTTATACTATTTATTATTTGATTACGTAGTCTTCTATCATCGGCTGTAGCGTCCGTAACGCTTTTATAAACGTGAAATTTATCCAAGTGATATTTCGCTCTAGGAATTACACTAAGTCCTTGCTTAATCCAATTTGCACCATCACCTGAAAGGTGAATTTCAGAATTTCGGATGTCATACTGTGCGTATAAATAATCTGTAACACAATCCCATATTCCGTTTCCGTTACTTACAGAAACAAAATACCGTGTGCCCATCAACGCCGTCCGTCTTCGATTTACTCGTTGACGTCCTTCGTGCACGTATACAAGCTTCACCTCGGTGCTTTTACCGTTATTAAGGTGAATATGGTCTTCATCGGCTTCGATATAAATTTGTTCAACAGTCTTTAACCCCTTTGCTTGAACTTCGAGCTTTTTTGGCTCAACACCTTTTACAAGATTATGAACCGTCTGCCGAGACACGCATCCATTCGATAATTTACTTGCTTTTCCATAGCTTGTAAGCGTAGCATCGTTGATGAGCTTTGTTTTAAGCTCGCTTTCAATACGGCTGTATTTTTCCATATTCAGCAGCTCGTCAACCGCAAAAAAATATTTGCCTAATGTTTTATTAAAATAAAGCCGCCGAGTAAGATTAAGTTCACCCATAGCCGAAACCATTTTACGGGTTTTGGTATGCCTTAAAATCACTGCGTGTTTATCTCTCTTTTTGTTGTAACTATCGTCAATAATTTTCACAATTTGCCCGATAAGGTTCACCCCTAAATTATTAACCGTTTTTTGCGTTGTACGTACAATGTCAGAAAAGTTCAGTTCTTTTAGGTCTTTTACTATTAAAGATATTATATCGTTAACAGCACAATCAATTAATGACTGTATAATTTCTTTCGTGTTTTCCATTAAATAACTCCTGTAAAAAAATGTCCGTACAAAAATGTACGGACACCAAATGTGCGGACAAAAATGCACGCACATTTTGTACGTACAAATACTAAACCACAACAAGGAAAATAGCAATTTAAAAGCCCCATTATGAAAAATAATAGGGCATATTAATTATAATATAATTTTTTAAAGTTCGAATTCACCATCAACACAAATAACATGTATTTTCGATGGCACAAAGGTATACCCGTTAATTTGTGTCCATTGTTCTTTTGTTCCGTTATATTCTATGCGATACATTCCGTTATCTTTAAACGAAGTTTCTGATATACTGGTTACACTGACAGGAATAACAACAACATTACTCCCCACACCTTTAAAAGCATAATAACCTATCGTTTTTAAACCTTCCGGAAGCACTACCTTTGTAATGTTTTTGCAATTCTCGAAAGCATGTTCGATTAAACCGTATACCGGTTTTCCATTATACTCGGCTGGTACGATGATTTCACCTGAAATATCAGTATTGACCGCACCAACAAAATAACCAAAATCCCCACGCTCTTCATATTTCAATTTTTCTGACGAGCACGCAGACAAGACAAACATTAAACTCAAACAAGCAAAAATACAAGCAATAATATTTATTAGTTTCAATTTTCTCATATAACATCTCCTTAACTGCACTTTTATTATACAGTACACACAAAATAATGTCAATTCAAAATTTCCATATTTTACCAAATTTTACCAATTTGTCCGTACAAAATGTCCGTACATTTTTTCTTCGTGATTTCTATTCGCTTGCTTCCCACGGCTTGCCGACGTTCTCAAAAATCGCACGTACGGTATCATGAGCTTCGACGTGGAAGCGAGTTCGTTGCCGTGCAGAGCAAATAGCGAAACAGTCGCCGTTCCCGGCATCGGAAATAAACGCCCGCTCGGTTGGGTTCAGCCCGCCGACATTCTTGTATAAATCGGTTAAGATTTCCAGGTCAGCGGGTGCCAAGCCGAACACAAACGAATATTGCGAGTTGTTTACAATAGCCGATGTCTTTTGTATAACCTTTTCGTTCCCGAAAATATCGCTCAGGTTCTGAGTCAAGAAGAAAATACTTCCCTCATACTTACGTATACGCTTGTACCAAAGGTAAGCGAACTGCAGTGCAACCGGGTAATCAGCATCGATGAAATTATAGCCTTCATCAAGTACGATGAACGGATGCACGACGTCATCGTTCCCATTGCGGTTCATTTCACGAATATTAATTATTTGCATATCGAGATAACGCATAACAACGAGAATCTGAGCGTTCGCAACAGTTTGGTTCTTCGCTCCGAAAAGCGATTGAAAATTAAATACTACAAACCGCGAGTCAACCTCAAGTGTAGACGGACCGTTCCAGAGCGACGAATACATACCGCCCGTCGCAAATTTCTGAACGTAAGTGTTTACACGTTCCAGATTAGCCTTGCGCATAGGCGTCAAGTCCGCTCGCTGCATTTCCTTTTCGACGATAGCTTTCAGCGTATCAAATGTCGGATATTGCTCGGGCTTAAAGTCCGTGCAATCCGTATCGTGTTTTATCCCAACGCTTTCGTAAGTAAGCTTAATAAGATTGTTCAGCTCTTCGAAAGCGTCCTGCGCAATACCTTTCAGAGTAATTTTAAAGAAATCTTCAAGAAACTGCAAATGCGCATTAAAAACCACTTCAGGCGGCGCAACGTCGCCCTCATCCGTCAACACCGGATAAACGTGTAACGGGTTTATGCGCCCTTGCGTCGCGCTTCCGATATCGATAAAAAGCCCGTCAAGATTTTTTGCAAGCACCTGGTACTCATTTTCAGGGTCCAAAATAAATATTCTGGAATTTTCGGAATATATCATAGTGATTAAAAGCTTTGCAAAAAAACTCTTGCCGCTCCCGGACTTGCCGTAAACGATACCGTTACTATTAATGAAATCCCTTCCGCGCTTCCAGATATCGAGTATGACCGGGTAATAATCCCATCCGAGATTATACCCATCAACATCGATTATCGAAGAGAACACAAAAGGAAATACAGCAGCGAGCGAGTCCGAGTTGATTCCGCGCTCAAATCCATGTAATTTAGGGCGCCTTGCAACGGTGGACTTAGCGAACCCGTCGAACTGTCTGCCGAGCAGATAACTTACTCTGTAACCGTTTGTAGTTATCTCACGGCGAATATCTTTACGGAACGTTGCGTTTGGCTTATCGGTATTATTAAAGCCCGTTACAGTCAACGTACAATCGAAGAGCATCTCGTTTTCGTTCTGGATGCGAGCCTGAAGCTCGTTCATCGTCTGAATGTGCGTGTCCTGGCTTCGCATTTCAGAAAGCTTTGCCGACGTTCTCGTTGCGCTCTCGACAACGGCTCTATCAATACGCTTAATAGCCTTACCTTTATCTACGGGCTTTATCGTCAATACTACTTTCGTGTTATCTATGTTAAATAAATTCGAACCCCAGGCGTTCCCGACGTACAACGGATAATCCTTTATCGCCAGAGTGAACGCATAGACGTCATCAACATTATAACCGGCAAGACCGAATTTAACCTTATTCGGCTTTACGTAATCTGCAAGCTCTGAAATATCTTTTTCGTCAATATCTCGCTCATCAAAATTGCGCGTGTAGCAGTATTTAAAAAATACTGCTACTTCACGTGCATCCAAGAGCGTTGAACTTAGTCCTGCTGCATCGAGTCCGTCTTGACATGCATCAATCTGATTGTATAAAACATCGACGTCGTTTTCATACAAAGCTATGTAATAATACGGTCTATAGAGTGGCATAACATTGTTAACGTTGTCTACCTGCTCTAAGCGACTTTGCAAAATTACTTCTTTTGCCTTGTCTTCATCTTCTTTAGCAATATTAAGTTTTTCAAAAATACCGGCGGCAACTTCATCGTATTTAATAGGTCGGTCTATCTTAACAAGCTGTATGACAGACGACTGGCTTAAGCCGTTTAAAACACGGGCAAAGGCTGAAATTCGTCTGTCCTGCTCTTCTTCGTCCAGCAAACCAAAATCAAGACTACCAACTTCAATTATGCCACCGAGATAGCCTTCATATTCAATAAGACCGTCCGCCCTGATATTTTTAAAAGGTATAAGCTCGTCTGTATTCCCTTTTTTTGCGCCTTTAGTAAAAGTTCGGCGGGAAACGTAAAACTTTATCAGATATGCAAACTGCAGATAAGTTCTGTCCTCATCATCACCGATGAACATTACCACGCATATCACAAGGTATACAGCGAGCATAATCCACCGCTGAGAAAAATTTGAAAAAAACAATAAAATAGCGATTAAAAGCATTAAGCTTATTAAGAGCATATCGAGCAAAGATAAGTGCTTAAATAATGCTGCCTTAAGCTTACTGTTTTTAGGTATAATTCTTTCCATATTTTTTACTTCCTCCGGGCAGAATTATCTTTAAAGGCACCCGACTTATTTTCACTGCCACCGCCCGTTCTCAAACCACTATTAGGACGCACGCTTGAAAGCTTTTCCGCAGCTCCTCTGACTCCTTTTATAACGTTAGGAGCGTTTAACCCGGCTTGCTTGCTGCTGTTACTGCTTGGCGTATTACGAGCTCCATTATTGCCGAACGGCGACATTCTTCCACCCATACGCCCGAGCGCTCTGACAAACGCAGCTCCACGGCTTCCCGAATATTTTTCCCCGCCGGCTCTTTCGCCGATGGCGTTCGCGCCGCGCGCAGCATAATTAAATATACCGGTACGCTCGCGCCCATAACGATTTGTCCCGCCGAATAATCCGCGCCCCATTCCGGCTGCCACACGTCCGACGCCAAGAGCACCTACAGCTGCCATTCTTACGCCGCTGGTAATTAGTGCAAACGATTGCATCGCTTCGCGCCCCTCGTCTGCCGACGTTCCGAGAATACGCGCTATAAGCGTTTGACTGCTATTCATACACAACGCGCCGCCGAGAAGCAATAGCATTTTAAATACAGATACCGCGAAAGCACTTAAAACACCTTCGTTTATAAGGTATGTTAAATCGAAAGCCGGTCCCATTATAAAACCTGCTATCATAAAGAATACGTTAAGCGCGATGACGGCGCCGAAAGCGATTAATACTTTGGACATAAACGTTTCTCTCCAGGCTCGGAACCTTGCGCCGTCGTCAAGCGGTATGGTTCCGCATACAAGCGGCATACAAATGACAAGGACAATTATATCGTAGATACGTTTAACAAGTCCCACAGATAGCATAAACATCGATATAAGCATAATTACGGCTACAAGATAAGCGGTAAACAAATTAAACGCATCCAGTCTCACCATAGGTTGCTGGCTGTAACCCTGGTCGGCTTGCTCAAACAACCCTATCCAGTCCTTGTTATATACGCCGAATACTTGGTCCGGAGACATAGACCAGTTTATATCCGATGCTGTATAATTTCCAACCCAACCCGTAACGACAAGTAATTCTCCGTCTACTGTGACGTAAGGATGATAACGCTCGACACGTTTGACCCATATTGGTATCTTATTGCCGTTGTCATCGAACATGTAATTCCCGCTCGCGTCTTTTTCCCAAGCCAACCCGTCATCACTCGTTGGGTCCTTTTCCTGAACACGATGCCCGCTTTCATCAAGATAATCGCCCACTTCACGCTCTTCCCATCTACTTTCGTCAATTACATAAGATTGCTCTACGGAAAGATTAAATAAATTCTGAGATAACGTCAAGTTCTCTGCGGGCGCAATAACGTCGTTTACCATATTCAAAAGCATACTCGAGAACGCGATAAACATAAATACGAAGAAGATGCACACAACAGAAGCACCAACCCCGAGAACACCCTGTTTCAAAGTTGTTGCGTGCGACGTCGGCTCTCCGCCAGCTTTAAATTTAATTATATTTTTAACAGTTTTAACGCCCACACTCGCCCCGGCAATTACAACGCTTACCATACATAAACCGAGCAAAACTTTTGTCGAAATCGCACTATCTAAAAATATCTCTAAAAGCGTTCTAGATTCGTCCGCCGTCTGAGTACCTGTTAAAATATTAAAGATTGCACCGAGCGTGTCTATGAAATCGTAAAGCCAAAACAAAAGCTGGGCAAACAATTTCCCGATTAAAATTCCCATACGATTAAATAGCGCTATTTACAATTAGCGACATAAACTCCTGCGCATCATTATCAAACCAGGATTGAAAGCTTGCCACAATTACGGGTACCAGAGCGGCGACTAAAAATACTATTATTATGCCCACAAAAATACCGACGGCAAAATTCTTTGCTTGTTTAAGTTTTTGCTCATCTCCGGACTGTGATGCAAGTATGTACTTAAGCCCTGCAGCTACACCTAATATTGCCGCTGCAGCAGCAAGCACTCCGAGCAACGGTCCCCACCACTGATTAAGAAAAGACTCAAGGATTTTTCCGACGTTATCGAAATTTCCGGCAAGAAGGGTTGTAAAAAAAATCTGTTTCATAAAAATAACTCCTATAAAAAATTGTTTATATTTAATCGGTCTTAGGCTCATTGTCCGTACAAAATGTACGGACAAATGAAAATGGGCCAGCACCGTTTTTTTAGTAAATCTTACGTTTAAATCGGAATACTACAATCGCAACTATACCGATAACCACCAGAGCGGAAACCACGCATATAAGTGCTATCGAAATATCGCTAAGATAATTAAGCTCGAATATATATTCCGTAACGTTTCCGACCTCGTCCACACATACAAGACGATAACTGCCCACCTTTGTAAGCTCAACGGAATTTTTTAAATTAAAAGCGGTTTGAGTACCGTTAAAATAGAGAGTGTAAGTAATATCGTCTTTGTTCGGCTGAGAAATTATTACACTTTTTCTTGTGTTCTCGAATTGCACAGACGGTGCCATATTATCAACGCAGAGCTCAAGCTGCCAATTTGAATTAGCATTCACAAACGATAAATTGTAATTACCGTTCTCGGTGAGCAAAAGCTTATTTGCATCGATAACGGCATCAACGACTTGTCCGTTAAGCTCTACGGCGACCGTAAAACCATCAGGCACATTGATTGAGTAGTCGCGCGCCTTGCAGGGCAAGATACTCCAATTATAGGTTGTTACATTACCAACCGTATCCGTAACAGTCAAAGCATATTCTCCAAGTGCCACAATATCACCGCGAAGATATAGGTTTTCGTTTCCATCATGGTTAAGCATTGCCGTCACAGACTCACCAAAGGCGAACGATACGGCACCCGTAATAAACTGGCCGTCTACAAACGCTATACTTGATGTTACATCGACGTGTTTATCTATAACAAAGGAAACGTTGACAGTATTACCGATAAGGTCAAGCGCTATGATATTGTAAGAGCCTTCGACGTCAAACTGCACGCCGTCACAGGTTGCAATTTTATCGCCGCTATTGAAACGATAATAAATCTGATTGTAATCTTCAAACCACACTGAAACAAGCCCGTTTGTTGCACCGCCTTCTTCCACTCCTTCAAGAATAATGCTCGGCGCAGTTTTATCAATAACCAAAACCAGCTCACACTCGTTACCGCTTTCGTCTTTTGCGTAAACGATATACTCGCCCTCAGCTGTGATACGGCTGTCAGCTTCAAGCGTTGAGCCATCTTGAGCTTGAATATAGAACGACTGCATGTCTTCGCCAAGCGTAACGGACAGCCAATTTTTCGAAATATACTTCCCTGCATCGTCTATTACGTAAGTGCCGTTAACGGTTAATTTTACGCCCGTATCAACGTTAATACGTAATTCCGCCGACGTTCCAAGAAAATCTGTAACGGTAAACACATAAGTGCCGCTCTCTGAAAGCAATTCGTCAGCATATTTAACCGAAGCTCCACCGTTAAAGCTGTAAGTGATTTTCGAATCTTGCTCTTCACAAATAATTCTGAATGGCTCATTAGTTGTTGCCCCATCATTTAATGCTTGTCCGCTTTCCGTTTCAAACCTTGCCGTGGATGCGGTTTTATCTATTAAAAGCGTAAGTTCTGCGCTGTTCCCTGCGATATCGGAAATTACAACATAATACAACCCTTCAACCGTTATTCTCTTTGTGGTATCTATTAACGTTCCGTCTTCGGAAACCACTTCGAATATTGACGTTTCTTCAAGAGCGATAACCTGAAGCCATAATCTCGAGTGATAAATATCGTCACGCACAACGTAAGTGCCGTCCACACGGTATTTAATTTCACGGTCAATAGTTATCGTGATAGTTGCAACGTTACCTACTATGTCCGTAAGTCTGAACGAATACGTACCCGCATCATCTATCAATGAACCGTCGTATGCAGTATATGTACCGGAACCGGCAACGAACGAAATGTTGACGTCTTTTTCTTCGCAAGATACGTAAAAATTTTTTGTCGTCTTTGCCCCAGCGGAAAGCGTTTCCCCGTCATCAGTCTTTATTACCGGAACGGGCGGCATTTTATCGATGATGAGTGTAAGCGTCAAAGCGTTACCGTACATATCCTCCACACGAAGACGGTAAATGCCGTCCGTATCAAGCTTTTGTCCGTTTACGACGGTTAAACCGTTAGACGTCTCAACGTCAAATACCGACCACGGCTCCGACATCGTAAATGTAAAGCTATTACGCGTTATATAGCTACCATCATCAAGTAGGATATAGTTTCCATCAAGGGTATAACTGACAAAGTTATCGAGCGTCATCGATAATGTCAGTTCATTTCGTGCGACATCGTAAAAAGTAAAGACGTACGTTCCCGGTGCGGTTATGTAAGTATCTTTGGCATATTTCATATCAGAGATAGCGCCTTGCTTTCTGTAATAAGCCGTATAACCGCTTTCACTCCAAGTCATGCAGAAACCTTGAGTCGTCACCGTTCCAGGAACGGCAACGTCGCCATTCTCGAGCTTCACTTCCACAATAGGTAAAATTCCATCAATCTCAAATGTATATTCAGTGAAAAGATTTCTGTCTGCGGTTACATAGAGCATTGCTTTATACATTGCCGTAGTTTCTACTCCAGCCGTAATGCTCACGGTATTACCGGCGATTCCCTGAGAGAATTTATAAAGCTCGGCGTTTACCCATTGCCCGTCACGGTATATAAAAAGCTCTAACGTTGCATCAGTATCATATAGGATGCTTACGTCGTTTTTAGTTAGCCCGCCGTCCTTTACGCCGCGTAATGTTGCCGATGGCAAACCTTTCATATAAAATAGCGGTTTTGTACGTACAGTCCGTCCGTATAAATCGGTAAACTCAAAAACATATTTCCCGCCGACGTTCATTTTATAAATAAGATTTTGCGCGCATACTTCGGTATCAAACGAGTCTGCCCAGATTCTTTCCTCTGTTCCGTCAAAAAGTATCTTGAAAAATTTAACGTCAGTTATTTCATTATAATTATCATTAATTTGCACCGTGAACGTACAGGCGGTTTCGCTCGTTAAAGATGTATTCTTTAACGAAGGCGCTTCGCCGGCAATGTAAACCACGAAAGACAAAGAATTGTTTGACCTATCGTAAACGGTTATTGTGTATGCACCGTAATAACCGTTTTCATAACTCAGTACGGGCAGCTCATCGCCCCAAACAAACGCTTCACTAATACTTCGACCTTCAATTGAAACCATAACGAAAGAGTCTATATTATCTGAAAGAGAATTCACCGCAAATTCGACGTAACGCATTGCGCCGGCATTACTGTCAATAAAATTCTGATTGAATTCGATGGTTTCGCGGACTCCGTTCCCATAAGCGACGTCCGCATAAAAATCCGGCTGTTGCAAATCGAGATAAATAAGATATTGCTCGATATTCCCGCAAACGTCGCTCTCAGTAATCAAATACCAGCCTTGCTCGGTAACGATATCCTTAAGTTGCAAACCATATTCAAGCGGTCTTGCACTTTCCTCACGCAAAGAGATTCCATCAGAAATAAATTTTATCGAAGCAGAAGAATTATTGCCATCTATATAACTTCTCGGAATAGACAAGCTATAACTGAACGGCGCCAACATAAATCGCAAACTTGAATAATCCGATAATAGTTGCGGAAGTTCGACGATTTGCTCTGTGAGAGCGTCCGGACGCGTAACACCTTCGGCATCTGTAGGGTTATTCAAAACCGCGCCGTTCTTACCCATTACCTTTCTGTCACCGATATTTTTACGCGCGTATTTATCAATAACGGAGTTGAGTTCATTTATATCCGTATATATTTGTCTTGTGTTCTCATTGTTTACTGTTACATAGTTCCAGGAACTTCCGCCATCCAAAATTATTACTCTGCACTCCCATTCTTTGGCCGTAGCAAAACTCAGCGCCGAAGAGTATTCAGCAAACGTATATGAGCCGTAACAGCTTGTATAATATTTTTGAGATAATGTTACGACGAAATATGAAGGTACAAAATAAGAATTGCGGATACTTTCTGAGTTTCCAAAACTTTCTCTATAAACATATTTAATATTTATCCAATTAGAGAAGTTTCCGCACACATCAACGACTCGAACTGACCACACCCCGTTTACAAAATCACCGCCAAGGGTTAGCGATTCGCCTTCATACAGCATAATCTCACCGTCATTGAAGCAATATTCCCAAGCTTTTACACTACTGTATTTATCTTGTGCCGTCATAGTGAACTCAGAATTGGTATATTCTTTGTATTCGTCTATTTTAGGCGCAGACTTATCAATCGTAAAATATGAGACAATTTCTTTCGTATAACTACAGTGCGTTATCACGCGGTAAAATCCCTCTTCAATGAATGTTGTATCAGAATCAAAAGATGTCATATAAACATATGATGTTTCTTTCGGATATTCATTTTTGCTCATTGAATAAAAGCCACTAACACGACTACCAGTAATTTTAACATTAACGTCTTTATTTGTTATTTCGTAATTATCTACGCTAACTATTAAATCAACGTAAATAATTTTCGTTGCGCTCGGGATTGCTGAACCACCTTTTGAAACTTGCCCCCACTCATCCTTTGTTCCCTCGTAAATCATTGTACTTAACTTACCACACCCTGAAAATGCAAATGATTTAATTGAAGTAACACTTTTGGGAATTGTTATGCTTGGCATTCCACTGCAACCATAAAATGCTTGTTCCTCAATAATTGTTACGCCGTTCGGAATTGTTATGCTTGTTAGTGCAGTACACCTATAAAACATAGACTCACCTATTATTTTATTTGAAAGGGTTACTCGTTCAAGACTTGTACACGATTGAAAAATTAAAATACCCATTTCGGTAACCCCACTCCCAATTGTTGCGGAAACAAGACTTTCACAGCCTCTAAAAGCATAACTACCAACATAAGTTACACTATCTGGAATAGTTACACTTGTAATGTCGGTATACCAAAATGCATAATCTTCAATTTTAACAACAGGTTTTCCATTATAGGTTGAAGGAATATTCAATGCCCCAGACATCTGAGGATACTGACCGATTCCTTTAACCGAATAACCATTTCCGACATCTGTAAAAACCAAATCACTATTGCTCGCCGCTTGTGCCGTTTGTGAAGGGCTCAACATAAGCAGCAAACCCGCCACAATCACAGCAAACAGTGATATAAGCACCAACATTAAGCCTGTAATTCTTTTTTTAATTTTTCTCATAAATTAAGTCTCCTTTACTGAAAAACTCGTACTGTGTTTAATAAAGCTGATAATTTTCTCTATCTGCATAGTCAGGAAGATATTACCGCCGAGCGTCGCAGCTTCTGCAAGCTCGTCAAGCACCTTAATCTTGCTTGGAATGTCCGCCGCCGAGAGACGAACGAAATCGTCATCGCTGATTTTGCCTTTCAGTTTCCCGAGTTCCTCGGAAATCTGCTCTTCCACCAATTCTGACGCCGTTTTTCTTTTCGTGTTCTTCTCCGTATCATTCGGCTGAATTTCTATAGGATTTTCAATGTCAGACATTTCATCCGAGCTGTCGGCTTCGTCTTCAAGATTATGATGCAGAAATATAAGCTTTGTAATATCGTAACGATTAGCCTGTTCATCAAAAATCATAAACGGTTTCTCCGGCGGTCTTGCTTCACCTTCAATACCAAAAATATCAAACGCTTTAAAGCACGGCGTAGTGTGGCTCATTATGGGGTTTACACCGGATGCGATGACAACCGCATTACCGAACACACCGTCAGCCGGATTATTCAAATTCGCAAGCTCGTGCGGATAAATGAGCGGAACGCTCTGCGCCGACGTATTAACGCCCGTATCCTTATTTTCGCTATAGCTCACGGACTTAACTTTGTGTTTTCCGCAAGCTTCGGAAATCTCCCCACGGGTTTTCTCATCGTTGGTACCCAAAAAGATTTTAACGTTGCAGTTGTTTTTTATTGTGGATGCAGGTTGCTCTCCGTAAACCTTGTTAAGCTGCGCATAGTCTTGTAATACCGGTATCATAAATACCCCAAGACTTCGAGCTATTTTAACTATGTTATCAAAGTTCTTTATGGGCGGCAGTGAGCCGAATTCATCCATAAGGAAGTAACAATGACGTTTTAAACGCTTATCGGGCGTTTCTCTTAATTCGCTGTTCTTTTCCCCTTTTTCGTTAAGCGCTTTATAGAGCTGCAACAGCATCAGAGATACAAGCCCGTGTCTACCCTCTTTCATATCGGGTATTTTTACAAACAGAGCGTTCGGCTGCTCATCCCACTCGCTGAACTCGATTTCGTTCCCGCTCGTCAACTGCGCAACTCCGCCATCCGCCATCCAGTGCAGATATTGGTTGACCGAACCGAGATACGAAGACAACGTTCGGTCCTCACTTACCAGCACTGTACTCGCCATACCTTTTGCACGTGAAGTCTCGTCCGCACATTCATCGATGTACTCTTTTAGGACTTCACATTCTCCCCGAGCATACTCGGTGAGATTCCACCAAAGGTTATAGATATTGAACTTTTCCTTTGGCATATATCCGTCTCGGACGTCTTCCCACATTCTGAGCGCCATCGCAAAAAGTAAATCCCTCGCGCCTTGCTGCCACGATTTGTCCTGCGCCGCTTCAACAGGACACATACAATAAATAAGGTCTAGCAATTCCTGATAGATTTCATCGTTCAGCCGAACGGTGAATTCCCTTTTACTTTTTTCAGCTTCTGCATACGTGGGATAAATCAGTCCGCCCCACATATATTTGTTTTTTACTTGCGTTATCTCTTCTGAAATACGTGCAGTCTTTTTAAAAACGTCGTTAAACGGGTTCCAAAGCGTCGAATGATATGTATCCGTTAAATCGATTATGTAAACGTTATAGCCGCTATTCTTAAGAGAATTTGCGTGTCTCCCGTACAGCTCGCCTTTAGGATCTGTGATTACCATACAAGGCTTTGTTGACGTGCGAGACAATATCTCAATAGACGGTTCAATGTACGTAGTAGTTTTACCTGTACCCGTGGTAGCGATAACCATCGTGTGAATGGGATTCAGTAAAACTACGTTCATATCGTTACGTTGCCGCTCAGCCATTATTAACAGTCCGTCTTTAACGTTCTGCAGGTTCGAGAACTCCGTTACGGTAAAGCCCTCATTACGAGCGATTTCCCGCTCGCTCATAAAGTGTGAGTCTTCAAGGTCTTTATTTATCTTGAGTACTCGCCATGAGCCAAGAGTGCGGATCTCGAAGAGAACGAAGACAGTTATTGCTGCCAGCGCTATCGCCCACAACCCGTATAAAAGACCGTTACTCCATACGGATGCAAAGCTTGAGTGCGTAAACACCATTATAAGCAGAGCAAAAAGCAATAACGGCAAAACGATGAGCGCAACGGCTAAACCAACGCCGGTTAGAATTTTAAATTTTAAGCTGCGTTTCTTCCAACGCTTAAAAACGTCTTTACTTTTTTTCATTCAAATTCTCCGTAAGGAAATATCTTTATTTCTCCGTTTTTGAGTAATTCTGCATAAGCAATTTCTCCTACATTCCAGAATGACACTACTCCGAAGGGATTTGCCGTGTCATATGGTTTATGCGGTGCATTTTCGCCGTACAACTGAAAAATATCAAGCTGCAACCCACCGATGCGACAATCAATAACATGCGGGAAAGCGTAATATAAAATTTCAACGCGAGTTGTCTTAAAAAATGCGCGAATAAATCTTTTTATTATTTTTTTGCTAATTAATTCAGCCTTGCCACCGCACTCTCTCTGAATAAACTCATTGGCATATTCGTTATCAAAACGCTTATTACAACCTACTGCAATAATTTTCATTCTGTGGTCTCCTTATACTGCCGTGTTCCCTTGCATTTTTTCGAACTCGATATCGCGTTCATGCTGTTGAACCGATTTAAGGAAGTTCGCTCGTTCCTGGTGACATATAGCGCCGATAGCGCTTTGTGTCTCACGCAGAAGGTCTTTGCGATATTTCCTCTGATGCTTTGCTCTTATTTTCCTGTGCAGGTCGTTTACACGCATTACACGGCGGTTATCGTGCATTTCAGAGTGCCGTATGTCCTTGCACATACTCAGCACGACGTTGCCGAGTCTCGCCTTGTAATCGTTACGTAAGCGCTCAAAATAGTCAACGTTGCGCATATCAATAAGGCTCAGCGGAATTGACTTGTTGCGCATTGGACCGTCATCCATCGCAGCGGCAATGTCCGCCGCCGTCATCCTCTTGCCGTTGACGTAGCCGAGCCTACCGTCAGCTGAAAGCTGCTTGACTTCGTTTTCTACGCGGGCAAGCTCTTTCAGCATCTGTCCGTGAGTTTCAAAAGCTCGAGCATCAGAACGAATAAGCAATTCGGCGATTTTATCTATATTCGGGCGCAGTTTCTCCATTCCCTGGGCGTTGTACTGTAAACGTCCGGTTGCGGGAAGCTTCGCAATAAGCCTGTTTAACTCAACGTTAAGCATAAGCGATGCGGTGCTTGCTCTGCTGTCGATGAACCCAGTGCGAGCTCTGGTCTCACGAAGGCGATTCAGCTCGGTAATAGCCTTATCACGCGCCGTGTAGTATTCTGCGCCGTGCTCTGACAAGTGCATATTCGCAGAGACAAGGTAATTATCGATAGCCACCGACGAAATTTTACCCCTACGGGTAAAACCGAGATTACCGCTCTTATCAAGGCGCAAAGGCTCTTTTTCAAAGAACGCAAAGTGTATGTGCCGGTGGTCCGTATCTTCGTGCAGAGAACAGTACAGCTCGATATTCGATTTTTTAAACCCAGCACGTTCCAGGAACGAGCCGAACGTTTGGCGCATAAACTTCACGCAGTTCTCCTGGTTGGTAAAACCGCGTGAAGTTTCGTCATCGAAGGAAATGAACCCGTGCCAGATTGTGCTTTCCGTGTCCTTCAAGCGAGCTTTAAGCTCGTTTTTCTTTTCTTCATCGATGGCGCCATCCATATTGAAAAGCCCGGTATTCGTACCTTCACGGGTAAAGTAATGCTCTGCATTAGCGTTTTTTGAAACCTTTTGCCCGTTCAAGGTATACGTGAAATAGTTATAATCAGCTGTAAGATTATAAAAATTTCTCTTGGCTATATAATCTGCGCGCCGTTCCCCGGTATAACTCGCCGGCGGCGTTGCTGTTGTATATCCGATGTTGAATATCGCTTTCATTCAGATTTCTGCTCCTTTGCAAGTTTTCTGTTAAATCGTGCAATGAGATTATCTTTAATCTCGAGATATGCAGGCGGTAATTTAGCCATAATACCGCTATCGATAAGCTCCCCGCTCACGGCTTCGCCGTTGATTTCCGCACGTTGGACGTTAAAAATCGATGCGACAAGAGCTTCAATAGAGTTCATCAGAATGAACATGTCCTCTTGCATAATGCGTTGTTTTTCAAGCCTGGTCTCGATTTTATCGAGCCTTTTGCCTTCGGGAACTTCCGGAATCTCTCTTGCTTGGGTGAACAGCTTACGTTTACCGAACTCAAGATAGATTTTTTCGACACCCACACCGAGAGCGCAGTTTATTAACTCGTTCATCGACTCGTATTTACCCGTCTCAAACAGTTCATTCAGGCTTTTCAAAAGCTCTACGTCGTAAATTCGGACGTGAAATGAATTCTTGTGCTTCTTTTCCTTTATTTCTGCCATATGTGCTCTCCTAAACTCGAAAATCGGTCTCCGATTTGTCGATTTGCGTGGTGTGCCACCCGTGGCACAACCGCAAAACCGAAGTGTGCCACTTGTTATTACTCCGTAATAAAGGCTGAAAAAGCCGTCAAGTGTGCCACCTTCCTTATCCTGCTTGGTTTCCTAAGCACGATTTTTTTAATCGTGCGCAACTCGGTAATGAAATTGCCGAGCGGCACGACTCAGTGCCGATATTTTCTCTCCAGCGCCTGAAGCTCCGCAGCGTTCCGGTCTGAAGGAACGGTTTGCTCGGTTCTGATGGCGCTGAGATTTCCCCTGCAGTCTGCCTCCACTACTGCTCACGTTCATCAGAACGGGCTGCGGTTGTGGCTGCGGACTGCCCGGCATAAGACTGCTACCTGCAAAGACCGGTTTGAAAAACGGCTCTGTGCATGTTCAGTCGTTGCCGGTGATTTCTACTTCCTTTACTGCCGCCGCACGTTCCTGTCTGAAAGAACGGCCCGTGCGGATGCGGTAAAGTGTACGTACATTTTGTACGGACAAATTAATTAAGGCCGTTGAAGGTAGTTCCGGGCTCGTGGTGGGTCTTGCTTGCCACGTGCCCTGTACTACCAAGACGGATGCGGATGTACGATGCGGTTTGTGCGTACACTTTGTACGGACAAATTGTTTGTATAGCCGCACGGCGCCAAAGCGCCGAAATTTATTCCGCAGTTGTCTGTACGGGTTTGTACGTACATTTTGTACGGACGTTTAGTACAGACGTTGCGGCGGCGCCAAAGCGCCGAAATGCGCTGGGGAAACCGTCTTTCGGTTTCCCCCGTCCCTTTCCCCGCCTGGAAACCACGCAGAAAAAATTTTAAGGGTTTGAGTTTAATTTGCTAAGCCTGACTACCTTTTTTGCCGTTACCCGGTCCTTTACCTTTTGGTTTTCCGGGACCGTCGGCAGAGAAGGTTGGGCGCTTTGCATATACTTCAATCTTGGCGTCCATTTTATCAATGGTTGCCCGATAATATGAATCCGGTTTATCCGGGCGATATGCGCCCGATTCCCGCATTATTCGGAAAGCTTGGTCTTTATCTCCGCCGTTAAAATACAGCAACATATGCGCGAGTTTAGCGTCGTCATCAGACCTGTTTCCGCTCACTCCGCGCCCATTGTATAGGTCGTTAAATTTACTGCCTTGTTTACTGCTCTGAATCCAGCGTATAAGCTCGTTATCGCTTAAATTCAGGCTTCCCGTCGGACGGGGCTTCGCGCCGTTATTCGCTACGCTACGGCGCTCTCCGAGTTCTTGACGTAAGTAAACGGTTGCGGCGCTCCCGGCTCTCGTCAGATTATTGCCGTTCGAATACATATCACCCGTCAAGGACATTATTCGTTTATCGTCGTAAACTTCTAAATCGCCCTTGTTTTTGTCCACGGATGTCATATTGTAAGTACCGTTCTTTAAGATGTCGTCTTTAACGAAAATATGTAAGCCGTTCCCCGATGTGCTGCGTTCGATATACGTGCCGCTCAAGGTTTCCACAAGCTTTGATGCACGTTCGTTAAGCTTGCCCGTCTCAACTTCAATGCACTTGTCAAGGTCGATGCACGTGATTCCGTATTTCTTGTCAAGCAATATGGATAAGCCTTCACAGTTATTCTCTCGGGCGTATTTCATCGCTGCTTCGAACGTTACCCATTTACCCGGCTCTTTAGTACTCGTCCATTTCCCATCAATGGGGGAAATTATAAACTTATCCTTCTTACCCTTCTCTTCGTTCCACTGGGTTCGATAACAACACCAAGTCGGAATTGCTTTCAGTTCGGCGGGAACGTTCTTTTCGATATTCGCAAGTCCTTGCGCAAATTTACGGCTCGGCGCTACTCTTTTATACGTCTTATCAAGATGCTTGCCGGCAAAGCTGTCTTTCAGCTCTTGTCCGGTGAGTTCAACTTGACGTCCATCGTTATTAAGGCGGAACGTATAATCTGAAGCTACTCGAAGCTGCGTTTTACCGTCCGCTTCTTTGAGAAATCTTGTAGGCACATAAAATGCGTAATACGAGAATTCGCCTTTCGGCATTTTAATCATCGTATTTTCGCCGTATTGCCCGCCTACGGCGCCGTTGGGCAATTCGATGCTCAACCATTCACGTTTACGCTCTTGCCCTTCTATGGGCTTATTTTGCGTTGTTTGCGGCATATTCGGGGGTGTATCGTCTATAAAGTCAGTCGGGAAATCTTCTCTTAAAGCTTGCCGATATTCGTCTGAACGTTCATAGGCGGCTATCTGCTCTCGAGCTTGGCTCAAGTAATACTCGTCCGTCTGCGCCGTATTACCGACCTCTAAATCGTTTCTGCGTAACGTGTCTGCATAATCTCTCAAACGCTTTTCGGTTAAATCGACTTTGGCTTTATAAGCTTTAATATCGGCACCGTCAGCAATGATGACGTTCTCTCCCTTCTTTGCAAGCGTATCAGCATATTGGTCGATTGCGTGATACGGCACACCGCACATCGGTACTCGTTCTTCCGTGCCTATCGTCCTACCCGTAAGCGTGAGCTCTAATTTTTCTGCTACACGCTCTGCGTCGGCGCCTAAAATTTCATAGAAATCGCCTACGCGGTAAAACACAACACTGTCTGCGTGTTCGCCTTTAATTCGTGCATATTCCTGCCCCAACGGCGATTTTGACGCGGCTAAGGCTTGATATTGATTTGCACGTTCGGTGGCGCTTGGAAAATTCTTGTTTCTGAATTCTTCAGCGGACTCTTGGTTGTTAAATAAATGATATTTGCCCCAATTTCTCCCATCGTCAGTATGATAATCTTCAGCAACCGCATATTGTCCGTTGGCTTGAGCAATTATGGCTATATTCTTTCTGCTCTCGTTCTGCGTGAGACTTACTACTCTTTCTCCTCTGAAATTTTCTTCAGCGTAAAGCATACCGCTTAAATATTTTGGGTTCTCGATATTGCGCTCAAATAAGCCGTATTCCGTTCGATAATGTTCGTTTAAGATATCGTCTACACGTTGGTCGTAATACGCTTCCGAACGGCGCCGTTCCGTGTCAACTTCGAGTTCAGCTCTTAAAACGTCTTTATACGTTTGTATCGGCTCTTTGACCTTTTTAGCGATTTCCTCAAGCTCTTCATATTCAACGGGCTCATAGCTTACAAGACTGCCGTTTGGTAAGTCCGAAGAAAAAACGTCGCTATCTAAAGGTATCGTTTTCCACTCTCTCACATTACCGTGTTCCGATATGATATAAATCACTTGTGCCGGTTCTTCGCTCTCATAGCCGTCCTCAGGGTCTGTATAAGGTACATCTTCTATACGGACTGCATAATATCTCTGCCGTTGCTCTTGAGCGTCAAGCATTGCGTTCCGTGCTTGCTCAACCGTTAACTTTTCTTTTGTAGTTTCTTCTGTCTGCGAATTTTCGGCAACGTCGGCAATTTCATTTCGAGCTTGCGTGATATAGTCTTCTTCCGAACGTTCCTGCTTGCCTGTAATTAGGTCGTATTCCCTTAATGTTTGGGCGTATTCTTTAACTTCCTGCTCTGAGTTTGAGCTATCGGAAAGCTGTTCCCTCATCAATTCCGTTGCCGTCCGCTGTTCCAGGTTCAAACGTCTGCCTTCAACCTCTATTACAACGTTGCCTATTTCACGTAGCTTATCGATATACGGATAGGCACCGGCAATAGGAATGCTAACCATAGGAACTTGGTTAGGTTCTCCAACGTCTCTGCTTTCAAGCGGTAAATTACACTGTTCAGCTACAATTTTTGCTTTCTCGCCTAATACTTGATATAAGCCGTCTCCCCCTATTCTGCAAACAATAAACGCATTGGGGTTGTTGTTTTGCAGTTCGATATATGCTTGATACATATAACTTGTTTTTACTTGATATGCGCTTCTATCTACGGTGTCATTCATAAACTCGGCGGCAGAGTCGAGATACGCTCGATATTGTTCAGCATATTCTCTGATAGTTTCTGCATCCATTTCACGCACTGCATCAAGACAGTCTTGCAGTTTTAATTGCGGACGTTCCATCGAATACCAAGACGCAGCATCATTAATAAGCTTTTCTTGTTCCGAACGTTCCGCTTCTAAGCTTTGCCCTATATCAAAGCCGTAATTCTCGATTAAATACTCCCTTGCTTCCTCATAATGAGAAAATCCAAACGTCCCGGTTTGCCATTCACCGTTTTGCGGATTGTAATCGTGGGCGATTATAAAGCTCGGCGGGTATTGGTCGGGGAAGGCATCTTCTTTTTGTTCGCTATTATCGATAATAGCAACAAATTTGCCTGAACCAACCGGATGCTCAGCAATACCGTTTATCGGTGAGCCGTATCTCGTTTTATCCAGGAACTGATGCTCGGTATTATCTTCTTGCTCGAACGCCGACGTCTCAGGTAGTTTGTACGTAGAGAAAGGAACCACCGAATTGACTGCACCTCTCGCCGCCAAAACGTAACTCTGCACGTCGAATTGCTCGTGCAACGGCAAATTGCTTGCTATTGCCGTATCTACCATCGCAGACAGTTCCATATGCACCTTAAAATACTTGAGTGCGTTTACGGCTTGCTGACGTTCCTCAGCACCCAAGAACGTATCGTATTTTAAGAATTCATCGATATGATGAACCAAACCGCCGCCCTCACTGCCTATATCAAAGCGGCAGCATTCATAAGCATCGTGTTCGCCTTCGAAGACGTAATCAATATGTAGTTTTGTTTTGTAGTAGCCCTCGTTTTTATCTTCCTGCGCATCGAGCGCCGCCAACTTTTTATCAGCTTCGGAAAGCGACATAACATCATATGAATTTAAAGCCTGGTGCTCAGACCATTCTATCGTTACGTACGGCTCACCGGTCTCTGTGGCAAGGCGCTTAGCCAAAGCTCGAGCGTTTTCCAATTTCTGCGCCGCGGTTTCTCCGAGAAATGCCGAATAAATGCTCGCATAGGATGAACCGGACAACTCCGCAAGCCGTGTGAACGCACGCTCACGTACGACGGAATCTTCTCCAAGCATTCCGTACACGGATATCGGGTTTGGACGATTCACTTCGTCTCTTAAGTCTTTAAACGTTGCATTCGGATGTATATCGAGTCCGGCTTCATCGTTCGGATATGCCGACGTGTACCAGTCTCTTATGTTTTCTTGCTCCCACGAACGTTCTTCTGCATCACTTACCGCGCTGTCAAGCTGCGCTGCTCTCAGATACTCCGCCATGGGGTTTCTCTCGGGCTTTTCCTCAGATTCTTCCTGGGGAACGTTCTTCTCTTCGATTACGGCGCCAGCGGCGGCTTGCAGATAATTGTCTGCAACGTAATCGGCAATTTTTTGAGCATCTGCGGCGGCTTTGAAAAATACGGACGTATCGTTCTTGGCAGCTTGAAGCCAACTGTTCAGATATGAAGCGTGGTTAGTGATATGCTTGCCGTTTAACTGGATGCCTTGCTCCATCTGCATAAACACGCAAGCAAGCTCGGCTCTCAATTCTTCTTTTGCGTAGCTCTCTGAACCGAAACCGCCCGCAAGGTCGCGGTTAAGGCGGCTCTCGTGCCCGGTGGAATGAGCAATTTCGTGCAATGCAGTAGCATAATAATCTTGCATCGTATCGAAGGCTGCGATTACCGGCAAATGAATTGAGTCTGTTCCCGGCGAATAGTATGCGCGGCTGCCGCCATCGTAGCGGACGGGCGCAGCGCTGTTCGCTATAATCGTTTCGATTTTAGCGTTCTGATTTGCCCTCTCCTCTTCAGACATTGCAATTTCTTTGCGTTCCGGGAAGTTATGGCACTGCTCAGCGTTAAATACGCTCGAGTATTTCATTACCGCATAAACGTTCTCTTTTAAATAAGCGGTTTTCTCTTCTTCCGTCATATCTTTGACGGTGCGGTTGTCAAACGCTTTTTTGGTTTTACGGTCATAGAACTCGAAGAAAATTACGGGCGCCGATTTCTCGCCTTTCTTAACGCTTGCGCCAAGTTCCTTTGCTTGGTTAAACGTTAC
Source organism: uncultured Christensenella sp. (assembly GCA_910578145.1). Taxonomy (GTDB): domain Bacteria; phylum Bacillota; class Clostridia; order Christensenellales; family Borkfalkiaceae; genus Coproplasma. The sequence continues at coordinate 53,324 of CAJTPJ010000001.1, read as the reverse complement.
CCAGCGCGTGTCATTATAGCCACGCTCTGCGCCGAGAAACGCAAGATAAAGTGCGTTAAGTCCACGATAAGCAGTGCTCGTTTTGCCGTTATACGGCGCACCAGCGGCAATATTATTCCACCCAGACTGCCAGTCTGTCGGGTTCTTCTCGATATGCGCTAAAAGCGTTTTAACCATACTGTCTCGTATCTGTTGTACACGTTCCCGAGCTGATTGAGCGTTTGCGTTGTTTGTATCGGCTGTCATATTTCTCTCATTTTTTTCTGTGGTTTCCGATTTTTTTTCTTCTTCTCTATTGACAAACGCATTTGTTTTGCGTATAATAATATCGAAGTCAAGGCTATTAAAGTTGTCGGGCAATTGGAGCCCGGGGGTTTTAAATAGCGCTTGACTTTTTGCTTTGTCGGCGTAAAGTACGGCGCCTTGAGAAATGTTTCGCTCGATGAAAGTTTTGAAACTATCTTTGCCGTATGCACTTGTCAAAATATTTGCCGATATTTCAAAACCGTTGCTATCGTTCCCAAACCCGGCTATTTTTATCGCTCCGATTATGGGGCGATTTTCTTTATCTACCGTCTGTGTTACAACAACTATGCTTTTACGTGCTTTTTCGTACGGCGAAATACTATCCATTATCATTACGGGGTCGGATATTAGCTCTGGGAGCTTCTTTATTAAATCAATTCCCAACCCGTGATAATTTGCAGAAGCGCTTCCGCTCTCCTGCGTAATCGTTTTAACGTGTTTCGCCGTCATAAGTATCGGCAAGTTCGGAACGCCCACCATCCGAAGGAGCGGGGGTGTTACTTTAAGCACTTCCAGATGCGAGCTCGTCGTATCTGCGCCGCGCAGAACGTCATCGACCTGCTTATCAAATGATTTTAATTCGTTAATTACGATTTTGTCTTGATTCTCGTCCATACTGATATCTTGCTGTAATGACTGAACGCTAAACGGAACAACCATTTTATTGTCGCTTATTTCAGAGTAAAAAAAATGTTCGTTTTGAGCACTACCGTTCTTAAACTGATGCTCTTCATCAACAAAACCATTCAATAAGTCATCAAGCCCGGAACCGACTTCAAACCCCTTGAATTTATGATATATCGAATCAACATAACTGCGCTCTCCCCAAACAAATATAAGCTCTTCACCCTGGCGCAAATTTTTAGATTCTGCAGGTACACCAAACAATTTAGGGGTAAAGGTTAAATCGGTCTTAGTTTTCAATGCAGCAAAAAGCCCACAGATATGACCTATGTCATCCGAATATCGTTCATTGATTTTTTCTATTTCTTCAACCAGTTTTTTAAAATCCGGGCTATCGGTTTTTACCGGAATACAAAATTCTCTCGCGCTCATATTGTTCTTCTATTACTTAAAATCGATAAATACGGTTGCTTCAACATCAGCTTCGGAAGGCATATCCGCAGCCGACATCGGGAGTGCACCGAAGTAACCTTCAAAATATGTGTCCGGGCGTTCACCGTTTGGGACTTCGAACGTAACAAGCGGTAAGTTCTTTTTATCAAGTTCATTTATCATAATTCTGTCCTTTGCTCTCTGACGAGCTTTAACTGTACTTTGCCGGAAGGGGCGAGACAAACTCGAAGGGCTGCGCCCTTAACCGTTTTTCTCGCGGCTCTTTTCCCCTATCCTTTTTTAGAAATCACAAGAAAAAATCAAAATAGGCTGGCGCTGAATATACTGTTAAACTTATAAATATTCATTCTTGCAACGGTGCAAAGCTCTGGATTTTTAAAATGTTTCACGCCACAACCTCGGGCGCGCGGGCGAATAACTTACACTTTTCTTTGTGTTATCTCAGGTTATATTATTAATTCCCTATTATTTATCATATAGGGGCAAATTTTTTAACTGGTAGTAGTTAAATTTTTTAACCACTATTGGTAAAGTTTCTTAACTGGTTAGATTTCTTAACTGGTTAATTTTTTTTACTGGTTAAATTTTTTAACTATCTTGTCCATCTATCGGCGGAATATCGTCCGGCATATTCTTTAAAAGCTCGTTGATTTTATCAGTATTGGTTGAATACGCTACGCGCTTTATTTTGCCTTTCAGAAACTCACGACGTTTTATGTAACCTTTCTTCTCAAGGCTATCGAGCGCCGCAACCACTGTTGGGCGGCTTAAGCTTGTAAACGCTTCCAGATAGCCAAGAGAGCCGAAAAACTCGCTTGCTTCGTCTTGTGAGAACCCAAAGATTATCGCAAAGATTGTCAGCTCGCCACCTTTCAGCTTCAGATATTTAATCATCCAGTAAAACACCGTGTAGAATTTGCTGTCGTCGATTTTAAACATAAGACCTTCTCTTTTTGCCCGTACACTATGTACACACATTTTTTGTACGTACAAAATGTACGGACATTCGAGTATTTTTTGTTTGTGGTTTTATCAGAACGGTATATCCGTGTCGTCATCGTTTATAGGCTGAAGATGCTTACTTGCGGCGTCGTCTTCCGCCGATGTCTTGGACGTTAAAAATTCAACGTCTTGAGCAACAATATCAACGCCCGTCCGTTTGACGCCTTGGCTGTCCTCGTATACGCGCGTTTCAATAGAGCCGGTAATTCTAATCTTGTTTCCCTTTTTCGTATACTTTGCTACGGTTTCAGCTAAACCGCGCCACGCAACGCAATTAAAATAATCCGTTTTACGTTCTCCGTCGCTGCCTTTGTAATTGCGGTTTACTGCTATTGCAAAACGGCAGACCTTAACGCCGCCCGATGTTTCGGTAATTTCGGGGTCCCTTGTTAAATTGCCTATAAGGTTTACTTGGTTCATCTTTTCACTCCTGATTATTATTTTGTACGTACATTTTGTACGGACGTTTTGTTGTAAGGCTTTACAATAATCTCTTTTTGTGCTGTCAAAAAGATTTCCACTTCAACGTTAGCTTTTAAGCCGAGTACCCGACGATATTCCGCCGGAATTGAAATTTGCTTGTTATTCCCGACAATTCGCTCAATTCCGATATAGTCTCTGCGCCCATATCCTGCGGCAAATATTATTATTTCGTTCTGTACCGTTAAAAGCACTTCAACTTTATCCAACTTCTGTATGCCCGCTCGATTCCAGAACTCAGACGGAATACTTAATCTGCCGTCACGTTCAATAGAACGCACAACGCCGCGATAATCTTTATTTGTACGGACATTTTGTCCGTACATTACAGTTCCTTCGAGTACTTCGTCAGCCATTGAATCACCATCGTAAAGCTGTCGCCCTGAGAATTGAATTGCTTATGGTCGGAATCGATTATCGAATACGATATTTTTTCGTGCGATTTGCCGCGCTCTGTCGAGTATGAATCCCAGTATTCGATGCCGACTTCAACAACAATTGCGCAGCCGTTCTTGAAATTGAAGCGGTAAAAAGTTTTATTAACTTCAGGCACATCAAGCCAAACGCCCCATTTGCGGAAATCTTGAAGCCATTGCTCGCGTTCTTCTTTGTTCCGAAGGTTAAGCTCACCGCAAGCGGCGAGAGCTTGGGAATGTTTTTGTATTGGCCCGTTTTCATTTGTACGTACATTTTGTACGGACAAATCTGAAAAGGCTATTCCATTTTTAATTGTGCCGGAAGAGACAGTATCATCGATATAAGCTCTGAGTGCTTTCGACGCGTCTGTATTTCTTGTTTTACAAATCTCTTTAAAAAGCATTAAAACGTCGCTTCGAATTCTAAGCTCCAGACGTTCTGTTTTCTTAGTATCTTGTTGCGGTGCAACAGCAAGAAGGCTTACAGCAGTTTCACTGCGCTTTGGCTTGAAACTTGCTATATCAAAATTACCAAGTCCCATTGTTTAACCCCCTAAAGCTTCAAGAACTGTTGCCGCAAGATGCTCATAATCTTTTGTAACATCGGAATTAGGCTTATAGGCGTGTAAGCTCTTACCGAAAGACGGCGCATCCGCAGCATCCACCGCAAGCCGTATTGCAGGCTTGAATACTCTACAGCCTTGTTCTTTAGAAAACTGTTCAATCGCCGTTATTGCTTCTTCGGTTGATTTTGTGCGCCGAGCCATTGTTATAACAAAGCCGAGCACGCTCAAATTCGGCTGTATTTCTTTCATTTCTTCAATATTCTCGAAAAGTTGCATAATACCCTTAAACGAGTTGTATTCGGGCTTGAAGGGCACAAGCACTTTATCACTTGCATAAAGCACGTTGATTGTGAGCTGTGAAAATGACGGGTTACTGTCTAAAATTACATAATCGTAATTTTCTTTTTGTGCTATCTTTTCAATAGCTCTACGCAGATAACGTTCTTTCCCAAACTTAGCGGCGAGTACATTGTTTGCCTTTTCAAGACCGATATCTGCCGTAATGATATCAAGCATTCCCGTAAGTTTATGTATTTCAGCTTCAGACGTTCCTCTGTCTAAGCTAAGGAATTTTAGCGCTTGCGGATTGTCAGTATCATCAGCAAGACCGAACGACGTCGTAAGGCTGCCTTGCGGGTCAAAATCTACAAGCAGTGTTTTTTTGTCGTTCCGGGCAAAATAATCTGCGAGCGCGGCGGCGGTGGTGGTTTTAGCAACGCCGCCCTTCTGATTAACGAGCGAAATTACTTTCATTCCGTCACCTCAATTCCGAGAAGTTGAAGTATTTCACAATATTTTTCTACTATTTCAACTACCGGACCTAACACATCATAACAAGCACTTGCCAACTGCATAAAAGTAAAATGAGCAATATTCTCTTCGCTTTCCGCATAAAGGGCAAGAGCTTTCTCTTCCTCTTTTTGACAAAGGTTATCTAACGTCTTTCTGAACTGCTTTGACTTGAGCACGTTCGTTCCGTGATGGCGATTGATAAATTCACTTCGTTCTTCCGCTGCAGTCAAATACGCTTCAACTGTTGCTTTCTTCAATGTTACCTTGATTCTGTCAATTGAAATTGGCGGAATAGTACTGGGTTTCTTAATTTTTTTCATTTTAACGACCTCTGAAAAAATATATTTTCAAATTTCCTTAAGGAAATAATTGAACTGTTCCCACAAACTCTGCCGCCCGGTTTCCCGCAACAGCAGAGCCGTGGTCGTTAAGCCGATTTACGGGTTTCCCCACTCATCGGCATATTTTGTCCGTACAAAATGTACGTACATTTTTTAAACTGCTTTAGCTTCGAGTGAGCCCGAATATAAATCGCCGATTATAATCGGGCCGCACTGTTTATGCTCGAACGCGTCAAAGTAACGCTTTCTGTATGTAATTTTGTCTTCATACCAACGCTTGGCGTGGTAGAATACGTAAATATAGTTTCCGTATTCGAACTCAAGCCATTCGCTGAACAGACAAGCTGTGTACTTGCATTCGCAAAGCTTTACTTTTGATAAAACCGGCAATTTTTCCTTTATCTTTTGTAGAAATAACTTTTTGCGGAATGTTCGCATAAGTCACCTCTATTTTTTATTTAGTACGTACAAAATGTACGGACATTTCTACTTTACATACCCTGCAATTTTATATTTGCCAGGCTCAGCTTTTATCATTGCTTCCGCAGTGGCAAGCGGACCACACTCAAAAGATGCGCCCCAGGTGCCGTCATCTTGTTTTCTTTGGATGTGCACCCAAATATTTTTTTTATCCCTGTAAAAGACAGGAAGACACGGACGAACCTTTTTACCGGCGCTATCTTTTAAGCAGTATTCATCGTAACAGTCTTTATACATTGCAAAGTCTTTACAGCTCTGTAATTCTTCATCGGTAACAGGAACACCCATAATTTCGCAGTTCCTTACCGTATACAAACTTTCTTTGGCTGCATTCCCTATAGAACCATGATAGACGGCGCCACGCTGTTCCCAAGCTTCCCGCGTCATCACCAGTTTGCCGGAAAGCCGAATTTCCTTTTCTTGCGTTCTGTGTCTGATTAAAGTCTCAACTCGCATAATGTTTTCTCTATAATAAATGCTCTGTATCTTTTAATGCTTTTAAAGCTTTAAGTAGCTTAGATTTATCCTTTACAATCCACCTATCATTCCAATCAAAAGTGGTATCGATTTTTTCTTCGTCAATAGCATCTCCAATTAAACCGTGGATAGTAAATAAAACATTTCTCAATTCTTCGTACTCATTGTGTATGCAATTTTCGGTTTCAAATTCTCCGTCAACGTATCTTAAGTGGCATGTGACAACCCTATTTACTAAAACCTGTCCGCAAGGATATTCATTTGGATATTCAAAGCCTTTACCTTTACCGCCGAAACAAGGGAACACGTTTAATTGAACGGCGCCATTCTCAAACAGATAACCATCATTATAAAAAACACGTTGTTTAGTAGGGTCAATATCTTCAACCAACTTCACAGCTTTCCCAAAGAACTTGGTTGCTATTTCTTTTGCAAGTTTTTTAGTTACTTTTTTCATTTCGTGCTTTCCTATTTAGCCGCGCCTTTATTTGCGCTGTTACCTTTCTGCTTATTATTTGTTGCGTTCCTTGCCGTATTGGTAAAATCTTTACTGCGCTTTATGACGCCGGAAATCATATCCGTTACATGTTCGTTGCCTTTTGTCTTATCGTAGATAGCCGATGACTTAAATATCCTGGCTATCTGTTCGGCATCCGAATTAGAAAAGAAATTAAGTATTGCAATTAAGCTCTTTTCTGCTTTTTCGTTCTTGCCCGCTGCTCCAGAATAAAAATTCTTAAATTCGGCGCCGCGCTTTGATTTCTTAATAGCAGCGATGAGTTTTACGTCTTTACTGAGCAACCCGTCCTTATTCGTGGTTTTCGGCTTGGATTTAGTCTCAGCTGGCTTTTTTTCTGTAGGCTTTTTATTTTCTGCAAATCTTACCAGACGGATTGTGCTACTCTTGCGTTCACCGTTTTTATGATAGGTGAACTTACAAGAATAAACGTTTCCGTTGGCATCTATATAGCGTCCACTCGAGACTTGTCCGTTTTTGAACGTTCCTTCAAAGACTCTGCCATCCGCCCAGGTGTACTTTCCGTCACCTTCGTACTTGTTGTCTTTGAAGTTTCCTTCATAGACGTCGCCGTTCACCGCAGAGAACTTACCTTGTCCTGTTATTTTGCCGGATTTAAAATTGCCCTCAAACGTATCACCGCCTTTCCAGACATATTTGCCTGCGCCGTCAAATTTCCCACGCTTAAGGCTACCGTCATAGACATCGCCGTATTTATAAGTTATCTTTGCTCGAGATTTATCCGGACGCCGCCCGTTCGGACGCAGCGCGTATTCATAAACACTATCTGACTTGTAACTTTCATATTTGCTGCCCGCCTCTGGAACAGTAATCTCGCCAGGCTCTTGTAAAGGACTAAGTTCTGCTACTTCTTCTGCCATTGTTGCTCCTTCTTTTCGTGTTCTCGAATTTTATTTGTATGGACAAAATGTCCGTACAAATAAGGGGTAATGTAGTCAATACGACAACATTACCCCTATGGATACGATTATAAATATTGACTTACACTCTCTCTTTTCCACTCTCACATTTACGATAGCAAAAAAGAGAGTGTGAACAAGCCAACACTCTCTCACTCATCATTTGAGTTTCTTTGGTGAAAAGCCGTATCGGCTTGTTCACCTAAATTTTACACCAACAATTTTGCGGGAAATATAAAACATATCTATATCTCACTAGGCTACGAGTAGCCTAATTCGTCCACGAAAAAAAGTACAGAAAAGGCACAGCTTAACGCTATGCCTAAATCTTTTTATTTGCGTTTTATTAAATTCCCTGTGGGAATTACGGTAATGCCGCGCCTTATAATTTAATTTTTAGGAACCAACGCCGCGTCGCCGCCCGCAAGCGAAGCCTGTAAATATGTATCGGGTATTTTACCCGTAATAACGCTTTCGCAAATAAGCACCTCGATTGTAGAAGCTAAATTAGTGCTTTTAGAGGGCAAAATAATTGAAATATCCGAAACGATTTCAAGGTATAGCGAGTGCTTGGTCTGATTTATGCCAGCGTCCACGAATTTTGACACGAAGCGGCACTCCACGTTGGAAATAGGTATAATTTTTATATTTATTTTGCTACCGAAACCGGCAAGGGCTTCCACGCCCGTTAAAGCGCCTATGGGAACCATAATTCCCTCGGCGCTCATTTTATTTAAATTTTCCTGCGAAAGGTACGCGGTATCGCGCGCTATTCTGTTTATTTTCAGGCTGTCGGTTGTAATAGAAGTTACGTTACCTTCGCCGTCGCGTTCGATATCTATCAAATCTTCGTAGCGCATATTGTCGTTTAAAGTGTAATAAATGGCGTCGTTTACCGCCACCGTAGTTATAGAGCGTATGGTAGCTTCGCTTATTGAAATAAGCACGCGCGTAACGTTGCGCTGAAAATAAAACAGCACGCCTATTATCAGCAGACATATTATAACCGTTAATACTTTAAAACGTCTGAATTTTTTGTTTTTGCGCCGCGACATATTATATTTATATGTCAGTTGCGCTTAGTTCTTGATTTAAAAATTATAGCCATTATAAAAGCAAACACCACCGCGGCGGTTACGCCCGCGCTTGCAGCGGCAAGCGAACCCGTTATAGCCGCAAAAAATCCCTCTTCCGCGCCCTTCATTGCGCCGCTTGCCAAAAGATAGCCAAAGCCGGAAATGGGTACGGTTGCGCCTGCGCCGGCAAACTCAACCAACGGCTGGTACACGCCTATGGCGGTTAAAACTACGCCCGCAAGCATAAAATACACCAAAATTTTGCCCGCGGTAAGGTCGGTAAAATTTATTATTATCTGCGCAATAAGGCAAATTCCGCCGCCCACCACGAACGCTTTTAAAAACTGAAATAATATATCCAACATTTCCGAATTCATTTTACACCTCTAACTCCACCGCGTGGCTTATGCAGGGAATACTTTCGCCCTGCCCCGAAGAAACCGTGGAAAGCAGAGCGCCCGTCGCCGCGAAAAGTACGCGCTTATATAGCCCCGCGTTCATTTTGGTAAGGATAAACGAATTTAAAACGGTTGCCGAACAGCCCGCGCCGCTTCCGCCCTGAAACTCCTTTTCTATCACTTTGTAAACTATTTCACCGCAGTCAACGTGATTTTCGGAGATATCAAAGCCCTTTTCCCAGCACAAATCCTTTACTATGCGGCTGCCAAGCGCGCCAAGGTCGCCCGTAAGAATCATATCGTAATCCTCGGGGCAAGTGCCCGTGTCCTTTAAATGTTGCATTATGGTGTCTGCCGCGGCGGGGGAAAAAGTCAATAAAGAACCATAAAATTTTTCGGCGGATTGACAAAATTTAAGTTTGTAAATATAATAATCGTATGAGCTCGTTTAAAGATTTGAGAATAGTGGATAACTTTTACCAAACTTCGGCGTTTTTTCCTATGCCTACTATTTTGGTGGGCACGGTTGCGGAAAACGGAAAAACCAACTTGGGCGCTTACTCGCTCTGCTTCCCCTACTACGTAGCGGGCAAAGATTATTACGCAATGATTTTAGAGTGCAGAAACAGCTCTAACACGGCGCAAAATATTTTACGCGGCAGTAAAGTTTCTTTAAATTTTATCACCGATGATAAAAAGTTTTTTCGCGAAGCGGTGCGTTTGGGTTTCCCCGGCGAAACCACGGACGAAAAAATGAAAAACTGTATTTTTACACTTGAAGACGGCTTGGCAGAGGGCGACAGACCGCAAGTTATAAAAGAGGCATATCAAGTGTTTGAATGTACCTGGGACGACGGCTTGGAAAACGCGCGCCGCGATAAGGCGGGTTGTTTAGAGGGGTACGAACCGCCTTACAGAAATTTTAACGGCATTACCAGCAGATTCGGCGCTCATTTCATTTTGAAAATCGACAAAATTTTAATGAAAGAAAAACAATATAATTGCATAGTAAACGGAGTTAAAGCTAACAATTTTCCGCGCGTGCCCGTTGATTACGGCTACCGCGACAGCACTGACTTTTGGTGCTCCTCCTTTAAAAAGCCTTATGCCGAAAAAGTACGGGCGAAAGAGGGCGACGTTGGCTCGGTTGTGTACGCCGCCAAACGCATTGACCCGCAGGTTACTTTTACCGACGGAGCGTGCGCAAAATTAACCAAAATCCCGCGCGTGTTTTTAAAAGCCGCGCTTACGCAAATGGTGGAAATAGCCAAAGAAGAGGGCATTTCCGTAATTGACGAAGCCGCGCTTGAAACTATAAACGATAAGCGCAGAAAAGAAAAAAAGAAACAATAATTAAAAAAACGGGCGACTTGCCCGCTTTTTTATTGCAGATTTTCCGCTTTATATTCAAAACCGCCTTTTTCAACAAATTCGCGCGCGCTTAAAAACGCGTCTTTAAATTTAAAATGGATTTCAACTCCACCGCCTTCGCTGATAAAAATATTATCGATAAGCTCCACCACTATTTCACGGGTAAGTTTTTGCAAGCCGTTATACTTTTTAAGCGACTTAATAAACCCGTCGTTTCCGTCAAGCCCGTTAGAATATCTTTCCATTTCGCTACGGATTTGCTCCGCCGCATCCTCTGCCCGCGCCGCCATATTTTCATACTTTTCTTTAAGCGCGAAATATTGCGCCTTTGAAATTATGCCCGCTTTAAAATCGGGATAAATGTCCGTAAGCAAGTTTTGCGCTTTGGCAATTTCAGCTTGTTTTGCGGCAAGTTCGGCTTTAAACCGTTGCATAGCGTCGTTGGCGCGGTCGGCGCTTTTTATCTTTTCAGACAGTCTGTCATAATCCACCGCAACGGAAACGTACTTGTTTAGCACTGTTAAAACCACTTCTTCAAGCGCGTCCGCCCGTATTGCGTGCTTGGTACACGCCTTGCTGTTCATTTTGCGGTACGTGGAACATATATAGTATTCGTACGTTTTGTACGGCTGTATAACCGTGCGCCTGACCATTGCGCGGCGGCAATCGGCGCACTTTACAAACCCCGCAAACAGCGAAAGCCTGCCGCTTTTCGGGCTTACGCGCGTATCCCGCGACAAAAGATTGCGCACTTTTTCAAAGTCCTCTTTTGAAATTATCGCCTCGTGCGTGCGCTCGACGGTTATTCTTTCCGAGGTTTGCACGCTTTTTGAAAGGTGGACTTTATAACTTACCGTTTGGTTTTTTTTCTGCACGAGGTTGCCTATATATAATTCGTTGGTAAGTATTCTGCGCACGGTGGAATCTACCCAAAACCCGCTGCCCTTGGCGCAATTCAAACCTTTGCCACGCTTATATTCCGAAGGGTTTAACACCCCCCGCCCGTTAAGTATTCTGGCAATGCCTATAATGCTATTGCCGGAAAGAAAAAGGCTGAAAATTTGCCTAACGACTTGCGCCGCCTCTTCGTCTATAACAAGTTTATTGTGGTCGGTTTCGCATTTTTTATAGCCGTAAGCGGCAAACGAGCCAATAAATTTGCCCTGTCTGCGGCGGATATCCAAAGCGCTGCGTACTTTCATAGAGATATCGCGGCAGTACTCGTCGTTTAAAATATTTTTAAACGGCACTATCACCGTGTTCATAGACTGCGGGTTTGAAACGCTGTCAATCATATCGTTTACAGCTATAAATCTTACTTTTAAAAGCGGAAACACCGTTTCTAAGTATTTACCCGCTTCGATATAATTTCTGCCGAAACGGGAAAGGTCCTTTACTATAACGCAGTTTATTTTTTTAGCGGTAAGGTCGGACATCATTTTTTTAAACGCGGGGCGTTCGAAATCGGTGCCGCTCCAACCGTCGTCTACGTAATAGTCGGTAAGGTTTAAAAATTCGTTATCTGCAACAAATTTTTCAAGCATAGCCCGCTGTGAACTTACACTGTCGCTTTCTATTTTATCCCCGTCCTCGCGCGAAAGGCGGATGTACAAACCCGCCCGCCACTCTTTTTGAGCCGCGGGGATTGCAGTATTCTGCGCCTGATATTTGCTTGTTCTTGCCATATGTACACTTGCGGACTTAGGCACTTTGACAAGTTTATTTTATACGCGTTAAAAACTTTTTTCAAGCAATTTTAATTTATCTTGCCGTGGCAATTTTTACCAAGGCGTTTTCCAGCGTAACCGCTTCCAACTTTTCCGAAAACACAACTTTAACCCGCACGCCGTTCACCGTAAATTTATAAACCATATTTTAATATTTGACTTTAATGCAAATTTTTATAACAAAAAAAGCGGCGATTGCCGCCGCTTTAAATTATTTTAAAAGTTTTAGATAGCTCATAAAATTAGTTTTGTTTTGTAGAGCGGTAGTCGTGGGTCTACCTAAATCAGCGCGCGCGCCCAAAGCCGCTTTAACCTCAATAAACACCAACTTTTCAGCTTTTTTAGCCCGCGACAGCTCTTTGTCAAGCGATTTATAATCTTCCACACTTACCGCGTAATCGTAACCGCACGCCTTGGCAATGCCAACGAGATTGGTCTGCGTTGCAACCGTAGGCATACCGCCCACCGTTTCGTGGGCGCCGTTATTGATAACTATATGCACCAAGTTTTGCAAACGGCTTGAACCGATAACCGCCATTGCGCCGAGATGCATAAGCGCTGCGCCGTCGCCGTCTATACACCAAATTTTAGTGTTACTTTTGTTAATGGCAACGCCCAGCGCTATTGACGAGCAATGCCCCATAGAGCCTACGGTGAGAAAATCGTATTGGTGCCCCTGCTTTTCCGCTTCGCGTATTTCAAATAATTCCCTTGAGATTTTGCCCGTAGTGGAAATAACGGGATTGTCTTTTGCAACTGAGGCAATGTGCCTGATAATTTCCTCGCGGTTCATTGAAAAATCGTTGCGGTAACGGGCTTCATTTTCATAAGAAAGCGCGCCTTTCTTTATTACGAAAGCAACCTGCTTGCCGTTTGCGAGCAAAGGTTTTGAACTATTAACCCAGCTTTTCAGCTCTTCTTCGGTAGTATTTTTATCAACGACAAACGCCGTTATGCCCATATCTTCAAGAAGTTTTAAAGTAACTTCGCCCTGATAAACGTGCTGGGGTTCGTCGTGAACGCCGGGCTCGCCGCGCCAGCCTATTATAAATATGCAAGGAATGGCGTAAACTTTGTCGTTTAAAAGCGAAGCAACGGGGTTGATTATATTGCCCTCGCCGCTGTTTTGCAGATAAACCGCAGGGATTTTGCCCGTAGCCAAATGATAGCCCGCGGCTATTGCAACGCTGTTTCCCTCGTTAGCCGCAATTATATGACGTTCGTTGCATACGCCGTATTTTGCATAAAGGCAGTCGCACAACTGTTTGAGTTGCGAATCGGGAACGCCCGTAAAAAAATCAACGTTTAACAGTTCAACTAATTTTTCTGCATTCATATTTTACCTTATAATTCTTCGATAAGTGAAATTATGTCTTTTATAGACATTAAACGGGCGTCAACTTCCTGTGCCCTGTGGTATTTGAGTATATCTTTTGCCGTTTGTTCCATTGCGGGGAACGCGCTTCTGGTAAGCTGGTTTGCGTAAATTACTATATTTACGCCCACTGCCGCAAGCTCGCCCTCCGTTATACTGTTAAAAGAGGACGGAACGACGACGATTGGCGTAATTTCGTCTTCCTTGCGGAACAACTTGCAAAACTCCACGATTTCAGCGGGGTCTTTTTTGCGGCTGTGAATCATTATACCGTCTGCACCCGCTTTCACGTAAGCGCGGGCACGGTTTAACGCGTCGTCCATTCCTTGGTCGAGAATAAGGCTTTCAATACGCGCGATAATCATAAAATCGTCGGTTAACTGAACTTTTTTACCCGCCGCTATCTTCTCGCAAAAATGCTCGATAGTGTCCTGCGTTTGCACTACTTCGTTGCCGAACAGCGAGTTCTTTTTTAAACCCGTTTTATCTTCAATTATTATCGCCGAAACGCCCATACGCTCCAACGAACGCACCGTATACACGAAATGCTCGGTTAACCCTCCCGTATCCCCGTCGAAAATTATGGGTTTTGTGGTCACTTCCATTACGTCGTCTATCGTTCTGAAGCGCGACGTCATATCTACGAGTTCGATATCGGGTTTGCCTTTTGCCGTTGAATCGCAAAGCGAGCTAACCCACATTGCGTCGAATTGGTCAAATTCGCCGTTGTGCTCAACCACAGTTTTTTCGGCGATTAACCCCGTTAAACCACTGTGAACTTCAAGCGTTTTTACTACGGGTCTTAATTTAATAAGCTGTTTTAAACGCTTTCTGCGGTACTCAGGCATAGCCAGCTTTTCCCTAATCTGCGCGTCTATCCTTTTAACACGCTCGTTATAAGTATACGGCACGTCGATAATTTTTCCGCCGTATTTTTTAAGCAAGCCTTCAACGTTATCCCTTATTACTTTAAGCTGACCGCTAAGCCAATTATCGCCATGAATTACGTAATCGGGTTTGAGTTTATTTATAACCCCGTCGTACATTATATCGTTTTGAATTAAAACTTCTTTTACGCCTTCTATATTTTTAATAAGCGCAATTCTTTCTTCAAAACTTATTGCGGGAAAGCGGTTAAACCTTATCATCGCTTCGTCCGTAAGCACGCCAACGTAAACTTCGCCGTATTTCTTTGCTTCGCTGATTATATTCAGGTGCCCGTCGTGTATTACGTCGGTACAAAAGCAAGTGTAAACTTTTTTCATATTAACCTCTGTTTTTCTCTATAATTTCATTTACGATAAACTGCGCCGTTTCGTCAATTTTTTCAAAAGGCACCCTTTTTACTAATTTAACGCCGAATACCTTGTTTACTTTATCCAAAAGTCCGTCGGTATACACCAACACGCCGTCCTTAACGTCTTCAATTCCGTCAAGATATATCGACTCCCTGTTTTTACTGCGCATTTCATCGATAGTAAATTCGCTTTGGTCTATATACGCTTCCACATTTTCGCCGCTGCCGTCTACTATTACAGGATATCCTCCTATCTCCCCGAAAACGCCCGGACAATGCAATTTGCATTTTTTGCCGCAACGCACCGCATCCAATATGCCGCTTATTATCGCAAAATTGCTTGACGCGTTCATCATATTGCGTTTTGCGTCAACGGGCATTGCTATTTTACAGCGCGAAAAAATTTCTTCGGTGTTTAAATCAAGCGTTTTACCGCCGTATTTTATTTTAATAAGTTGAGAAACGTTTTCCACGTGACCTTCTTTGCTAATTACAACGTCGTGGAAATGCGCGGTGGCGTAAGTTACGTCCACGTTCCAAAAATCTTCAACGCCAAGCATTTCCGCAACCGCAAATTTTATTCTGGGTATAAGGTGGTTTACGTTGCCGCTTCCGAAATCGGGAAAGGCTTTTCCTGCGCTTTTAAGCCAGGGAATTATCGCGTCGGAATAGGAGGTGTTTATTACTATAGCGTCGCTGCCGCTATTTTCGTAGGCTTCCATAATGTTTTTTACGTATTTAATTGAAAGCGGCGACCAAATTCCGTATGCGCGTATATTGTTCCAGGAAATACTGCCGTATTTAAGACCGGAATACGCCCTGCTACTGTTTACCACGATATCGGGTTTTACAGTGCTTAAACACTTTTCAAGCTGTTCTACGCTGTTAAAATCTACATCGGAAATAATATTTATTTTCGTTTTGCACTGCGAACGGATAAGCGCGGCGACTTTAACGATATTTACGTCGGAAGTCAATTTATCTTTATTTCTGCCGACTACGTACAATTCTACGCCTTCGTCGTTCATAGAAACCAAATAGTCCAAAAGATAAGTTCCTACGCTACCCAAGCCTATAATCATTATTTTTATTTTACCGTTTTCAGCACGGGATTTAAGCGCGTTAAGTTTTTCGTTTAAAGTTTTCATAGTTAAACACCTGTTTTTCTGAAATCGTCTACGGTATTGCAGTTTACCCACTGTTTAATTGGGATAAGGTCGTATTCTCCGCTTTTCAAACCACCGAAATAGCGTTGCACGAACACGAGATTGGTGCCCTGCCATTCTTGGGCAGTAAGGCTTTTAAACACGCTTTCAACTCTTTCGGGGTTGCTGAATTTCCATATTTGACCCGAATTGTACACGGCGGTAAACGGCTCGCGTATTTCCAAAAGATTGTGCGTTACGTCATAAAGATAATTAATTTTTCCCGACGCGTCAAAATAGAAAACAACCGATTTATCAGCCCTTATCACTTCCGAATTGTAGGTTACGCAATCTTTAACGCTGTCGCATAAATAACTAAAACTTTCGTCGTCCGTCCAAAGGTCGCCTTCGGCGAAAAGTATTTGCTCGGGAGAAAACGAAACCGCGCGTTCAAGCCCCTTGTAAAGGCTGTAGCCCGAGCCGTATTCAGCGTATTTTTCATTATTTACAAGCAATATTTTGTTGGACAATTCGCCCAAATAATTATCCGTAAACTTTTTTAACTCGTCAAACTTGAAGCCGCCGACGATAATTATTTTATCAAACGAAAGATTTTTATTTACAGCCTGCCACAAAAGCGACTGCCTGTAATCTTTTTCAAAATAAATACATTTAAGGCACTCGCGCCCAACCGATTTACCAAATCTTGCAGAAAGCCCTGCAACGGTTAAAAGCAGCACTTTCATTTGGTCATCTCCGCAACGCAAGCCTCTATACCTTTTTCAATGGTTATAACGGGTTCCCAGCCGGTTGCCGTTTGAATTTTTTGGGTGTTGAGCAAACGTCTTTCGGGGTCGGACGCCCGATAACCGTTAAATATAATTTCGGGATTATCTATGCCCAGCTTGCTACCGCACAATTTTACAAGTTCGATAATAGACAGTTCTTCCTGCGTGCCTACGTTGTAAACCGTGCCATCCAAAGCCGAAGGCGTGTCCATTAAAGCAATTACTGCGGAGCAACTGTCAAAGTTGTGCAAAAAGGTTCTGCGGTTCTTTTTGGAATTTTCCAAAAGTTCCACTTTGCCCGTTTTCTTTAAAGACGTAAGTATATGGGGTATGATATGTTTGGGATATAATTCGCTTTTGCTGTATACATTTGCAAACCTTATCGAGCAGCCCTTGATTTTTCCTTCGTCTACCGCGTCCTTCATAAAAAATTCGGTAGTGAGTTTGCCTACGGCGTAACTCGTCCTTTGGCTGTGCTCGGCGTTTGCAAGCGTAAGAAAATCGTCCTCACGCACGCCGCCCTCACGGTACGAGTCCATAGAATAAACTTCCGAAGTAGAGCAATTTATAAAAGTTTCAGCGCCCGCCCTAACTGCTTGGTCAAGAAAATTTTTCATTGCAACCACGTTAGTAGGGAACGTGCTGTTTACGTGATAAAAATGCTCGGTATGCACTACAGCCGCGCAATTTACGTATACAACGGAGTTTACCCCCCCCCCTGAGATATTACTCTTTGCCGCCAAAACCTCGTTTAAAAGGTTTTCCATTTGCGTTAAATCGTTTATATCGTATTCGTGAAAAATGAAATTAGGGTTATTTAACAAATCTTCTACGCTTTTTAAAGAAGATGCGAAAAAATTATCAAAACCTATAACTTTATCGCCCCGCGCGACGAGTTGTCTTGCAAGTTCGCTGCCCGTCATACCGGTAACGCCGCTTATTACGTATAGCCTCATTTTAAACTCCGTCCTTTAATCTGTTTTTGTAAAATTCATCTATTTCGTCGGTAAAATACGATTGCTCGTCCTCAATATCGTACGAAACTTTTTTTAACACGATTTCTTCCGTTTCAACGTCCAAAACCGCGTATTGTGCAAAATTATTTAAATTTCTGGGTTGCCCCACCGAGCCGGGGTTTATAAATACCGTTTTCTTTTTATTGCGCGTAGCCGCATTTACCACAGCGTAATACTTTTCAAAATAATGCGGCAAGTGCGAATGTCCTGACAAAACGTAATCGTATTTTTCATAGCCGTCTAAATTACTTGCAGGAAAAATGCTCGTCCAAAATTCGTCGTTTAAACTGCCGTGCACCGCCAAAAACTTTTTGCCGAATAAGCTAAATTCACTTTTACCGCTTTCAGACATAGCCGAATTAATATAATTTCGGCTTTCCTCGCTAAGTAGTTTGCCTGTGTGTTTGGCGCAAACGCGACCGCGTTCGGCTGAAAATCTTTCGTATTTTTCGTTTATTATCGCGTCTTCGTGGTTGCCGCGCAAATTGCACGCCACGGGATATTCCAAGTTTTTTATTTCTTTAATTACTTCGTTTGAGCGCATTCCGTAATCTACCAAATCGCCCAAAATAGCCACCGACGAAATGTTATATTTTTCCGCGCTTTTCAACACGGCGTTAAGCGCGTTTAAATTGCCGTGAACGTCCGATATAATAAGTAATTTCATTACGTTTCCTTAAAGGTTCAGTTTTCAACCGCGTTTATACTTTTATTAAAGTTTTGAATTTTCAATTAAAACTTTAATTGCGGCTTTGTCGTAATTTATAAATTCTTTATACGATTTTTCCGTGTTGAAATAGCACGTTCCGTGCATACTGCCAGCGGATTTATCTTCCGGCAGTTGCATATAATCGCCGAATTCACGCCGCAACACTTCGTCGTATTTTTCGGGAATAGCTATTTCTATATCTTCAAATTTATGCAAAACGGTATTATCGAATAAAGACTTGTCCCATACGTTTTTTTCGTATCCGGGCACAAACGAAATAAGCGCCACCGTATTAGTTTTGCCGTTAAATTTCGTTGACGCCAAGTTAAATTTAGCTATCGTTTTTTCAAGCGAATGAAACGCGAAATACACCGATGAAATAATAGATTTTATAACGCCTTTTAAGCCCGTAAAGTTTTTTCTGTAAACTTTGAAAAAACACAGTTTCTTTAAAAAATTTATTTTCGACGCATATTTTTTACGTTTTTTCTCGTTATCGGGCACCTCGTCGTAAGGGAAAATATCAATAAAAATTCCGCAATTTTTCCCTTGTTTCAAATCCGTATAGCCGAAATTACTAATACACGCCGTATCGCTGTTTCTTATTTGGGCGTGCCCGTTAGGATAATTTTTTTCCGTGCCGTAATGTTGCAGAAAAAACTTTTCAGGCAAGTAGTTTTGCGCGATATCCAAAAACTTTTCATAATCTTCCCTGGGCATCATTAAGTCGATATCGTCGTCCCAAGGTATAAAGCCGTTATGCCTTACCGCGCCTATAAGCGTGCCGCCCGAAGCAAAATATTTTAAATTGTTTGCTTCGCAAATATTTTTAAATAGTTTAACCATTTCAAGTTCCGTCTGCCATACTTTTTTGCGTTCGGAACTTACTTTAAACCCACACAAAACTTCTTGCTCTAAATTCATTTATCGTCCTCTTCTTCGGTGCCCTGTTCGCTACTGCTTCTTTTCCGTTTTAATTTTCCTATAGTTGCATTTTTCAAAACGCGGAGATAAGTATAAACGAATTCCGTTTTCAAAGCAAGCAACGCAATAAAATACACCGCTATGCCCACGCCTATTTCCGCAAACAAAATCCATATATTCACGGGTAAAAAATAGTCCATAAGAAAAACGGGAACGAACATAATAACCGAAGCTATAAGGTATTTATAGCCCGTTTTTACAAATATTATGGGGTTTATAAACTTTCTTGCAAAAAACACGTAAAGAATAGTGATAAACAATTCGGCGCACACCGAAGCGATTGTTGCGCCCAGCGACTGCAAAAAGTATATTAAAAACGAGTTTAATGCTACGTTTAACAGCGCGCCGCCTATAAGAAAAATATTGCTGGTTTTTTGCTTGTCAAAAGGGGTGTAATAATGCGTACCTATAAGGTTGCTTAATGAAATTATCGGTATTATGGGTGAAAATACGTATAGTAGCAATATGCACTTTTCATAGCCTTCGCCCAGATATACGGGAACTAACGTAGGCGCTACGGCTATTACGCCCAACATCATTGGCAAGGAAAAGCCGAAAGCCACGTTAGCTGATTTTTTAATTAAGTCCTGAATTTTATCGTACTCGTTTAGAGAATAGTAATAAGAAATGCGCGAACGCATTATAACGAACAGCGTGGTTATAAGCGTTAACGGCAGTTTTATTAATTTTTCCGCCTGCTCGTAATATCCGTTTTCAAAGTCAGATTCGGTTATCAAACCTATCATAGTTTTATCGAGAACGGTATATATTTGCACCGCCACCGTAGGTATGAAATAAACCATACATTCTTTAAAGTGGCTGAACGGTTTTATTTTTCCTTCTATCTTACCGTTTAAATATTTATATATAAACGGCAGGCTAAGGAAAAACGGCAACACGGTGTTTAAAACCGAAAACAACGCCGCCAAATTTAAATCCGATTTCTGTTTTACAAATACGAAAACGGCCACTACGTATAAAACGCGGGTGGCGATATTAGCTATTGCCAATATTCTAAAATCTTCAACGCCCTGAAAAAACCAGGAAAAATCAACTATTACCGCAAAAATGGATAAAGCCATTATTGCGTATAAAACGTTGTTTTTGGGGTTTATAGAGCTGATAAAACAAACGTAATAAACGATTAAGCAAGCAACCGTGAGTATGCTGCGCAAAATTAATATTTCAAAAAAGAATTTTTTTAAATACGCTTTATCGTTGCGGTGTATTGATATAACCCGTTGCCCGTACGTTTCAATACCTACGTTGGCTATTAAAATAAAATAAGACGAAATGGAGGCGACGAAACTTAGCACTCCGTTCCCGTCCGGCTCTAAAATTCTTGCAAGATAAGGCGTAACCAAAATAGGCACTAAAACCGCAAAAAGTTTATTTATTAAGCTGAATATATAGTTTTTTTTGATGCTTTGCTCTGCCATTTAGCCTATACCGAAAGTAATAAAAGTATTAAAAAATCCAATGATAAGGCAATACCTGATGATAGCCTTTTAAAATTATAAAATACAATAAATACACACCGTAAGCCAACAAATACGACGATAAGTAAATAACTTTTCCCGCTTTGTCGTCTTGACTTTTTACGCAATAAGGTATTAGTAAAATCTGGAAAACTTGAAAGTATACGGTTATTCTTGCAATCATTTCGGAAATGCTTATAAATAAACTTACAGACGACACCCAAAACGCAAGAAATTGCATAACCAATAAAGCGTATGCAACCTTATCTTTTAATATTTTATCTTTAAGCACTATGTACGACATAACGAAAAAGATAAAATTATAAATTATGTTAACACTGTTTGCATTATTGTTATTGAAATCAGACTCGAAAAAGTAGCTGTATTTGGTATACATTAAAACAGCTTTCATCACCTGGCATAAAACGGGTAAACACAAAGTGATAATAATTGCAAAAGCTAAAAAGTTTTTTCTGAAAAATTTTAAATTTACAAAAATACACGGGATTATCATTAATATCGCCGACAAGTGGAATAAACAGCCCAAAAAAATGCAAGCCGTGTATTTCAAAAATTCGTCTTTTACTATGTATGGGAACGCCCGTAAAAAGAATACGACCGCTATCGATTGACGCATATTATTTAAAAAAACGAAAAATATGCAAGATAATAATACGACTATTACGGACAATGAAACGTTTTCGGAATATTTAATAATAGTTTGTAAAAGCACGAAAGTAAAGATAAACGCGGTTACTACAAACAACCATTGCGGATTGGAAGTAAAAAGCTGGATAAATTTGTTTAAAACGTTAAAGCCCAATTCCGAGTAAGGCATTTCGCCGTTTAATATTTTATAAAAATTAGGAACGTAGGTGTAAAAAAAGTCCGTGCCAACGTCATAACGAACCGCGGCAACAAAAAATAGCGGAAATAAAGCAAGAACGAACAATATGTAATAACGAAGTTTATCATTACGCGCCTGTTTATCGGTATAGATAATTTCGTTAGCATTACTTTCCGTTAAATTTTTTTCCCGTTTTAATTTGGATATTTTATTGTAATAAAACGTAGCGCGTTGGATGAATAATATCGTCAACGCAAACGCCACGAGATAAACAACCATTTTACTCCCTTATCTTTTTTGGAATATTTTACCTATTTTTTCAAATAGTATTTGCCATTTTGACACGCCCACTATATGCGTAGGAAAACTTTTAACTTTATATCCGTTTTTGTTTACGTATACCGTAAACAATCTCTCCGACAAAAAACCGTATAAACGCTGCTCTTGTACGCTGTACCCCGTCATATCCACGTATTTTTCCATTTCCGTAAAAATAGTAAACAGCCATTTGTAATAATCGTCCCACAACGTTTTTTTGCAAATGAACATATTTAAAAGATAACTTTTACGCCCTGCAAAAACTTTATCAAACGCATTAATATAATCCGCATTGGTACTTTCAACCACGCTGCGCAAAATATTAAAATCACGTTCCCTGACGTTTTCCAGCAAATGTTCTTTAACGGTACAACCAGATTTATATTGTTTGGTTGAAATAAAGTCAAATTTATTAAGCAACTTTTCGGCTTTTTTTGCCGTTATATAATTTTTAGTAGAAGCCGAAAAACGGTTGGTAGTTAAAAATCTGCGATAATGCGCCAACCCTACAATTTTTGATTGTTTATCGTTTTTCCAAACCCAATAAGCCGCCGTAAGTTCGCAATAATACGGATTTTTAAGCGAAATATTATCTTCGCCCAACGCGTCGTTCAAACTGCAAAAAACAGAATTGTTTGCGGCGTTAACCTGCATAAAACTATAGCCGTCCGGCAGTTTATAATTAGTTGGCTTGTGTGTTACGACGTATATTTTCATACTTATTTTCCGCGTTTATGTTTAATATAAATTTTATAATAAGGCGTTTTTTTAAGTACTTGCCTGTGCCCGAGTTGTGAAATCCATTTGCGCGGCAATACTTTTTTTAGTATGCGCTTGTATAAGGGAACGTGCTTATCGTCGCTCCACGACCCGTAGCAGTGATGTTCGGCATAGCCTCCGCCGCTTTTTTTATCAACCTGATATCTTTCAAAATAGTCTTTGGGATAAATTTCTATACCGCACTGCAAAGACTGCCGTTTACCGTTTAATCTGAAATCTTTGAAATTATCCAAAAAATATTTCGTAATCCAATCGTTGCTTACCGTAAAATCGTTTTTTGTTTCAAAATCCCTTTCAAGAATATTAAGCCACTCAAGCATAAGCGGATTTTCTTTTTCGGTTCCGAACAGTGCCGTGCCTATTGACGAGTCAAAGATAAACCCCATAAACATTTTACAATTTAAAAATTCGTCCAAATTTTTAAACATTTCCACGTCGGTATCAACGTAAATACCGCCGTATTTATACAATATTGTAAAACGAAAATAATCGCTAAGAAAGCCGTATTTTTTCTTTTCGAGAGATTTTTTCACGAAAAGGCTGTCGTCAAGATATTCCGAAAACGTTTCGTCCGTCCAAATTATAATTTCATAATCAGGGTGCAAAGTTTTCCAGCCTTTTATATATTCTTTCTGGTCGTCGGGCATTTCGCCGTTGCCCAACCAGCAAGCGTGTATAATTTTGGGTATCAAAATTTAAATCTCCTTAAATCACTTAAAAGCCTTGTAGTTTTTTATAATATAATCGAAATACGTTCCGTCTTTTATCGGCTTTTTATAGGTAAGTTTGTGAATAGGCGTAAGTTTAAGAATTTCGTTATACACACGCTCGTTAAAAGGCGATTCAAGATTGTAATCTATTGCCTTTACCGTGGTGCGGGCAAACGGAATTACGTCCGCCCACTCTTCCGCATACTCTTCGGTTGCAATTTTAAAGAAGTAAAACATTAAAAGATAATGCACGAGCACGTTGTGCTTTTTCCAATACTCGTACAGTAAACCAAGCGTTAATTCAAGCAATTTGTTATGGCTTTCGGCTGTAATGAAAAAACTTTCTATCTGTACCGCGGAATCTTCGATATTTTGCACTATAAACAACTTATCGTTTAACATATAGTCGGGGAAATTGCTATCGGTGCAAAACATAGTAGCGTCTATCCAGGTACCGCCGTACCTGTTTAACAACTCCAACCTTAAAATATCTGAAAAATGCGTGTGGGTTATAATGCCGCGTTTGTACTTATCAATTACGTAATCGGGAAACTCAGCGTATTCCGAAACGTTTTCAGCCGTAATTAAAACTACTTCCCTGTCCTTGAAGTTATCCAAAATGGATTGGTAACAAACCTTTACCACCTCGGGCGCGTTTTCCATTCCCTGCATCCAACACACCCACACTTTGTTTGAATGAACGTGCGGAAGAGATTTATAGCTTTCGTCTATTTTACTTTTAAGGTTAACTATTTGTTTTTTATATTTTCTACGCAAATCGCCTAAAAGTATATTTGCCATCATTACGCCTAAACCGTGAATGGCGCGCTCTTTACCTTTTTTGTATTTGCGCAATTTTCTGCTTATATAGATGCCCGGTAAAATTAAATGCACGTCGTACGGAATACCGGCATATCCTTTTTTCAATTCTTCTTTTAATTTGAATTTTCTCATAATTCACCGACAAATAATTGTCTACGTTATTTTACTTTAAAACTAAACGGTTATCGTTTAAGGTATTTAAATATAAGTTTAAGTTGTTCCTTTAACGATTTTTTCACTAAAAAATCAACGCATTTTTCGCCTTTAAGCGCGTTGTAATTGGATTTATACAATCCGTAATATTTTCCTATATAGTTGCTTTTCCACGGCTTCCAATTTGCGTAATGCACTACAACCGCACGCTTTTTGCCCTTAGGAAAAAACATATCCTTAACAGACTTATAAGTGGTAAGGTAATTGTATTTTTCATCAAGCAAACGGCAATCTTTCGCATAAAAATGATTGAGAATATCCTGGTCGTGCCAGCGGATTAATTCTTTGTTTTCCGCAATATAGCTTATAACTTTTTCCTGCGGGGCTATTCCGTCCGCTTTTGAAAAATCGAAAAACATAACGCCGGAATTAAAATAAGTCGCCTTTTCATCGCCTATAATTTTAAGTTTATGGCTTCTTCGT
Organism: uncultured Christensenella sp.; assembly: GCA_910578145.1. Taxonomy (GTDB): domain Bacteria; phylum Bacillota; class Clostridia; order Christensenellales; family Borkfalkiaceae; genus Coproplasma. The sequence continues at coordinate 28,473 of CAJTPJ010000001.1, read as the reverse complement.
TTTCTATTGATTTTATAATCTTCAACGCAGGATAAAAAGGCGTTACTATCTTCTTCAAATAAAGGCTTTATGCTTTTTCTTACGATTATATCGCAATCGAGAAAAAGCACTTTTTCAAGATTGCCGAGAATATACGGCACCAAAACTTTATAATAAGCCGTATAAGAGGCGTCGTACCCCATTTTAGGCAAACCTTCGAAAAAACTATCGTCGATTTTATAAAAATTAATTTTCGCGTTATACGAGTTTACGAACCTATTAATATCCGCCCTATCTTCGTCCGACAAGTCGCTGTGCAACAAATGCACGAAAATATTTAAATTGTTATTAGCCTTAACGAGAGAATAAAAAGTAACTTTAAATTGACCTATATAATTTCTGTTAATGACGAACGCCACGTTTGCTTCACACATTTTTATTCACCGTAAAAAAGCGTTTTAACGTTATTTTTAAATTTTTCATACGTAAACAATTCAAGCACGCGTTCGCGTGCGGATTTAGCGTATTTATCTCGCAAATCGGGCGCGGAAGCCATAAGTTTAATAGCCTCGGCATATTTTTCCACGTTACGGTTTTCAACTTCCAAACCCGTTTCGTTTTTAATATTTACAAAATTTACGCCGCTGCCGTCAATGGTAAACGTTATTGCAGGTTTACCGAAATACATAGCTTCGGCAAGCGCCAAACCAAACGCTTCGTTTTTGGTTATAGACGGGAAACAGTATACGTCGCACGCCAACATATACGCCTTCATATCGTCGTCTGAGATTTTTCCCAAAAACTCTATTTTTTTATCACCCGAGGCTTGTTTTTTAAGGCTTTCGGTTAATTTACCTTTGCCGCCTATATAAATTTTAAAACTTTCGTCAAGCAACGCCGACGCTTTTATAAGGTACTCGTACCCCTTATATTCAACGTGCCTGCCTAACGTAAAGCAAACGGTTCTGCCGCAATTTTCTTGTTTGATTTTTTCGGCTTTTTCTTTAACCGCATTAGAAACGGCAAGCCTTTCCTCGTTTATACAACTAGGGATTACGCAACACTTTTGCTTAACTTTTGAAAGAAAAGGGCTGCTGTTTAAATAGTTTGGCGACGTGGCTATTACTTTCCACGCGCGGTTTAACAGCCTTTTTGATTGTCCTACGAAAAACTTACCCAAAATTTTTTGTTTGGTAATATCCAAATGCCACCAAACTATAAGTTTGCAATCGCGCCGTTTTTTTAAGCACTTTAACAGGTAATGCGCTTCAAACGGGTTGGGGTAATGAAAAACAACCGTATCGGGATTAAATTCTTTAAATAATTTTTTTAACCGTTTTTTAAAGTCAAAAGAAACCACCTGCGAAGCTACCTTTACGAAAGCACCGCACCTTACCACTTCAACGCCGTCAACGCAGTCTACCGCGGTTTTTTTATCGTCGTTAAAACAAATTATTTTATGCTCCGCGCCTTCGGACAAGCTGTTAACTATGTCGCGGGCAGTTTGCTCAATACCGCCTATATGCGGATGATAATAATTTGTTACGTGTAAAATCTTCATAAATTAACCGAAAAACCTCTCTTCAAGCATAAGACAAATGCAGTGGTATATGGGGATATGCAGTTCCTGCACCAAATAAGTTTCCGATTCGGGTACTTTAACGGCAACGTCGGCGTGCTTGGCTAATTCACCGCCGTCCGCGCCCGTAAGCCCAATTACTTTCATACCCAACGCCTTTGCTACCACCACGGCGTTCATAACGTTTTTTGAATTTCCCGAAGTGGATATTCCAAGCAAAACGTCGCCCTGTTTACCGTAACCGTAAACCTGCTGCGCATAAGTAAGCAAGCCGCCACTTTCTACGTCGTTTACAAACGCGGTGTTCAAGCTTTGATGACAAGTTAACGCGATAGAGGGTAATCCGCCCTGCAATTTTTCGGCAAGCTCGGCGCCGCGCACTCCGTCTATACCTTTCAATTTTTCGGCAAACTCCGAAGTACATTTTCTGGGCAGTTTGAAACCTTTCATCAATTCGCCTACGATATGTTCGCCGTCCGAACAACTTCCGCCGTTACCCGCAATAAGAAGTTTATTGTCGTTTTCAAAACAGCCTACAAGCAAATCAAAACTTTCTTTTATACTCTTTTCGCAAATTTTCAAGTGGGGATATCTTTCAACGAGTTTATAAAGATAGTTCATTTCAATCTCCAAATATTTTGGTTACGCAGTCCAACAAATTTTTACCGCTGATATCGGCTTTATCGCAAGCGCCTATTGTCGCGGTAAGGCACCCCGCGTTTTTGCCGCAAAGCACGTCGTTCTCCGTATCTCCTATCATAAACGACTTGCTTAAATCGATATTAAAATCGTTTGCCGCCCGTAATATAAGCCCCGGTTTGGGCTTGCGGCAACTGCAATCTGTTTTATATTCCGCGCGCTCGCCTTCGTAACCCTTGTGCGGGTGGTGAGGGCAGAAATAAATAGCGTCTAAATACGCGCCCTCTGCGCCAAGCAAAGTTTCCATTTTATTATGGATTTCTGACAGCTGCTCAAAACTAACTTCGCCGCGTGCTATTACGGGCTGGTTAGTAATAATTATAGCGAGATAACCGCTGTCGTTTATTTTTTTTACCGCTTCCGCAACGCCGTCAAGCAATTTAAATTCTTCAACGCTTTTCAAAAAACCGACGTATTCGTTTATCGTTCCGTCCCTGTCAAGAAAAACCGCCTTTTGTTTGCGCGATAAATTTTTGGCTTGGACTTTGCCGCTTTTGATATCCTGCCCAACCGCGTAATATCTGTCGGGCGTTCCCATATCCTTTACGTATTCGGGCGAATCGTAAACGAACAAACCGTTTTCGGAAATAAGCGGCTTTAAAATATCCCTGTCCAAATCGCACTTTTTAAGCTGTGTAAATTTTTTGAAGATTGCAGGCGAAAGAAAATGCAAGCCAGCGTTAACCCTGTTTCTGTACCACAGCCTTTCGTCCTCTTTATGAAGCCAATTAGTAACCTTGCCGTTTCCGTCGGCAACGATTATGCCGCTATCGTACGGGTGCGAGTTGGGGTGTGTGAATAAAGTTGCAACCGCGCCAAACTTTTTATGAGCGCAATAAAACCTTTCTATATCGATATCAAAAATCAAATCCCCGCATAAAAGCAGAAAATCTTCCGTTATTTCGTCTTTTAAAAAATAAAGCGCGCCAGCCGTGCCAAGCGGTTCTTTTTCTTCGATATAGCTTATTTTAACGCCGAAAGAATTACCGTCTTTAAAATGTTCTTTTACGATATGCCCGAGATAACCTATAACCAAAATTATTTCCGTTACACCCTGGGCTTTAAGCGCTTCGATTTGATATTGTAAAATGGGTTTGCCTAATACGGGAATCATCGGTTTGGGCACTTCCGCGTTTACTGAAGCAATGCGCGTACCTTTGCCGCCTGCCATTATTATAGCTTTCATAAATTTATCTCTCAACGCTGGAGCTTTTGTCAAACGCTTCCGGCGTATAATAAATAACCCGCGTTCCGCTGTTTTCAAATTTGAAAGGCACTTCCATTAAATCGGAAAACTCCTCTCTTACGCTTTGCTGTTTATCCGGCTGAACGTAAAACAATAAAAAGCCGCCGCCGCCCGCACCTAAAAGTTTGCCGCCCAACGCGCCGGCTTTTAAACCTCTTTCATAAAGCTCGTCTATAGAGCCCGAGGTTATTTTACTGCCGACCTCGCGCTTTAAACGCCAGGTAGTATCAAGCAGCCTGCCGAAATCGTCAAGGTCCTTGTTGGAATCTTCCAATATACACTTCGCCTCGTCCACAAGGTCCAACATTTTCATAAGCTGTTTGTGTTTTTCGCTCATTAACGAAGCAACGCCCGATTGAATATCGGCTGAAAAACGAGTAAAACCCGTAAAGAAAAGCATAAGATTATCGTTTAATCTTTCCTTTCTTTCCGGATTTATAATAATGGGATTTACGTGGTATCCCTTATTGCTGAAATCTATTCTGTTCATTCCGCCGAACGACGCGGCAATTTGGTCCTGCCAACCGCCCGCCTCGTTGCAAAGAATTCTTTCAAGATATATTGCGTCGTCCGCCAAATGTTTTTTAGAGCGATATTTGCCTTTAAGCGCATAAAACGCGTTTAAAAGCCCTACCGCAAACGTACTTGAAGTACCTAACCCCGTGCGGGCAGGCAAGTCCGCGTCGTATGAAATATGCAGTTCTTTCATATCCAGCATTTTCATTGCGTTGCGAACCATAGGGTGTTCCAAATCGTCTATTTTGTTTACGCGTTCCGTCTTTGCGTATATCAATTCCGTTGAATAATCGAAAAATCTGGGCAAGTGCCTTACGGTCACGTAAACGTATTTATCGAAAGACGTGGAAATAACCGAACCGCGGTATTCATTGAAAAATTGGGGCAAATCCGTACCGCCCCCGAAAAAACTCATTCTGAAAGGTGTTTTAGTAATAATCATAAAATCCCTTCTTACGTTAATTACTTTGCGCCGTCTTTTTTAAGGACGCCGATAAACGTTTTGAAAATTATTTTTAAATCGAGCCACAGCGAGCGATGCTCAATATAATACAGTTCCATTTTCTGCCGTTCGCCGCTGGCGTAAGTGGCGTTGTTCCGCGCGTACGCCTGCCAATACCCCGTAAGCCCGGGTTTTGCGGTTAGCAACAGTTCTTTTTGTTCGGGAGTGTAATACTTGTCCAACTCCTCTTCAAGCATTGGCCGCGGCCCAACCACCGACATATTGCCGAGTATGCAGATATTAAACAAAATCTGCGGCAACTCGTCTATGGACGTTCTTCTTATCTTTGCGCCGAAACATTTTCCGTTTTCGCCGTCGCCCGCTTTTTTATAGCCTATAAGGCGGGGGTCGTCGTCCAGCTTAAACTCGCGCTTGTACTCTTCAAGCTGTTCGGGCGTAAGCATTTTTTCAAGCACGTCCGCGCCCTTTTTCATACTTCTGAATTTCCAGACTTTTAATACTTTGCCTTTTTTACCAACCCTTTTCTGTTTATAAAACGGGCTGCCGAAATCCTTGCAAATTATAATAAACGCAACAATAAGTACGGGCAATAAAATAATTAAGCTAACCATAAAGGCAGATAAAAAATCAAAAAGCCGCTTTACAACGAGATAACAACCGTAAAAAAAGCCTTTTTTGCGTTTGGGTACGTAATCGGTAGAGCCGACGCATTCCGCATTATCATCGTTTTCCCGTTGGCGGTTTTCATTAGTCATTTCCAAATTTTTATCTCCCGTAAGCCGCAGTATGCTTGATTAATCAACATATTTCGACAAATAATCGACAATAAATATTATAATATATTAAGTATTAAAATGCAAGTATAATTTGCACTTTTGTCAAATCCGTATTATATAAATAAGCCGTAAAATCCGTTTATAATTATTATTTCCAATTTAACGGGTAATTAGCCGCGCAAAAGCAAAACGGGCGGCAACCTTTCAAGTCCTCCTCCTTTAATTTTTCGTCAAAGTGCGGTTGCCTGCCCGTGGTTCTATAATACCACTTACGGGGGCCATTGCCGCCCCCATATTGTTGACGTCGGTAACGCCGAAATCACACACCTTGCCCATAGTGCCGCTTACTATTTTAACGCCCTGCTTTTCGTTTGAAATAACGTTTCCGCCCGCGCCCGTAACCGTCCACTGTGCCTGCGGGGGACGCGTACAGCCAAGCTCCAAAGGATAACGGTATTGCCTTTCCGCCGAAGCGAAATGGCTACCCGTAGCCGCTACTACGCGGTTGCAGTAACCCGCGTTAACGAGCATTGCGCCAAGCAACATACTTTCGCTCATAGTAGAGCAAGCCGAATACACGCCGAGGAAGGGAAAATCAAAGTCGCGCGCGGCGAAACTTGCGGATATTATCTGGTTTAAAAGGTCGCCCGATAAAAGCGCGTCAATATCCTTTTCCGCATATCCGCCCTTGGATAAAGCAAGGGATATAGCCGTGGAAAGCATCTTGCACTCGGCTTTTTCAAAAGTGCTTTCCCCGTACATATCGTCCTGTAAAGTAACGTCGGCGTAAGAGCCGAGCACGCCTTCTTTTTCCTTTGAGCCGCATACCGCGGCAAACGAAGTTATGCGCGGAGCGTTTTTAAAAAAAACTGTGTTGCCTTTTTTCATTTTTCACCTTAAACGAAGAGATATACCAAGCCCACCAGCACGCCCGAAAATACGCCGAACACGATAATTGCGCCCGCCACGGTAAACATTTTAGCCGCCATACCGTAAATCCAGCCCTCGGTTTTAAACTCTATTGCGGGCGAAGTTACGCTGTTTGCAAAGCCTGTAATGGGCACTATGGAACCGGCGCCCGCGTACCTGCCTATCCTGTCGTAAACGCCCAAGCCCGTTAAAAGACAGCCTAAAAATATTAAAACAACCGAGGTTGCGCCCGCAAGTTCGTCGCCGGACAACCCCGCAAACTCAAACATATACCTAATGAACTGCCCTATACAGCAAATAAGTCCGCCCACACCGAAAGCGGCTGCGCAGTTTTTAGTGTGCTGGGTGGGTGGGTCCTGCGTTTTTACGTAGTTAAGATAATTAGCGTTGTAATTTTCACTGGTTTTGCCTGTCATTTTTTTGCCCTCCTTCCTTTACGGGTTTATATAAAGTTTCGCGCTCGTCCCTGCGCGTAAAATCAAATTCCTTTTTCATTGGTGAAACATCCTCTCGTTTATTTTAAGAGTTAGTTTTTCGGGCATAACCCGTGAAACCAGCCGTAAAACGGTGTTTTTCGCGCCGCAAATTTTTATTACGGGAGGCTTGTCCTCGCACAAAATATTGTAAATAATTTCGGCAACCGCCGCGGGCGACGTACCGCTTTGCTCCATATTTGCAAGCGCGGCTACGGCGCGGTTAACGTTTGCCGAATAACCCTTGTTTTCATCGTCGGAATACACTTTGCGCTTATAAGTAAAGCCCGTGGCAGTGCCGCCCGGCAACAATCCCGTAACCTTAATTCCGTAAGGCTTAAGCTCGCTGTAAGCGCAGCGGGAAAGCATTTCAAGCGCGGCTTTGGAAGAGGAATAAAAGCTGTCGAACGAAATGGGGAAATCTCCGCCGAGCGAACCGACGAGGATAATTCTGCCGCCGCAACTTTTAAAAAGAGGAATTACCGCCTGCATACTTTGCAACGCGCCGAAATAATTAACGTCGAAAAGATAGCGGTAATCGCTTTCCTTTGCATACTCTATGGGCGCCGCCATAGAAAAGCCCGCGCTGTAAATAAGCGCGGTTATGCGGTACTTTTCCGCCGCGGTTTTAATGGCGTCGGAAAGCGCGGTACCCGCCGCGGCGTCGGCGGTAAAATTAACTACTTTCGCGCTTTTGCAAGGCGTGCGCGATATATTTACAACGTTCCAGCCGCGGTTTACCAGCTTTAAACAAGTTTCAAATCCTATGCCCGAACTGCCGCCAACTACTACGGCAGTCTGCTTGCCCGTACTTTTTTCCATAAAAATATGTTGCGGAAAATTTTAGTAATTATACGCGCCTGTTTTTGCGCAAAACAGGCGCGTAAATCAAGTATATATAGGGGGTAACGGAATTTTACCCGAATGCCAAATCCAAAATCATCATAAGTGCAAAGCCCGCTAAAACGCCTATTGTAGCCTTAATTTTGCCCTGCGCAAAACTTTCGGGAATAAGCTCGGAACACACCACGGCAAGCATTGCGCCCGCCGAAAATGACAGCGCCCAGGGCAGTATTCCGTTAACGACGGTAACAGCCAGCGCGCCTATAACGCCCGCCACTATTTCCACCGCGCCCGATAGCTGACCTACCAAAAACGACTTGGTGCGCGAAAACCCGTTTGCGCGCAAGGGAAACGCAACGCACATACCTTCGGGAAAGTTTTGTATGCCTATGCCAACCGCAAGCATAACGGCGGCAACCGCCTCTACCGTCTGCCCCGAAGCCAGCGCACCGAACGCAACGCCGACAGCCATTCCCTCGGGGATATTGTGCATAGTAACGGCGATACACATAACCGCACAGCTGCGTTTTTGGGTACTGCCCGAAAACATATGTAGCTTATTGATTATTATATCCGTTACGATAATAAGCACGCCGCCAAGCACGAACCCGCAGGAAAGTATTAACCACGGCATATCTTCCGCCATTTCCATAGCGGGCATTAACAGCGAAAAAAAGGTTGAGGCAAGCATTATGCCCGCCGCACTGCTCATCATAAACGAAAACGCGTTAGAACTTACTTTTTTATATATAAATACCAGAGCCGCGCCCGCCGCCGTCATTGCCCAGGTAAACGCCGTACCCATAAGTGCAAGCTGCCAGCCTGTAAAATTATTAAGCCAATCCATCTTAGGTATTTCTCCGGTTAAAAATCAATTACTACATTGTATGTAAAAAACCGTCCCGTGCGTGAAGTTTCACGCACGGGACGGTTTAAATATTTACACATTGATTATTGGCGACAATAAAAAAAGGGATATTAAATATCCCCCTCTTCCTTTTCATCGTTTAAACCGTTTTTCTTTTTTGCAAATTTTTTTACGAGCCAGCGTTCCACTTTGTCCTGATAAATAAAGGACAATACGGCAAGCGCTACGCAAACGGCAACGATAGCTACCCACGCGGCAATTCCCCAACCAGAAAACGGAATTATCGTTCCACTGCCAAGGTAGCAATATGCGGCGATAATCAGCGGGCGCACAACCACTATTGTAACCGCAAAAAACGCGAAATTCATAGAAGTAAGACCCGCGACCATACAAAGGATATCGTCGGGAAAAAACGGAAGTATTTGCATAAGCACGAAAATTACTTTTCCGCGCTTTGCAAAATATGCCGAATACTTTTCCGTGGTTTCCTGACCCGCTATCCAAATTACGGCTTTTTTACCCCAAACTTTGCCTATAAAATAGTTTATAAACGAGCCGAGTATTACGCCTGCGGACGCCAACAGCGTGCCGACGAGCGGACCCCAAACCATTGCGCCCGGAATATAGCAAATTGCGGCAGGCAGGGGCAGAATTACTATCTGCAAAACCTGAATTACGAAAAATATCAGCATTCCCCAGCCGCCCGTTTTTTCTATCATAGCAACGAACGCGTCTATTTTTTCGGCGTCGGTTTCGTATTGTTTGAAGTTACCAAGTTTACCGGCGGCAATAAACGCCGCCAAAAACACGGCGCATATTATCAACAGGATAAACGCGCTTTTGAAAAGAGCTTCTTTTTTGAGTATAAACGTTACTACGCTTACCGTTAATCCTACGCCCGCGGCGCAATAGAAAAACGCCCGCACGAGCACGCCCCAGCTATCCATAAGAAAGCAAGTAAGCAACACCGTGGCAACACATAAGGCTACGTTAATTGCAAGCAATGCAATTTTTAATTTTTTGCTCATATCATAATTAACCGTTATTAATAATCTTTTACTTTAAGATTATTGTAGGTTGTAAACCGGATAATATACCCGTTAGTTTCCACCGGCTCGCTTTCGTAAGCCAAAACGAAGTTAGGATTTTTATCAAGGTTTTCAAAAAACGCGTCGGCTTCGCCAACGGCTTCCACTTTCGTAACAAGCACTTCGGTACAGTATTCCAAAAGCGTTTTATACATCATCTGCCCGCCTACCACGAAAACTTTTTCGGGCGGGTATTTTTTAATTTCGGTAAAAAGTTCGTCTACGGAACGCACAATTTTGCAGTCGTCGCGCTCCTCCCCGTCAGGATATAAAACTATGTTTAATCTGTCTTTAAGGGGCTTGCCGCCGGGGAAAGATTTAAGGGTGTTGCTACCCATTACAACCACGTTGCCCGTAGTGGTTTCTTTAAAAAATTTCATATCGGCGGGTATTTTAAACATAAGCCCGTTGCTTTTGCCAATGCCCCAATTTTTGTCCGCGTGAAGAATTGCCCTCATAATATGCCTCGTTTAACGACTATTCCGCCACGGGAATAGAGTATTTTTTTTCGTTGAATTTATAGTCCGTAAGTTTAAAACTATCCACGGTAAAATCGTAAAAATTCTTAATATCCTTATCCACTTCCAGCTTGGGCGCGGCAAGTTTAGGCATTTCTATAATCTCTTTTACTATGGGTATATGCCTGTCGTAAATATGCGCGTCGGCAATAACGTGAACAAGCTCGCCCGCCTTTAACCCCGAAACCTGCGCAAACATAATTAACAGCACAGCATACTGCACTACGTTCCAATTATTTGCCGTAAGCATATCGTTAGAGCGCTGGTTGAGTATTCCGTTAAGCGTACCGCCGGAAACGTTAAACGTCATAGAGTACGCGCACGGGTAAAGGTTCATTTCGTGCAGGTCGGAAAAGTTATAAATATTTGTCATTATACGGCGGCTGGACGGGTTGTTTTTCAGGTCGAACAAAACTCGGTCAACCTGGTCGAACTCCCCCTCTTTATACTTATGCTTAACGCCAAGCTGGTAGCCGTAGGCTTTTCCGATAGAACCGCTTTCGTCCGCCCACTGGTCCCATATGTGCGACTTTAAATCGCGGATATTGTTGCTCTTTTTCTGCCAAATCCAAAGAAGTTCGTCTATGCACGACTTAAACGCCGTGCGGCGGATTGTTAGTATGGGAAATTCTTTCGTAAGGTCGTAACGGTTTATTATACCAAATTTTTTTACCGTATGGGCGGGCGTGCCGTCGCTCCACTTAGGTCTTACAGGCAGGTCGGTATCCCATACCCCCTGCTCCATTATCTCTTTCATATTAGCTATAAAAATTTCGTCCGCTCTACTCATTCGTGCACTCCGTTGGTTTTTAATTATTATATTATAATCGGCGCGGCAAGTCAATCGTTTAAAAATTTATTATGCTACCCCGCACAAATTTGTTGACGGAAAATAAATAAAATAATATAATGTTAAATACATTGAGGCGTAGCGCAGTTGGTAGCGCGTATGGTTCGGGACCATAAGGTCGTGGGTTCAAATCCCGTCGCCTCAACCAAAAAAACGGGCGTTTTTGCCCGTTTTTTGCTATTTTTTATTCATTTTTAAGGGATTTAGGAAGATTGCCCCCAAATGCCCCCCAATTTAAAATAAGCAAAAAGTCGCTAATTTCGTTAAAAGCACGGGCAAGCCCCGTGCTTTTTCTGTTATTAAAATAATTTTTTGCAATATAATAACTTTTATCAACTAAAAAACCGTCGGTCACACCGTCGGTTTTAACTTTTATTTAGATTTAAACAGTTCGGCAGGGTCTATATTTAACACTTCGCAAATTTTTAATATTGCTTTTAAACCAATATTTATTTTGCCGCTTTCAACTTTATGAATATAGGTTGTGTTTTTGCCTATTCTTAAACTTAATTCATAAGCCGACAATTTTGCTTCCGTCCGTTTTCTCGCTAAATTAGCCCCAAAATCATTATATTCCATATTAATATTTTATGTCAACAATCATCTTGACTAATTGCTTTTAAAGCAATATAATTGTTTTATAGGCAATTAAGGAGTAATTTATGAATTGTAAAAAATGTTCACAAGCATTAGTCGCCGCCTCTGTATTAACCGAAATAGTATTAGAAAAATACGTAGCCGATATATTGCCGAAAACGAGAAAAATTTCCATCAAACAATTAAACGAAGATACGATTTTTAATTATTATAAGCTAAGAAAATATTTAGGAAATAGCTTTTACAGAGTTGGGAGAAAAACCGTTAATATAATTGTTGACAATCAATTATTATCTGAAAAATCGAAAGGAACTTGCAAACGATTAATTTTAAAATTAGTTATACCCTCGCAATTCAACAAAAACAGTTTTGAAAACCGCGTTGAAAAATATATAATAGACACTGATTACACCACGGAAGAAAGAGATTTTATTGATTTAATGCTTAACGAATTGTTATCCGTTGCAAGCATTAAAGAGTTTGCACGCCACGTTTCCGCAAGGGATTTATTTGATTTTAATTCGTTAAACCATAATTCTTTTTATCACAGCGCAAAAAAGGTTTATAACGATATTTTGCAAAAGAAAATACACGCTGGCGATAACATTATGCAATATCTGAAAACAAATTTAACGGATACGGAAATTGCGGAACGATTAGAAAAAAGCGATAAGTTCGATTATTTTTTTGATAAAGACGGTATTTTGAAATGCGATTTAGACACTAACAGAAATACGCTAATCAAAAATTTTTTAAACACGATTTTATATAGTTTCAGCGACCCAAGCTCGCGGACTATACTTTTACAAAAACTTAATTCCAAATACCCGCTTTTAACGCGAGCAAAAATTTTTAAACGTATTAATTAAGCGGCGTTTATGATGAACCATTACCCGCCACGCGGTTACTTGCCGCTTGGCGGGCAATTTAAATTCAATTATTAAGCCGTTAAATTTTTGTAAACTATATTTTCAATTAAATATTAAAAACGCTTGCAAAAATTATTTTTTTTGTTATAATTATATAGTCGATTAAATTGCTACTGTGGCTCAGCTGGTAGAGCAGCTGATTCGTAATCAGCAGGTCGCCGGTTCGAATCCGGCCAGTAGCTCCATTTAGCCCTTTGAGTTTGCTCAAAGGGCTTTTTGTTTTGGCTAATTTTCATATTGTACCGCCGCGCAAAATATTATATTGTATGGAATTGCGCGGTCAAAAAATTTCTGCCTTTTTTATTTCGGTTGTAATTGCAATAACCGTTACCGTTGCGGTGATACTTACGGTCGTTTCGTGTTCGGGCAGTAAAATAAACTTTAAAACCACTTTCTATTTCGTTTGTTACGCCGTTGAGGACAACGCAATATCCGCAGGTTCGATATCAAACGCGGTTTCAAATTACGGCGGCGCGGGTTACGTTTTAGAATACGATGGCGCGTTTTTCGTTACGGTTTCCTGCTACTATACGGAAAGGGATGCAAAATCCGTTTGCGAAAGTTTAAAACGGCGCGATTTGGAATGCGAAGTTCTTAAAATAGAAACTGACGAATACGCTTTAAAATCTACCGCCGCGCGAAAAAACGCGCAACTTTACACGGGTAATTTAAACACTTTAAATTCTCTTTCCACCCTTGCTTACGAGTGCGCCAACGCGCTTGACACTGGCACTTACAGCCAAAGCAAGGCGAAAAGCGTGCTTGCAAGTTTGGAAAGCGGATTAAAAGGGCTTTTAAACGCCAACTCTGAAAATTGTTTTTCAACGGCAATACGCAGGCTTTTGACGGAATGCAAAAATTTGGAAGGAAGTTATATTTACTCGAAAGATATGCGCAAGTTGCAAATTGTGATAGCCGACTCGATAATAAACGCGGAATTGTATTAAATTGGAAAAACGGCGCAAATTATGGGTATGAACAGAAATTTTACCGCAATCTGCGCCGCACTTTTGATGTGTGCGATTTTGATAGTTTTTTGTTGCGCTCCCGCGATAGGTAAAAACGGGGTTTCCTTTGCCGATGCAAAGTACGACGAAAAAGTAATTTATCTTACTTTTGACGACGGTCCAAGCGACAAGGTTACGCCGCTTATTCTCGACGTTCTTAAAGAAGAAAACGTAAAGGCGACTTTCTTTATAGTAGGGAAAAGCGCGGAAAACCGTAAAAATATTATAAAGCGGGAAATCAACGAAGGGCACACCGTAGCGGTACACTCTTATTCACACAAGTACAAGGAAATTTATGCTTCGCCCGAGGCGCTTTTAAAAGATATTGATAAGTGTAACGAAATTATAACGGAAGTTTGCGGCAAGCCCTCTAACGTGTACCGCTTCCCCGGCGGAAGCCACAAACTAAGCCAATCGCTTATTAGCGCGGTAACTGCGCGAGGTATGCAATACGTGGATTGGAACGCTTCCACCTGCGACGCGGAATTAATTTCGCCGTCGCCCGACCAGCTGTTTAAAGCCGCCGTAAACACCCCGTCAAACAAGAAAAAAATAGTTTTGCTTGCGCACGATTCAACCACAAAATCCGCCACCGCAAAAGCGCTTAAAGATATAATCCGCTACTACAAACAGCAAAACTATACGTTTAAAAAATTTTAAAAAAAGAATTTAAAACGGCTTAAACCCCCTACCACACGGTAGGGGGTTCTTCAATATAAATATTTAGCCGACGCCGTAAGTTTTACGGTATTCTTTCATTTTTTCAAGATATTCCTTGCCCTCTATAATACCCTGTTCTATCGCTTCGATAATGTCCGCCATAGTAACAATCGAGTACACTTTAACGCCGAATTCCTTATAAACTTCCTGAACTGCCGAAAGCCGACTTTCAAGCCCTTTTTCCATTCTGTCTACGGAAATTACCATACCCGCAATTTCAACGTTTGCAGCTGCTTTAAGTTTGGGTAACAGCTCGCGCAGGGCTTTGCCCGACGTCATAACGTCCTCGATAATAATGACCTTTTCGCCGTCGGCAAGCTGTTTTCCTACGAACAGACCGCCCTCACCGTGGTCTTTAACTTCCTTTCTGTCAAAGCAATAATCAAGGTCCACACCGTGGCAACGGTAAAGCGAAACCGCCGTGGTTACCGCAAGGGGAATACCTTTGTAGGCGGGTCCTACAAGCGTTTGCGCTTTAATACCGTTTTCGGCTATACATTGGGCGTAATACTCGCCCAATTTGGCAAGTTGCGCGCCCGATTTATAATTGCCCGTATTTATAAAATAAGGCGCTTTTCTACCGCTTTTTAAAGTAAACTCGCCAAATTTCAAAACTCCGTTTTCTACCATAAACTTAATAAATTGTTGTTTGTAGGTCATTTTTTTACTCCGTTTTATTTAATTGCCCCGCATATATGCCTTAATTAACGCGGTTAATTTAGTTTGACAGTATCCACGATAGAGTTTACGTCGGCTATGCCGTGAGCGTTTAACCACGCGTCCATACCCGCTATAATTTCGGGCATTGCGTAGGCGTTTGCAAAGTTTGCCGTGCCCACCTGCACCGCTTTGGCGCCCGCCATCATAAACTCTATAGCGTCCTCACCCGTCATAATTCCGCCCATTCCTATTACGGGAATTTTAACGGCGTGAGCCGCCTCGTACACCATTTTTACGGCTATGGGCTTTATGCCCGCGCCCGAAACACCGCCCGTATTGTTGGCTATTACGGGTTTACGGCTTTCTATATCTATTACCATACCCGTAAAAGTATTAACAAGCGATATACAGTCCGCGCCCGCATCTTGAGCGGATTGCGCGTTAACCGAAATGCTTTCAACGTTTGGCGAAAGTTTTACGATAAGCGGAGTTTTATTAAGCCCGCCGCGCGCGACGCGCGTTACTTCGGCTATACTATGGGGTCTAATGCCGAAAGCCATACCCCCCGCGCGCACGTTGGGGCACGAAATATTTAACTCAACCATATCCACAAGCCCGTCTAATCTTTTGCAAATTTCGCCGTAATCTTCAAGCGTTTTGCCGGCAACGTTGGCAATTATTACAATTCCCTTCTCTTTAAGATAAGGCAAATCGTACTTGATAAAATGCTCAACGCCGGGATTTTGCAAACCGACCGCGTTTAGAATAACGCTAGTGCCCTCTGCAATTCTCGGTACGGGATTGCCCAAACGCGGCTCTAACGTCATACCCTTGGTACTTATTCCGCCTATTGCGGAAATATCGTAAAGTTGGTCATATTCCCGCCCGAATCCGTAAGTTCCGCTTGCCGCTATAACGGGATTTTTAAATTTAACCCCGCAAATTTCAACTTGTAAATTAGCCATACGCTCCCCTTAAAGCTCTACCTCGTTAATATTGAAAACGGGTCCGTCTTTGCACACACGCGCGTTTTTGCCGTCCGTAGTTTTGCACACGCACACGAGGCACGCGCCAACGCCGCAACCCATTCTCTCTTCAAGCGAAACAAAGCACGGCGTGTTTATGCCGCGTTCGCCAAGCTGGGTTTTAAGCGCTTTAAGCATTACGGGCGGGCCGCACGCTATAATGGCGTCAACCGCCGAATTTTCCGCGTCCGCAAGGTACGCAGAAACCGCGTTGCCCTTAACCCCGAAACTTCCGTCGTCGGTGGTTACGGTAAGCCGCTCGCTTTTTTCAAGCTCGCTTAAAAGACAAACCGCCCCTTTGTTTCTAAACCCCGCGTACGTGTAAAAAGTTTTATCAGGGTTTGCGCGTATGGTTGCGATAAGCGGGAAAATGCCCACGCCGCCGCCGAGTACCGCCACTTTTTTATACGCCGACAAATCAAACCCGTTGCCAAGCGGCAACAGCACTTTGAGTTTATCGCCCGCCTTTGCGCCGACGAGGGTTTTAGTGCCTTTACCTTTAACCTGATAGCAAAGGCTTACGTCGTAGCCATCCACCGTGCAAACGCCCAAGGGGCGGCGCAGTAAAAGACTGTTATCGCCCGTGGCAAGGTTTACGAACTGCCCGCCGCCAAGGTTAAGTTTTTCGGGCAAAGTAAGCGTTATCATATATATATTTTCGGCAATACGGCAGTTGCTTTTTACCGTTGAAAGCAAATCTTTCATACGCGTTTCATAACCCCTATGGTTTTACTTAAATCCTGTTGCATATCAATGCAAGCCGCGCGCGCCGCTTCCGCGTAGTTCATACCGACGTAACGCGCGTCCTTATAAGCGCAGATTATCCCGCGCGAGGAGTTTACCACGCCGCCGAGCCCGTTTTTATCAAAGCAGACTTTCAGCATCTCCGCACTGCCGCCCTGCGCGCCGTAACCGGGGATTAAAAAGAAAGTGTGCGGAAGCTGTTTTCTAAGCCGAGCCGCCTCCTCGGGGTGGGTTGCGCCCACAACCGCGCCGACTTCAGAATATCCGTACTTACCCACGGTATCTTTACCCCATTCCGCAACCAGCTCGCCCATATGCTCGTAAACGAACTTGCCGCTTTCCAGCTTTAAATTTTGCAATTCTCCGCTTGACGGGTTTGAAGTTTTTACAAGCACGAAAATAGATTTATCGTGTGATTTTATATCTTCTACGAACGGCTTTATTCCGTCCGAACCGAGATATCCGTTAACCGTTAGCATATCCGCGGAAAAGGCGCGCATAAGTTTGCCGTTTACATTGGTTGTACCAAGATAGGCTTTGGAATAACAGCTCGCGGTTGAGCCTATGTCGTTGCGCTTGCAGTCGGCAATTACAATAAGCCCCCTGCCGCGCGCGTAATTTACCGTGTACTCAAACGCCTGCAAACCCGCGTGCCCGTACGTTTCGTAATACGCTATTTGCACTTTTACCGACGGAACGATATCGCAAACTTTGTCGATAACGTTCATATTGAACTCCGCAATAGCTTCGGCGGCGTCGTCAAACGACGAAACGTCTTTTTTGAGTTCGTCGGGGAGATAGTCGAAGCTGGTGTCCAAACCTACGCAGGTGGGATTTTGCAACTCTATTATTTTTTCTATTAACTTATCTATCATATTCTTCACCTCTTTTTACGCTTTGTATTTTACTTCGCCGTCAACTATAGTGCACTCGACTAAACCGTAAACTTCAAACCCGTCGAAAGGCGTGTTTTTGCCCTTGGAAAGAAACTTGGTTTTGTCTATTACGTACTTTTCGTTGAGGTCGGCTATAAATATATCGGCTACGGCACCCTCTTCTATCGCGCCGCCGTCAAGGTTTAATATACGAGCGGGCGCGGCGGACGTTTTTTCCGCAAGCTCTGCAAGCGACATATGCCCCGCTTTAACGAGGTAAGTATAGCTTAAAGAAAAACTTGTTTCAATTCCGCTTATACCGAAAGCCGCCAGATTGTACTCTACCTGTTTGTCCTTTACGGAGTGCGGCGCGTGGTCGGTGACTATGCAGTCGATAGTGCCGTCTTTAAGCCCCGCGATTATCGCGTTTTTATCCCTTTCTTCGCGTACGGGAGGATTGACTTTCGTAGAAGTGTCGTATCCCGTAATTATATCGTCCGTAAGCGCGAAATAGTGCGGGCAGGTTTCCGCGGTAACTTTAACGCCGCGCGCCTTTGCGCTTTTTATAATTTCCACGCCGCTGTAAGTTGAAACGTGGCAGATATGCACGGGAATATTTAAACTTTCAGAAAGCGCGATATCGCGGGCAATCATAATATCCTCCGCGGCGCGTGGGCTGCCTTTCAGCCCGCAAAGCGTGGAATTATAGCCCTCGTTTACCACCCCGCCGTCAACCAGCGCGGAATCTTCGCAGTGGCAAAGGCACTTTAAATTAAAGTCGTTTGCGTACTCCATCGCAAGGCGCATAATTAACGAATTCTCAACCGACTTGCCGTCGTCGCTTATTGCCACTATGCCCGCGGCTTTCATTTTGCCTATTTCGGAAAGGCTTTCGCCCTGCTGTCCGCGCGTTATCGAGCCAATAGGGTTTACTTTGCACAAATTTACCTGTGCGGCGCGGTTTTTTATATAGGAAACTACCACGGCGTTATCGCATACGGGATTTGTGTTGGGCATACAGCAAACCTGAGTTACGCCGCCCTTTACCGCGGCTTTACTGCCGCTTTCGATATCTTCCTTGCCCTCGAACCCCGGTTCGCGCAAGTGCACGTGCATATCTATTATTCCGGGAAAAACGTGTTTCCCCTCAGCGTTTATAACCTCGCATTTTTCGGTTATTTTATCCGCTATTTTAATTATTTTTCCGCCGTCTATAAGCAAATCGGCTTTGCGCTCCCCTTTTTTCGTTACGAGAACGCCGTTTTTTATAAGTAATTTCATAAATTCACCCCGCGCCATTCGCCAAGCAACTTCAAAAGCGCCATTCTTACCGCAACTCCGTTGGTCACCTGCTCTAAAATAAGGCTCTTTTCGCCGTCGATTATCTGCGGCGTAAGTTCCACGCCGCGGTTTACGGGACCGGGGTGCAAAACAATAGCGTCCTTTTTAGCGTGCGAAAGAACCTCGCCGTTTACGCCGTAAAATTTAGCGTATTCGGACAAGGACGGAAACAGCCCGCCGTGCTGCCGTTCAAGCTGTATTCTCAGCCCCATAACCACGTCCGCTCCGTCCACCGCTTCCTCGCGCGATTTCGCAATACACGCGCCCAACGCGCCTATTTCCTTGGGTATCATAGTAGACGGCGCGTAAATATGCACTTCCGCGCCCAGCTTGGTAAGTCCGAAAAGGTTGGAAAGCGCAACGCGACTGTGCTTGATATCGCCGAGAACAGCAACTTTAAGCCCCTTTATTTTACCCTTGCTTTCGCGCATAGTATACATATCCAACAGCGCCTGCGTGGGGTGTTCGTGCATACCGTCGCCGCCGTTTAACACGCTTGCTTTAACGTGCTTTGCAAGCAACGCGGGCGCGCCCGCCATAGGGTGGCGAATCACCACGTAGTCTATTTGCATAGCGTCCAGCGTTTCGCCCGTGTCAATAAGCGTTTCACCCTTTTGCACCGAGCTCGTGGCAACCGAAATGTTTACTTCGCTTGCGCCGAGATATTTAGCCGCAAGCTCGAACGACGAGCGGGTGCGCGTGCTGTTTTCGTAAAACAGCGTTACGAGCGATTTTCCCTTTAACAAACCCGAACTTTTGTCGCCGGATTTTAAAAGTTTTTTCATTTCCGCGGCGGTATCCAAAATTTCGTAAATTTCTTCCGCGGAACAGTCCCTTAACCCCAAAAGGTCTTTGCGTTTTAACATAAATTTTCCTCTTTACAGAAAAAAAAGCGGTAAAGACGCCGTTTTTTACAACAGCGTCAATCCGCTTTTTCCTTAGTTTCAATAAAAAATAAAACACGCTTTTTCATTTGAAGAAATTATATCATAACTTTTTAATAATGTAAAGCGTTTTACAAAATTCTTTGCAGAGTAAATCCCACTTTGTCGCAGGAAGTTAAAACGTATTCTATTCCGTTTTTAACCGTGCGGAAAGGGAAATAAACCTCGCCGTGGATATGCCCGAAAACTACTTTATCGCAACGCTCGCCCTCGAAAAGCGAAGTAAATTCGGTGGACGGCGATTTTAGCGAAAAGGGCGGGTAATGTATCATAACTATCAGCTTATCGCCGCTTTCCCTTATCTTTTCCGCCTGCTTGAAACACAGTTTAAACCGCTCCGCTTCCCTGCGGTAAAGCCGCTCGTCGTCGGCGGTAAACTCCGCGCTGCCAGGGCACGTCCACCCGCGCGAACCGCATATTATAACGTTGCCGAATTTAACGCAGTCGTTCTGCAAAAAATAAAAGGTTTCGTCCGGCGCGGCAAGGCGCAGTTTGGTAATGCCGTTCCACCAAAAATCGTGGTTGCCGCGGATAAAAACTTTTTTGCCTTTCAACTCTTTTAACGAGCGCAAATCGTAAAGCCCTTCGTCCAAAGTCGTGCCCCAACTTACGTCGCCCGCGATAAGCACTATATCCTCGTCGGAAACTTTTTTCCGCCAATCCTCTTTAATTTTTTCAAAGTGATTTTCCCAGCCTTCGCCGAAAATATTCATAGGCTTGTCCGCAAGCCCCGAAAGGTGCAAATCGCTTATAGAGAAAATTTTCATATATTTCTATGATAACACAGTTTTTGCAGGAATTAAAGCATTTTTATGCTTAAAATAGGTGATTATGTGTGGCATAGTACTTTATAAACCCGCCAAATATTACAAAAGCGGCGGAAAAACCGCCGCTTTTTAGAAAATTTACTGTTTGGAACAGGTTCTGCCCTGCGGGTATAAAGGCAGCTCGAAGAAGCCCGCACACACTTCCTGCGAGTAATCCTGCGCGGGGGGAATTGCGCAATAACCGTAGCTGGGGACAAGAATTTCCACGTCGATTGCTATTTTCAAAATTACCGTTATGCAAGCGTTTACACTGAAAGTGCCGCCTTCCACGAAGCGCCCCTCCGCGCAAACGGCGGAAACTTCCGCAGTCGCTTTATAGGGCATAATCGAAGGTGCGGGAACGTATAAAAGCACGTCTTCGGAAACGCTTATGGTAGCCTGTGCAACACCGTCCACCCCGTTGGCGTCGGTGTACAAAACTTCTACGGGAATACTTACCGTAGCCTGCACGCGCGCGCAGCTGGGTTTATCGGGCAGACGCTCGATATTCAAAGCGGTAATATTGCCCGAGGAAGAAGTTGACCTCGCGCTTATAAAAGTCAAGGGATATGTAGGATTGGCAGGAACGGCGTCGGTGAGCGTGAGCGTGTAATTTTCAATTTGAATCTGCTTTATGCAGGCGTCGAATATCTTCTGCGCCTGAATGCAGACTTTTTCACACATTCCGTTCAGAGGATTGCCGCTTATCGTGCCGGGACATTTATCCGACTGAAAGTTTGAAAAAAATGACATTTTAACCTCCTTAGAATTTGGGTTTTTAGTTTATTATATGCTCACGCGACGTTTTTTGTAAGGTACGAACAATTTGCAGGTTGGATATACGGGTTTATGCGCGTTTAAGGCTTTTAACTCCTCTTCCGACACGTCTAACTTGCGGGCTATAACGCCGTAATTTTCAAGAGGTTTTACAAAATAAATTTGCATAGGTTCGCCCCTCTCTATTATTTTACCCGCGTAAATTTCTCCTGCGGGTATACGCAACTCCGCCTCTATCTCCTCGCGGCTTTGTCCGTCTTTTACCCGAAAATATTTGCTTTTATCGGCAACTAACGTAAACATTTATATATCATACGCAAAATTAAATTATTTCGTTCATATTCCAAGGAAAAACTTTGTAGAATATTGTTGATGAAGAAGAATAACATTTATAGGTCGGCGGCGCAAGTAACCGTGTTTTCGACCGTTGAAAAAGGTTTAAGTTTTTTATATCGCATTATTCTAACGCGTATTATAGGCGCCGAGGGCTTGGGCATTTACCAAATTTGCCTTACCGTTTTCGCGGTGTTTCTCACCGCGGCTTCAAGCGGGGTGCCCGTAACCGTATCGCGGCTTATGGCAAAGAGCGCCGCGCAAAACGACGTTCGCGGCAGGCACGCCGCGGTTACGGCGGGAATAGTTTGCACGCTTGCGGTAACAATACCCGTGGCGCTTATACTCTTTTTCGGGCGGAACGCGTTCGGCTTTCTGTTTTCGGACGAAAGGTGCTTGCAAATATTCATAATTTTATTGCCCGGGCTTGTTATAACTTCGGTTTACGCGGTAATACGCGGCTCTTTTTGGGGCAGTAAACAGTTTTTGCCCTATTCCGTAATAGAGCTTTTAGAGGACGCCGTTATGGTAATTGCGGGCGTTTGGCTTATTTACGGCGTTACCGACCCCGTTATAGGCGCGCGCAACGCAACTATAGCGGTACTTGTTTCGTACGTTTTCTCGTTTATAGTTTCGCTTTTTTGGTACTTTAAAAAGGGCGGCAGGCTTGTAAATCCAAAACCCCAGCTAAAACCTTTGCTTGCCGCATCCACACCCATTACGGCTATGCGCACCTCCACTTCCCTTTTAAACTCGGCGGTGGCGGTAATTTTACCCGCGTTGCTTATAAACACCTGCGGCTACTCCAATTCTGAAGCGATAAGCCTTTACGGCGTGGTTTTGGGAATGGCGGTGCCTATGCTGTTTACGCCCAACGCACTTATCGGCTCTATCGCCGTGGTGGTTGCGCCCGAACTTTCCGAAAATTATTACCGCAAAAACGAAAAAGCCGTGCGTTACGACGTGGAAAAAACCATAAAAGCCGCAATTTTTATTGCAACTCTGCTGGTGCCCGTACTTTTGGTGCTTGGCAGCGCGATAAGCGTATTTTTGTACGACAACGAGCTGTGCGGCGAAATAGTGCAAGTAAGCGCGATAGTAATTTTGCCCACCTGCATTACTATGATTTCCAATACGATTTTAAACTCGATGAACTGCGAAAAGCGCACGCTTATTTACTTTTTTATAGGCGCGGCGGCTATGATTGCCTGCATTTTGGGACTTACTAAATTTTTGGGCGTTTATTCGTACGTGCTGGGGCTTGCGCTGGCGCAGACGATATGCGCCGCGTTAAACCTGCGGCTTTTGAGAAAAAATTGCAAGGGCGTAAGTTACATAAAATACACCCTGCGCGGAATTATGGTAATTACCGCGGCAAGCCTTTTCGGGTGGCTTTTACACGGCATTATAAGCAAGTATTGCGGGCCGCTTTTACAAATTGTAATATGCGCGCCGCTCATACTCGCATTTACCGCCGGCACGTTGTATTGCCTTGAAATGTTTACTATGCGCCCCTTCAAAAAACTTATATCGAAAAAATGACGGCATAGCCGTCATTTTTTTTTGCTGAGTTTCACTGAGAATAATCCCTTTACGGCAAGTATAATCAAAAACGCGCCGAACAGTTTTTTTAGCACTTCCGCGGGCAAAACCGAAGCCAGCGTTCCGCTTGCCACGGAAAGCAACAGCGCGGGAACAACCACCCACCATACGCCGTCCGTTTTCAACAGTCCGCGCTCCTTATGAACTTTTAAAGAAAACGCCGCCATAGGCAAAAAAGCAATAAGGTTGGTAGCCTGCGCAACGTGCTGTTCAACGCCCAAAAATATAGTTAAAACGGGTATTAAAACGGTGCCGCCGCCCATACCCATTCCACCTAAAAGACCCGCGAAAAAGCCTGCGGCAAGATATAAAATAAAGCTCAAAACAACAGCCTCGCGCCGGCGGCGAACATTACGGCTATAAACACCGCGTTTACTATAAATTCGGGAAACTTGTTAAGCGCAAGCGCGCCCAAAAACCCGCCCGCTACCGAGCCTATAGCCGCGGGAATTACCACGCTTGCGTCAAAATAGCCGTTTATTATATAAATTATCGCGCTGGCGGCGCATACGGGGGCTATTACGAGGATTGCCGTAGCGTGCGCGCGCTTCTCGTCGTAGCCGAGCATATTTTTAAGCAAAGGCACCACTACCATTCCGCCGCCCCCGCCGAAAAGTCCGTTCACCGCGCCCGTAAGAAGCCCGCAAAGAACGCCGTTAAATTTCTTTTTATCCATAATCATTATCAGTTTTTGCAAAATTATAAATTTTTTTCGTCAGTTTACGCAATAATTGCTTGCTAAATAACGGCTATTATATTAAAATAGTGAGGTACGATTTATATATAGTAAAGTATTGCGGGCATTTTATAAACCGCAACTTCACAGGAGTTTTATGGCAAAAAATTACTCTCAAAGAAAAATAACAAGAAAATCCGTTATCGCGGCTTTATGCGCGCTTTCGGTAACCTGCACCGGTCTTGCCGCGGCTTGTACGCCCAACAATAACGAGGACGACCCCGACCCCGTCGCAAGAGAGGATACGCAGCTTCTTAAAAACGGCAACTTTGAATTTTTTAACGTACCAAAGAAAGGCGTTTACCTTATAAACAACGTAAACGACTGGACGCTTGGCGGGGACAGCTCGGTTAAAAGCGGCATTATAGGCACTTCCGACGCCGCGTGGGAAAAGCTGACCGACGCGAAACTTGCGGACACGCTGGATTACAACAACGACTTAGGTTTGTCCAGCGAGGAATATATTGACTATAACTCGATGCGTTCGCGCGATATTCTTTACAAAGACCCCTACGCCGCTACTTTGGAAAAGGACAAGGTTGCGGACGACAAATATATCAACAACCAGGGCGCGGAAAACTATTTCGGCATAGTTGACGGCAAAATAGGAGATAAACCCGTTTACAAGGACGAAGACACCGGCGTTTATTATTTCGACCAAGAGCACACCCAAGAAGTGCGTTTTGAGCAGATAAAAAACCCCGGCACGCACCTTAATATCCAAAAGGACGACAACGGTTACTATTATATGGACGGCAACGAGAAAGTTACCGTTTATTCCGACGACGACGGCTACCTTTTCCTTGACGAGGATAAAAAAGAGTCGGTGGGCAACGTGCTTATGGTGCACAACTACGCTACCGACGGCAAGTATAACGGTATTCACCAATACTATTCCTCTAATACCATAACGCTTGAAGCCAACACCGCGGCGGAAATTTCCGTTTGGGTAAAGACGAGCGACATTAAATTCGACAAGGGCTACGTTGCGCTTGACGAACAGGACAAGGGCGCGTTTATCGAAGTGGTGCAAACCGTTAACAGCTCTACCGTAGATTCTTTCGTAATTAAAAACATCAACACCGAAAAGATTATAAAGTACGCGGAAAACGAAAATCCCAAAGTTGAAATTACCGCGGAAAGCAACGGCTGGTTGCAGTACACCGTTTACGTTAACTCGTGCGACTTTGCTTCCAGCACCATTCAGCTCCGTTTAGGGCTTGGACAAAACGAGGGCGCGGAAAAATGCACGGGCTACGCGTTTTTCGACGACGTTTCGGTAACGAAATACCGCGACCTTGAATCCGAAGGCTGTACCTATAAGGACAGCGCGGATAAAAACCTGCTTGAAAACACCACCTGCTCGCTTACCAGCGAAAAGGACGACAAAATTTTTAACGCGGACAAGGAGCTTAGGGAAGGACAGGGCAACAGACACAACTACAACTTCCACTACCTCGTAGACCTTGCTTCCGAGAGAACGCTTTCGGACGCTAACGCAAACACCTACTCGCCAATAACTTTCGGAAACAACGTAACCGCTAAACTTACCAGCGAGAAAGACGGCAACAAGTACTACGCTTCTGCGGAAAGCCTTGGCGGCGCAAACGTTACGGGCAACGTTATAAAGAGCAACGAAACTTACAGCCTTGTTAAAAATTTCGAGGCGCGCCCTACCGATAACGACCTTATCGGAGCGTTCGACGGCAAAACGGCGTTTACTTCTTCGCTTTTCAACGGCAAAGATTACTCTAAACTGCTTAACGACGGACTTATAGGCGAGGGCAACGACATAAGCGTATTGCCCAAGTACGGCGTAAACAGCAATATGCTGGTAACGCTTTCAGCTTGGGGCGCGGCTTACACCTCCACTATTGCCGACAACAGTTTTACGGTTGACGGCAACGGATACAAAATCGTTTCTTTCTGGATTAAAACCAGCGATATGGGCGGAAAGCCCGCGGCAACCGCTAAAATTTATCAGGTTGATTCCAACGGCAAGGAAATTGAAAAAACTGCGGCGCAGTCGCTTAAAGTTGAATCCACCAATATCACTTCTGACTTTGAAGATGAAAAGGACATTTACAACGGCTGGGTACAGTGCTTCTTCTTTATAGAAAACACCACTGACGAGCAAGCTAAATTCCACGTGGATTTCAGCTTTGGCAACACGACTATTAAAGACGCAACGTCCTACAACGGCGGCTGGGCGGCTATTGCAAATATGCAAACGCTGGAAATTGACGAGGAAGTTTACAAACTTGCCACCAGCGGCGACAGATGCGCGCTTTTCTCGGTTACCGCTACAGAGGACGACGAGAGCGGCAACAAAATGGACGAAGCTACGGGAACTTCCGATATAAAAACGGGAATTTCCGTACCCGCTAACTACAACGGCATAAACGGCGGCAACTCCACCGTAACCGACGCGGAAAGCAGACCTTCGTACGACGCCAACAACACCAACGGTTTGGCCGGTCTTATAAATAAAGAATACGCTGTAAATTACGATAATTGGGACGTTATTTCCAAAAGTTTCGGAAAGGCAAACGCTTCTTGGGAGGACGTTTTCGGCGCTGATTGCTACCAGCCGCTTATCATTATAAATAATATAAGGATATACGCTGAAAAGGCTTCGGCAACGGAAGACACCTATAAAAACTATCTTATCGAAGCCGCAGACGGCGATATAGTAATTAACGGCAAAACTTATAAATCTGCGGAAAATACCGAGTGGGACGAAAACGCAACCTATTACAGCAGACCCGTAAGCAACTACGGTTTTGCAGCGGGAAGCAAAACCGTTTCGGCTAACAGCTATCAGGCGGTAAGCGTAAAAGTTAAAGTAAGCGGCGACGCTAAGGCTTATATCTATCTCGTAGACGCGGACAGCCCTAAAAATATTCTTAATTACACCACCCCCGCTTACACCTTCTACTACGACGAAGAAGGCAACGTGCTTGACGAGAAGTTTGACAAGGATTGGAAAGAGAGCGAGCACCGTTCGCACATAGTTTACAAGTACGACGATGAAAACGGGCTTTACAAAAACTACCGCGACGAGAAAGACGAAACTAATTACGCTAACCTTTACAACCTTGTAAAGAATTACAGAAACTACAAATTCGATCACAACGTATTCTACGATAAAAACGGCAAGGAAGTTTCGTTTGACGACCTTGTTAACGGCGAAGACTACTACGCTTCGGCTACCGCCAACGGCAAGTTTGCAGACCATTATCTTACCAACACCGACGGAACGCGCGTTTTCGAGTACCTTGACGGCAAGTATTACTACCTTGAAGAGGGCAAAAGAACGGTTGAAGTTAAAGGTTTTGAGAAGTCGATTGTAAGATACGACTACACGGCGCTTAACGAAGAGCTTTCCGTTGAAGTAGGCAACACGGGCGACGAGTGGAAAACCGTTCACTTTATTATTAAAACGGGAAGCGAAGCTAAGAAATACCGCCTTGAGCTTTGGAACGGCAAACGCGACGAAGCGGGCAAAATTGAAAATCTTGGCGATGGCGCGGTGGCGTTTGACTACGTTTCCTACCCCATCACCTCTTCTAACTACGCTAACGTAATAGGCGAGTATGAAAAGAATATAATTGACGCTTACAAGGCGAAAGTACTTGAAAAGTACCACAATCTTGACAAAATTTCTTCTAACGCAGAAAATATTTCGTACTTTGAAGAAACGCTTGTTAAAGACGGCGTGCTTACCGAAACTGAAGTAAACGCGGTTAAAGCGCAATTTAACTACAACGCTAAGTATTACACCTACACCCTTTACGACTCCGAATCGTACGTACCTTTCAATCCCGGCACTGCCGAGGACGGCGCGACGGGTTACGATTATAACGCCGGTGATTTCGGTGAAACGCTTGCTTACTTCGAGTATGAAAACAAAAACGACAATTCATATAACGTATTTGCCGACTACTCGGCTGTAGACCAGAGCATTAGCCTTAACAACGGCACGGACGACGGCGAGGACGGCGAAGAAGATAAGGACACAGAAAGCGGCGATATTTGGTTATACGTTTCGTCGATTATTCTCGTAGTCATCCTGCTTATAACGCTTATCTCGTTGCTTACGAGAATGCTAGTTAAAAAGTATTACAAAAAGAGCGCGGACGATAAAAAGAGCAAAAACGTTTACCGCCAGCGCGACCGTTATATCAAGAAACTTCATCTTGTTAAAAACGAGGAAGAAGTTAGCGGCGACGGCGAGGATTCCGAAACGGAAACCACGTCTCAACCCGAAGAAGTAACCGAAACGGTTGAAAATGCAGAGGTTGAAAACCAACAGCCTGCCGAAACCGTTGAGGAAACCGAAGTTGTAGAAGCCGAGGTTACCGAAGAAGTTACCGAGGAAACTCCCTCCGAAGATAACGGCGAAGACAAATAATAAATAACTCCCCGCCCGACCAAATGGTCGGGCGGGGTTATTTTTTCGTAATAATTTTATTAGTGAATTGTCAAACTAAGAGCAACACATAGATAAGAAAAAGTTAAATAAATCAACGGGTTTTTTAAAGCCCAA